>NZ_JBYCKM010000032.1:0-67472 GCF_057473385.1 Alkalihalobacterium sp. TH-98 | reverse complement strand
TTTTACAGGAGCTCGGGCTCTATTCTCTCCCTTTAGTTCCCGTATCATCTGATTTTACAGGAGCTCGGGCTCTATTCTCTCCCTCTAGTTCCATTTGCTGAATTCCGATATCACCTTACATTAATAAATCTTCATCCAACTAATAAAGGCTCAGACCAATTAGTCTGAGCCTTTACTACCACTTTGTGATGTAATCAAAAGATAGAGCGATTACTTCAGTTTTGAAAATGCGATTTCTGCAGCTGCAATCGTGTCATCAATGTCTTTTTCAGTATGCTTCGTGGATAAGAACATACCTTCAAACTGTGATGGTGGTAGAGAAATTCCTTGGTGGAGCATCTCTTTAAAGTACGCTGCAAAAAAATCTAAGTTTGATGTTGAAGCAGATGCAAAGTCCTTGACCGGTTGATCGGTAAAGAAGAAACCGACCATTGAACCTGCTCGACTCGTCGTATGAGGAATGCCATGCTTCGTTGCTGCAGCTGATAAGCCTTCTGCTAAACGCTTACCAAGACGGTCAAACTCCTCATAATGTTCTGGTTTAAGCTGTGATAGTGTTTCATATCCAGCTGTCATTGCCAGCGGGTTTCCTGAAAGAGTTCCTGCTTGATAAATCGGACCAGCCGGCGCGATTTGCTCCATGATTTCACGACGCCCGCCGTAAGCTCCAACTGGCAAGCCTCCACCGATTACTTTTCCAAGGCACGTTAAGTCAGGTGTTACCCCAAACTCTCCTTGTGCACAATGATAACCGACACGGAATCCTGTCATAACTTCATCAAAAATGAGTAAGCTGCCGTGAGAGTGAGTTATATCGCGAACCGCCTCAAGGAAGCCAGGCTCCGGACGAACGACACCCATATTTCCAGCAACAGGTTCTAAAATTACAGCGGCAACGTCATCGCCGAATTTTTCATATGCTAATTTTAAACTTTCAATATCATTATAAGGAACGGTTAGCGTATTTTGAGCGACGGATTCAGGAACTCCAGGACTATCCGGCAATCCAAGTGTCGCTACACCAGAACCGGCTTTAATCAATAAGGAATCACCATGACCGTGGTAGCACCCTTCAAATTTAATGATTTTATTACGACCTGTATAACCGCGTGCTAGACGTAAAGCACTCATTGTTGCTTCTGTTCCTGAGTTCACCATACGAACAACTTCAATCGAAGGAACACGGTCAATAACGAGCTTGGCAAGTTTCGTTTCTAGCTCACTCGGCGCACCAAAGCTTGTTCCTTTTTCAACCGATTTCTTTAAAGCTTCAACGACTTGATCATCGGCATGTCCTAAAATAAGCGGTCCCCAAGACAATACATAATCAATGTACTCGTTACCATCAATATCATAAATACGTGCTCCTTCTCCTCTTTCCATAAAAACAGGGTCCATCTTCACAGATTTAAAGGCACGAACAGGGCTATTTACTCCGCCTGGCATGACTGGTTTTGCTTCTGAAAACGCGGCTTGCGATTTTTCATAGGTTCTCAACTGCTTCACCTCTATCGTTTATTTTTCATTCAACCAACGTACAACATCTTTTGCAAAGTACGTTAAAATTAGATCTGCACCGGCACGTTTCATACTCATTAATGTTTCAAGTACTACGCTTTTTTCATCAATCCAGCCGTTTTGAGCAGCTGCTTTGATCATCGAATACTCACCGCTGACGTTATACGCAACGACAGGAGCACCCGAAAAATCTTTTACTTCACGAATAATATCTAAATACGATAGTGCTGGTTTAACAATAAGGAAGTCTGCTCCTTCATTCATATCTGACTCCGCTTCACGAATTGCTTCTAAACGATTGGCAGGATCCATTTGATACGTTTTGCGGTCACCGAATTTAGGCGACGAATGAGCGGCATCACGGAATGGTCCATAATAGCTAGATGCATATTTTACGGCATACGACATAATCGGTACATCGTGATAGCCTGCTTCATCTAAACCGTGACGGATTGCTGCTACAAATCCATCCATCATATTGGAAGGGGCAATAATATCAGCACCGGCTTTTGCTTGAGACACAGCTGTTTTCGCTAATAATTCAAGGGTAGGATCATTTAATACTTTTCCTTCCTCAATGACACCACAGTGGCCGTGATCCGTAAACTGACATAAACATGTATCTGCGATAACCGTTAGATCCGAGTGCACTTCTTTAATTTGTCTAATTGCTTTTTGAACAATACCATGGTCGCAATAAGCAGATGTCCCGACATCATCTTTATCATTTGGTACACCAAATACAATAATGGCTGGAATCCCTAAATCAACAACTTCATTTACTTCTTCATTTAAAAGATCAAGTGAAAGTTGAAATACACCCGGCATGGAAGGTACTTCATGACGCACTTGTTCACCTTCTGTTACAAAAATCGGGTAAATTAAGTCTTCTTTATGTAAATGTGTTTCCCTCACCATTGAACGAATCGATGCCGTTCCTCTAAGTCTGCGGTGACGACTGAAATGTAATTCAGACATGTTTGGGCCTCCCTTTATGTTCGATAATTTCTTGGATCATACCTTCTGTAGTGAATTCTTTGGCTACTAAAAGCGGTTGCAAGCTCGACTGTTCGGCTGCTTGAGCTGTAATTGGACCGATACAGACAAAAGTCATCTGTTGATCTAACGTTAAATTGTTCTTGTTAACAATACTTATAAAATGTTGGACCGTCGACGGACTTGCAAATGTTAAATAGTCCAGTTTATGATTGGTTAGCATATGTACTAGTTCGTCTTCTACTTCTTCATTTTCCACCGTTTCATAAACTGTTACTTCTTCCACAGAAAAGCCATCTTCTTTTAGACCGTCATAGATTACATCACGGGACAGATTACCTTTCACAAGTAAGATGCGACTTTCTTTGTTCAAGTTAGCCTGAAGCTCTTCTAACAAACTTTCTGCGACAAATTGATCAGGAAGCAGCGAAGCCTTTAACCCATAAGATTGAAGAACTTCTTCTGTCTTTGTTCCAACAACAGCAATTTGTTTTGTCAATAAATCTGATCGCTTGTCCATCTCGTCGACTTCATTAAGAAAAAACTGAACGCCATTTGCACTCGTAATCACGAGCCAATCATATGTATGTAAATGAGACAAAACTTTTTGAATAGAATGTTTGTCTTTAGGTGATTGAAACGCAAGGAGCGGAACAGCAACTGCAATCCCTCCTTGAGCTTCTATTTTATTTATAAACGAACGAGACTGCTCCTTAGCTCTCGTTACTCCAATCGTAACACCAGCAAGAGGAAGCGAAGTCATCATTATAGATCTAACTCTTTCTTCACTTGAGTTAAAATGTCTTTCGCACCTTTATCAAGGAGCTTCTGGGCTGCTAATTCACCAAGGTTTTGAGGATCACTTCCAGTTAACGTTTCGTGTAAAATCGTTTTTCCATCTGGTGAACCAACTAGAGCTGTGATCTTTACATCGTTATTGTCTTCAAGCGTTGCATACGCGGCAATTGGTACCTGGCACCCGCCTTCAATTTTATGAAGGAATGCGCGTTCTGCTGTAACGGTACGAGCCGTTTCAGGATGATTTAAATGTTGTAACATATCAATCACTTCTTGGTCGTCTGAGCGGCATTCAATCCCTAATGCACCTTGACCAACGGCAGGAATACAAACTTCAGGCTCTAAATATTCGGTAACAACATCATTAGACCAGCCCATACGTTGCAGACCTGCAGCAGCTAGTATAATCGCATCGAAGTTTTCTTCTTTTAACTTGCGAAGTCTCGTATCAATATTTCCACGGATCCATTGAATTTCAAGGTCTGGTCGACTGGCTAAAATTTGAGCAGAACGACGTAAACTGCTCGTTCCAACAATTGAACCAGCAGGAAGATCAGCTAGTTTTACATGATCATTCGAAATGAATGCATCACGAGGGTCTACACGCTCAGTCACTGCCGCTAACGTAAATCCTTCCGGTAATTCTGAAGGAACATCTTTCATACTATGAACCGCAATGTCAATCTCTTTGTCGCTCATCGCCTGCTCAATTTCTTTAACAAATAACCCTTTTCCCCCTACTTTTGAAAGAGTAACATCAAGAATTTGGTCACCTTTTGTAACGATCTTTTTGACTTCAAACTCATTTGGGACTCCTGCCTTTTTTAATTGTTCAATGACCCAATTCGTTTGAGTTAATGCTAGTTGACTCTTTCTTGACCCAATTACTATTTTTCTCATTCGTATCCTCCAATTGTGTTCGTTTTTTCTATACACATTATACTGAATTTAATACCATAGATGAAAGTTTGAGAAACTACTCGATAAAAAGTAGTTAATTAATACAAGTAGAAATGTTGCGATATTGGTTAATGCCATTAGATAACCTTTCGCATTTTTTACAGTTCGTTGATATAAGTAATAGCCATACATTGCTAAAACAATAAGTGAACTGATTACTTTTGCATCAAGCCACGGGAGTTCCCCAAATTGGATCGACGCCCAGATGAATCCGAGAATAATCCCTAGAAGTAATAACGGAAAGGCAAATAAAGCACTAAAATAGGAAAGTTTATCAAGCTTGGCTAAGTTCCCAAACCGTACTAGTCGTTTTCCCCATAGTTTTCGCTTTAACATTTGATGTTGGATGACATACATTGAGGCAAAAGCAAATGATAATGTAAAAGCGGCATATGAAAGTAAAATGAGTATGACATGAATAATTAAAAGTTCTGAAATTAGTAGTTGTGAAAGTTCTTCAGGTATATCGCCCGTCGGTGTAAACACACTGAGTGACATTAAAATAAATCCGACTACGTTTGTAAAAAGAACCAGAAAATCTACCCGATAACGCCAGTTAATAATCAGTGAGAACGTGACGAGTAGCCATGCGTAAAAAAATAGTCCTTCAAACGGAGTAAGAACTGGGAACCGATTGACTTCTAACATTCGTAAAATAAAAAAAGAGGTTTGTAAAACCCAGACAATAGAAAGCAACCAGAAGGCCATTTGGTTGACCTTCCGGTTGTTTTGTATAAAATCAAAAAAGTATCCGAGGACACTTAAACTATATAAAATAACCGTTAAAAGATACATCCAATTTAAACTGATCAAACGAAGACTCCTCCTTAGGAGCGTACGGCAACACCTTTTACGTTTGTAAATTGTACAGTTTCAGCTTTCTTTTTATCCCACTGAAGTTCTGCCATTTCAATACGAAGCTTTTCTTGTTCCTTTACCTTTTGTTCTGCTAACTCTTCTTCTAGAGCAAAAATCTTCGTAAACAACTCAAGTGAACGCTGTGCATCTTCTTCTGCAGCTAGTTCTTTTACTCTTGTAATTGGTTCTTTTAACAACTGATTGACGATACTCTTTGTATGTTTACTTAGTACCTTTTTATCACGCTCAGTTAAATTCGGCAGTTTGCGAACGAGACTGTCCATCGTGTCCGCTTGAATTGCTAACGCTTTTGTACGTAAAGCAGAAATTAGTGGCACAACTCCTAATGTGTTCAGCCAACCATTAAACGCAACGATTTCTTCTTCAATCATCAGTTCAATCTTTTCTGCTTCTTTTTTACGCTCAGCTAGATTTGCTTGGACGATTCCTTCTAGATCATCGATATCATATAAATAAATATCATCGAAATCTGCAAGCGCTGGATCTAAATCACGAGGTACTGCAATATCAACCATAAAGAGCGGGCGACCTTTTCTCTTCTTCATCGCTTGTTTCGCGATCGCTGGCGTAATTACATAGTCTCTAGCACCCGTTGAACTTATTAAAATATCAGCATCAATGAGTGCATCTGCTAACTGCTCCATTGGACGAGATGTTCCTAAGAAACGCTCCGCTAGTTCTGCAGCCTTTGCTTCCGTACGGTTAATGACTGTAATTTTACTAGCACCGTTTGCATGTAAGTGTTTTGCCGTTAATTCACTCATTTTTCCTGCGCCTAGAATTAACACATGCTTGTCTTTAAAATCACCAAAAATATTTTTACCTAACTCAACAGCGGCATAACTAACAGACACTGCGTTATTACCAATCTCCGTCTCTGAATGAGCGCGTTTCGCTAGTGTCACTGCTTGTTTGAATAGATGATTAAAAATTGTTCCCGTCGCACCGTTTTCTTGAGCCAGTAAAAAGCTGTCTTTGATTTGTCCTAGTATTTGCGTTTCCCCTAGAACCATTGAATCTAAACCACAAGTTACTCGTAAAAGGTGCTCTATAGCATGCTCATCTTCACGTATATCTAAATAGCTTGTGAATTCTTCACGAGCTAAATTAAACCATTCTGAAAGAAAAACTTTTGTGAAATGTCGACCTGTATGCAATTGATCAGAGACTACATAAATCTCTGTGCGGTTACAGGTAGAAACAATCGTACATTCTAAAATACTTTTCATATTGCGTAACTTATGAAGCGCCTGTGGAAGTTCTCCCGCTGGAAAGGCAAAGCGTTCACGAATTTCTACAGGTGCTGATTTATAATTTAATCCGACAACTAAAATATGCATGGTAAAGCTTCACCCCCACTACATCCTATCTATTTATTATCGGGATTTCTCTCTCTTTTCCGACATAGTCTGTCCTCATTATAACATGCTTTTTTTCCGATACCAAAAAAAATTGTGAACAGATCATGAAAGCCTGTGATATCATGTTGGTATTGTCATGGTTTTCCTGCCAGATGTTATTGATTATAGTAAAAACTTGTAAACAGGAATATATATGTAGCATATCCATCTACGTGTAAATATATGAAAGGAGACGATAATTTAATGAAAAAACAAGGAATTTTCCCTGGAATTTTATTTATCGGTGTAGGTGCCTATTTTCTTCTGCAACAATTTGACCTCCCTATCGCTAAGCAATTATTAACTTGGCCTTCGATACTTTTAATTATCGGGATTGCCTTTTTATTTCAATCCTATTTAGGGCATGATTCAGGTGCGATCTTTCCTGGTGCACTTCTCGTAGGATTAGGCGTTCATTTTCATGCGCTTGTTATGTTTTCCGGTTGGCCGCAACATTGGGCGATGTTTACGTTAATTGTCGGTCTTGCCTTTATGCTCTTATACTTAAGAACGAAAAGAGACGGTCTTGTTCCAGCTATCATTCTTTTTATCGTTTCAGGATTCGGCTTTTTCTCTACTGACTTGATGAAATGGCTCGGGTCTTTCTTAGATATATTTGAAGGTTTTTGGCCTCTTTTATTAATTGCTTTAGGTGTTTATCTTATTTTTCGAAAAAAATAGCTAGAGAGGTGTAATTTCGACTTGCGTTTTGATGTCGAAAGTTTAATAATGACGGGTAAATCGCGCGGTATTATCAAAAGAAATTACTTGGTTACAAAGATATAATAGAAATAGGGGGACTTTCAAGCAAGTTCGTAGGTGTTAAATTTTTACGGACTCAGAAGACCTTATTTTCATAAAAAACACCATTTCAAAGGTTCTTCCGGACTGAGAGGACCTTATTTCCTATTAATTACGTTAAAATCTTAACTTTTTTGCTAGATAAGGGCTTCTCAGTCCGTTTCAATCGTAAAACCATTGAAATTTCAACAAATAACGGCCTATTAGTCCGCATAGAAAATAGCTTCAGATTTTTGGAAATAGACTCTCAAGTCGTTTTTAATAAGGGCATTTTTGACAAACATATATAACAGTTGAAGGCACGAAGAACAGTTCTTCGTGCCTTTTCTCAAGCATATTATACTGGAATTTAGTGTTGAATTTGTCTGTTTCCAATCTACCACTTATTTTTTCATGTAAGCTAAGATCGTATTCCAGGCTTCCTCTTTTCCTTGAGCTGTTTCTGAGGAAAAGACGATTAAAGGGTCTTCTTTATCTTTATTCAGTACTTCTCTAATAATTTTACAATGTTTATCCCATTTTCCTTTAGGGATTTTATCAGCTTTCGTTGCAATAAGAATTACCGGAATTTCATAGTGCTTGAGCCACTCGTACATCGCCCGGTCATCTTTCGATGGTTCATGACGAATATCAATTATTTGAAGAACCGCTTTTAGTTGGTCTCTATTTTGAATGTACGTTTCAATCATTTTGCCCCAAGCTTCACGTTCCGTTTTCGATACTTTGGCAAAACCATAACCTGGCACGTCGACAAAATAGACCATCTCATTAATGAGATAAAAGTTTAACGTTTGGGTTTTACCCGGACGTTGTGACGTTCTCGCTAACTTCTTACGATTTAACATTTTATTGATGAACGATGATTTACCAACGTTCGAGCGACCTGCAAGACCAAACTCAGGTAAACCTGTCGTCGGATACTGTTCTGGCTTTACGGCTACCGTTCCTAATTCTGCTTTTGTTACTTTCATTTTTGTTTTTTCTCTCCCAACGCTACTTTAAGGACTTCATCTAAATGTGAAACGGGAATAAATGTCAGTTCATCGCGCACACTTTTCGGGATGTCCTCTAAATCTTTTTCATTGTCTTTCGGCATAATGATGGTTGTTAAACCAGCGCGGTGTGCACTCATTGATTTTTCTTTTAGTCCGCCAATTGGTAAAACTCGACCGCGAAGTGTAATTTCTCCAGTCATACCGACTTCTTTCTTAACTGGTCGCCCTGTTAAAGCCGATACGAGTGCAGTTGCCATTGTAATCCCAGCGGAAGGTCCATCCTTTGGAGTTGCTCCTTCAGGAACATGGATATGGATATCATTTTTCTCATGAAAACTTGGATCGACTTCAAGTTCCTCAGAACGTGAACGAATATAACTAAAAGCAGCTTGTGCCGATTCTTTCATAACGTCACCAAGTTTACCTGTTAAAATTAATTTTCCTTTCCCTTGGACAACAGACACTTCAATGGATAACGTGTCTCCACCAACTGTTGTATAAGCTAGCCCAGTAGCTGCACCGATTTGGTCTTCTACCTCCGCAAGTCCATATCGGAATTTCGGTTTTCCGAGCATATCTTCAACTGTTTTATCTGTAACGACGACTCGTTTTTTCTCACCTGATACTAACATTTTTGCAGCTTTACGGCATAAAGTCGCCATTTGACGCTCGAGGCTACGAACTCCTGCTTCTCGTGTATAATAACGAATCACTTTTAATAATGCATCGTCTTTTACTTGAAGCTTTCCTTTGGTCATCCCATGTTCTTTCATCTGCTTCGGTAACAAATAATTGCTGGCAATGTGCTGCTTTTCTAATTCAGTATAGCCAGGAATTGATATAATTTCCATTCGGTCAAGCAATGGACCTGGGATTGTACCAATATTATTAGCTGTAGTTACAAACATGACTTTGGATAGATTATATGGCTCTTCAATAAAGTGATCACTAAATGTATTGTTTTGTTCTGGATCTAATACTTCTAGTAATGCAGCTGAAGGGTCCCCCCTGAAATCTGAAGCCATTTTATCAATTTCATCAAGTAAGAAAACAGGGTTAATGGAACCTGCTTTTTTCATTCCTTGGATGACTCGACCCGGCATAGCTCCAACATAGGTACGTCTGTGCCCGCGAATTTCTGCTTCATCTCGTACACCACCGAGTGAAATACGAACAAATTCACGATTTAGTGATCGAGCAATCGATCTTGCTAAAGAAGTTTTTCCGACACCTGGAGGTCCAGCTAAACAGAGAATTGGTCCTTTTAATTCCTTGGTTAATTGTTGGACCGCTAGATATTCAAGTACACGTTCTTTTACTTTTTCAAGTCCATAATGGTCTTCATTTAAAATATCTTCCGCATGATTAATATCTAAGACATCTTCCGTCTCTCTCGTCCACGGTAAATTGATTAACCAATCAATATAGTTGCGGATCACGGAACTCTCTGCTGAAGATGCAGGCATTTTTTCATAACGATCCAATTCTTTTAAAGCCTTCGCTTCAATACTTTCAGGCATGTTAGCTTCAAGTATTTTATCTTTTAATGACGCTATTTCACCAGTGCGGCCTTCTTTATCGCCTAACTCTTTTTGAATTGCTTTCATTTGCTCTCGAAGGTAGTATTCCTTCTGTGTTTTTTCCATCGATTTTTTAACACGTTGGCCGATTTTTTTCTCAAGACCTAATACTTCTTGTTCATTATTTAAAACCTCGATGATCTTTGTTAAGCGTTCTTTAACAGCGGTCATTTCAAGAAGTTCTTGCTTTTCAGCAATCTTTAATGGCAGGTGCGATGAAATAACATCTGCAAGCCTATCTGCTTCCGTAATGTCAGCAACTGATGCTAACGTTTCATTTGAAATCTTTTTAGATAGTTTGATGTATTGTTCAAATTGATGAAGAGTATTTCGCATTAAAGCTTTTTCTTCGAGCGTGTTATCCATGTGCTCTTCTTCAAGAATTGAAATTTCAACCTCAAACATTTCCGCATTATCAGTAAATCGTTCAATTTTTGCACGGCTAATACCTTCAACAAGAACGCGGATTGTTCCATTCGGAAGCTTTAACATTTGCTTTACTTTTGCTAATGTCCCGATCGAATAAATTTCATCTTCACTCGGTTCATCTATTGAGATTTCTTTCTGGGTAGAAAGTAAAATTTCATGGTCTTCTAACATTACTTTTTCCAGAGCATTGACTGATTTCTCGCGTCCAACATCTAAGTGCAGAACCATTGTTGGAAAGACAAGCAGTCCTCGTAAAGGTAGAAGTGGAATCACTCTTGTATTATTATTTTCAACCATTTTAACAGCACCTCCGACCACCATAGTTAGTTCATCGATACTATGGAGATGTTCACAATGAACGATAGGATTAGTTCCTAACACCTAATTAAATATGTAGAAAAGTTTACCAAGATTTCTTTTATACAATTCTATCCTATTGACCTTTCTTTGTCTAATTTAAGTTCATGAATAGCTTTTTGATAACGAAGAGGATATTGACGACTATCCAATCGCCAAACCCTTTCCGTTTCCATTAGATTAAAACCTTGTCAAAGGAAGTAAGGAGCGAGTCTTATTTGCATCGCTCCTATTTTTAATTCATTATACAGATGCAGCTGGAGAGGAAACTGCCCCGCTTGCAGGGATGACTTCTTCTTCTTCTTTTTCTTGCAATAATGCGATATCAAACACCTCTTGAATAGTTGTTACAGGAATGATATTGACCTCTCCTAATTCTTTTAAGATCGCTTGTTCATTTTCTTTCGGGATAATGACCGTTTCCGCACCCGCTTGGATTGCTGCTTCTACTTTAGCGACGACTCCACCGATAGGTTTTACCGTTCCGTGAATACCAAGCTCACCTGTCATCGCAACTTTATTACTTATTTTAACTTCTCTAATCGCTGAGAAAATCCCTGTAGCGATCGCGATACCTGCTGATGGACCATCAACCGGCGTTCCTCCTGGAAAATTCACATGAATATCGAAGTCACTAGTAGGTATACCCATTTTTCGTAAAACTGTAACTACATTTTCTACCGAACCTTTCGCCATACTTTTTCTTCGTACGGAACGGGCTTGGCTTCCTGAGCTTTCTTCTTCTACGATACCTGTAACGTTGATCGTACCTTTACCTTTTGTTACTGAAATAACATTTACTTCAATTTCCATGAGAGCGCCTAGATTAGGACCGAATACTGCCAGACCATTGACGATACCAATTTGTGGTTCAGGATAAATTTTTCGTTCTGGTCTTGGTGATAATTGACTTGATTGAATCACCCATTCAACGTCTGCAAGGGTGATCGCTTTTCGATCTTCACCTGTTGCTATTCCGGCTGCGATTTGTATAACATTTACTGCTTCCCGTCCGTTCGTTGCATATCCGCCTATTTTTTCTAATACACCTTCATCCGCATCAAAACCAATCTTATCGACAGATTTTTTCGCGATTGTTACGATTTCTTCTTGCGTTAGAGCTCTAAAATATACTTCTAAACAACGTGATCGTAAGGCTGGTGGTAACTCTTGAGGATTACGCGTTGTTGCCCCGATTAAACGAAAGTCTGCTGGCAATCCTTTTTGGAATATTTCATGAATATGTCTAGGGATATTTTGATTATCTTCGTTATAATAAGCACTTTCTAAAAATACTTTTCGGTCTTCAAGTACTTTTAGCAGTTTGTTTAATTGAATTGGGTGTAATTCACCAATCTCGTCAATAAATAGTACCCCGCCGTGCGCTTTCGTTACTGCCCCTTGCTTCGGTTGCGGAATACCAGCTTGTCCCATTGCTCCAGCCCCTTGATAAATCGGATCATGGACAGAACCGATTAAAGGGTCTGCGATACCACGTTCATCAAAACGAGCCGTTGTTCCGTCTAATTCAACGAAGACTGCATCTTGTTTAAATGGTGTTTTTGCGTTTTTCTTTGCTTCTTCTAATACGAGTCGTGCAGCAGCCGTTTTCCCGACACCTGGAGGTCCGTAGACGATGACGTGTTGAGGGTTAGGACCACAAAGGGCAGCGCGTAATGCGCGGATCCCTTCTTTTTGCCCGACGATTTCGTCAAAGTTCCCTGGACGAACACGCTCTGATAAAGGTTCACTTAATGTAATTGATTTAAGCTTCCGGAGATGATCCATTTCTTTACGTGACTCTCTATCAACCGACGTCTTCTGATTGCGCTGGCTCTTTAATAAATTCCAAAAATACAGTCCAATAATTGTCCCGAATACTAATTGTATGAGTAGTGCAATGCCTGTCCAATTCATTCAAGTACCCCCTGTTTGAGTTTATGTATGACATTTTCTTTTAGTATGCTTTGATGTCTTTGGAGGTAAACGCAGAAAAACTTGCCTATTTCTGTTAATAATAAAAAACGCATAGAAGTGGCGGAAAAATGCGAATGAATGAAAGGAAGAAGTAAAATATCTGTGCATTAAGTCAATAGAGCAGTGGATAAGAAGGAGAGCACCATTAATTGCGGCAGCCTCTCTTTTTATTATATTCGTTTAGTTATGCTTATTCCCACATATAGGGGAATTCCTGATCTAAATATTGGTTTAACATTAATATTATCCATTATAAGTAAAATTCCGTGTCTAAAATACAGTTTAATTAAATTGATATCTATAATTAGGAGAATGCAAACATAAGCCTCAACTTAGTCAACTTAGACTTATATTGAAGCGAGTCCAACCCACACCCAAAGTAAATTAGCGGACACACAGGCCCTTATTCCTGTCGAAAGTCTAGCTTTTCCTAATTTAGAGGACTCAGAAGCCCTTATTTACTACTATTCGTAATATTTGTTAATGATTTTGGTTAAATAAAGGCCTGTGAGACCGCGAAATATCTAAATATGAGGCTTTCATTAATATAAAGGCCTCTCAGTCCGTAAAAAAGTTATAAGAAAAAATGATTACAATGAACGTCTTCTTTCCTTCCACCGGAAAGTAAACGCAATCACGGTGACATTTTTAGTAAGCCATACTGACGTATCATAAGAAGGTTGAGCGAAGTGTTGCTAGTCACTCACTAGGGCTGTAACTAGGCAGCTTCGATTTTATAAACTCCTTCTTTCATAAAGAGAACTCGCCGACTGGCGGGCCTTAGGGACGGACAAAGATTAGGCGCAGTTGCCCTTATACTTGGTACTTTAAAATTTTCACCCTCGTCGAGAACCATCTATGTTAAAATTTTTTACTTCTAATGTGTAAAAAAGAAGCTGACGGGGTCAGCTTCTTTAATGTTAGTTTTAGGCGCTTTCTTTTGGTACTTCGATTTCGTCGCCATCTTTTGTGAGCAGTTTTGGCATTTGGTTATCTTCAACTGCTTCTTTTGTGATGACACATTTCGCAATATCTTCTCTTGACGGTAAGTCGAACATTACGTCTAACATGATTCCTTCAATGATAGAACGGAGACCACGTGCACCTGTTTTTCTCTCAATTGCTTTGTTCGCAATTGCACTAAGTGCGTCTTCTGTAAATTCAAGTTCAACATCGTCCATCTCTAATAACTTTACATATTGTTTGACTAGTGCGTTCTTTGGTTTCGTTAAGATTTCAATAAGAGCTCCTTCATCCAAAGGCTCCAAACTTGAAATAACTGGTAAACGACCGATAAATTCCGGAATTAATCCAAAGCGTAATAAGTCTTCTGGAAGAACTTTTGTTAAGTATTCACCTGGCTTTAAGTCTTCTTGTTTCATATCTGAACCGAAACCGATGACCTTTTTACCTAAGCGACGTTTAATAATTTGTTCGATTCCATCAAACGCTCCACCACAAATAAAGAGAATATTTGTCGTATCAATCTGAATGAATTCTTGATGTGGATGCTTTCTGCCGCCTTGTGGAGGTACACTCGCCGTTGTTCCTTCAAGAATTTTAAGTAATGCTTGTTGAACACCTTCACCAGATACATCACGAGTAATCGATGGATTTTCTGATTTACGTGCTACTTTATCAATTTCGTCAATATAAATAATTCCTTTTTCTGCTTTTTCTACGTCGTAGTCAGCAGCTTGAATTAATTTCAAGAGAATGTTTTCAACATCTTCCCCAACATAACCTGCTTCAGTTAAAGAAGTCGCATCTGCAATTGCAAATGGAACATTTAAAATTCTCGCTAACGTTTGAGCTAATAATGTTTTACCACTACCGGTAGGTCCAATTAGTGCAATGTTACTTTTAGCGAGCTCAACATCTTCTGCAGATTTACCAAGAGAATTAATACGCTTATAGTGATTGTACACAGCTACGGATAGTGACTTTTTCGCACTATCTTGACCAATAACATAGTCATCTAAAATTTCACGAATCTCATGGGGTTTAGGAACTTCTTGGAACTCAACTTCTTCTTCTGTTCCCAATTCCTCTTCAACGATCTCTGTACATAACTCGATACATTCATCACATATATAAACGCCTGGTCCCGCTACTAATTTACGAACTTGATCTTGCGTTTTTCCACAAAAAGAACACTTCAACTGTCCCTTTTCATCATTAAATTTAAACATCGTATCACCCCTTACAGAATTGTACCACTCCGATGCATCTTTCCATCATTGGCTTACCGACATCACATCACCAATTTATGAATGAGAATACCTCAATCTTAGAAAGTCACCAATCAAGTGTTTTATTATAGAAACATTCTAATTTGCTCCAATTATGTATAGCATTGTATCACAAAATTGTAACGAAGCGTTAATAGTAAAGCTTATGTAATGAAACAAAAGAAATTGCCTTACAAATTGATGTCAGTAAAAATTTCTATGCTATAGTACATTCAAGATTACTGGTAAAAAATCCTCTTTCTTTTTTACCTTTTAAAATTATGTATCAAACAGAAGACGTTTCTATTCATCTTGTTCAACTAAAGCGAAAATCATACTTGCATTTTCCAGTTCATTACTTTTTTAAGATAAGAATATTCGAAGATGTCTAGCTCCAGCGCCCAACGACTAGCGTGACTTCGTTCATCTCCTTACGATAAGTCAACATCGACTCACTACCAATCGCCGTGTTTCCTTTATCTCATACGATGCCCTCCAGTCCGTACGTCGCTAAACGGGCGCTTCCGCTTTTCCTATATATGTATAACATAACACATTATCTCTTAATATATGTAAAACAAGGCACGATACTTCGCGCCTTGTTCTTTGTTTATTATTCTGCAGTTTTACTATTTTCTACAAGTAGTTCTACTGCTTTTTGTACTTTTAAGTCTTCTTTAATCGCGTCTGTACCGCCTTGAGCAGCAAGTAAAGATTTAATTTCCTCTACAGAACGCTTGTACATTTCAGACATTTTCTCAAGCTCTTTGTCAACATCTTCGTCAGTTACTTCGATATTTTCAGCTTGTGCAATTGCCTCTAATGTTAAGTTAACTTTTACACGCTTCTCAGCGTCTGCTTTGAACTGTTCACGCATACCAGCTTCGTCAGTACCTGTGAATTGAGCATACATTTCAAGGTTCATACCTTGCATTTGCAGGCGTTGTCCAAACTCTTGAAGCATACGGTCTGTTTCCGTCTCAACCATTGCAGCTGGGATGTCAACCGTTGCGTTTTCTGCTGCTTTTTCAACAACAGTATCACGTTTTTGATTTTCTGCTTGTTGAGCTTTAGATGTTTCTAATTTTTCTCTTAAGTTTTTCTTTAAGTCCTCAAGAGTTTCAACTTCTTCATCTACATCTTTAGCAAACTCGTCGTTAAGCTCAGGAAGCTCTTTACGCTTAACTTCGTGAAGTGTTACTTTGAATGTAGCAGCTTTTCCAGCTAAGTCTTCTGAATGATATTCTTCAGGGAAAGAAACTTCAACATCTTTTTCTTCACCAGATTTTAAGCCGATTAATTGCTCTTCAAATCCTGGAATAAATTGACCAGAACCAATTTCTAGTGGATAGTTATCACCTTTTCCACCTTCGAAAGCTTCTCCATCAATAAATCCTTCAAAGTCGATAACTGCTGTATCACCTTCACCAACAGTACCCTCTTCAACAACAACAAGCTCAGCTTGACGCTCTTGAATTTGCTTTAACTCTGCATCTACATCTTCATCAGTAACTGTAGTGTCAACAGCTTCAACTTCTAAGCCTTTGTATTCACCAAGTTCTACCTCCGGTTTTACAACTACTGTCGCTTTGAAAATTAGGCTTGAACCTTTTTCCATTTGCTCGACATCGATGTCAGGACGATCTACAGGCTCAATACCTGTTTCTTGAATTGCAGCCATATAAGCTTCTGGTAATAAAATATCAAGAGCATCCTGGTATAAAGACTCTACACCAAAACGTTGCTCGAATAATGGACGAGGAATTTTCCCTTTACGGAATCCAGGTACATTTACTTTTTGACTAACTTTTTTAAATGCTTCATTTAAAGCTACATCTACTTTTTCAGCGTCAACTTCGATAGTTAAGACACCGTTGTTTCCTTCTAACTTTTCCCATTTAGCAGTCATTAATTATTTCCCTCCAACTTATAAATACATTCATTCCGACTAATATATATACTTGACAACCACTCTATTATAACATACTAGAGAAGCATTTCAAGAAAAGTTCAATACAGATTTACATCTCAACCCCTTGAAATACCTGCTCTTCGACTTCAACGAGTTCATTGGCCGCCTTTACTAACTCTTGTACATTAACATTGTACAGGTCTGAAATTTCATTTTCATCAAATTCGCCACCTAAGCTTTCTATCACTACTAGATGAACAGCCCCTGCCCAAATGTTCTCATCTTGTGGCTGCGGGAGAAAGGGAACTAGTGCAAATAAAAACTGCCACCATAATTGCAACACCATGTCTTTTAAGCTCGGATTGTCTTGTTCTAACTGATATGTAATAATACTAGCCACTTTTTGACCAAAAGGATTTTCAAATAGATCATTTAATTGTTGAGGATTTATGTATTTAATTTGGCCTAGTTTCCTAATTTCAACTGGTTCTTCTATTTTCTTATCTTTTAGACTTTGTAAGATAAATGTTTTAAGGACTAGATCTTTTTCTTCATCTTTAAGGTATTCTAAGTATTTTTCTAAGACATGTGGATGGTTGTATTTCTTCAGCTTTTGAATAGCTGCCCATTGTTTTTTTACATCGGGATCTTCTAGCAAGTTCAAAAGCTCAATTGGCGGCTCCTCCTCTTTTTCTTGGAGGTTGATCACTGTATCCTCTATAATAGGTTCATCTTCACTCATTTGACGACTAAAGTGTAATAATTGGTACAACGTCTCAGCTTGGTTTGAAGGGACTTTTCCTTCAGCTAACACTGCTTCGAGCATCGTCACCACTTCTTCGTAACACGCTAATTGTACTAGTAAAGAGACATGAACTTGTAAAACATCAAAATAATCTCCGATCCCCTCTTGAAGCATTCGCTTACTCTCTGCTACCGCCTCATCAAGCTGACCTAATTCAATATATGTAAGAACAACTCCGTAACGAGCTTGAGGGTGTATTTGATCGTATTTTAATGCTTGTTGAAAATCGTCTAATGCATCATTTAAACGTTTCTCCTTTAGTGAAGCCATTCCTTTCTCAACTAGTTTTTCACCAACTCCAGGGAATGGAATCACATTTTGTTCTTTACTTTTCGTTTCATCATTCATATGAACGCTCCACTCTTGGATTTATTGATCATTTACTAATAAGTCTAACAGGTAGTAACTTGAAATACAAACCTTTATATAGTAGAAACTAGTGTAAAGTCTAGCTTAAAATCTCGAAAAAAATATAGAGAAAATTAAATAACTCTCAACATGTACCCTTTGTATGGAAGCGTTTACAATATACCGTTTTATTTTACCTCCTAAATCGAGGATCTAGAAGGTATTACGCTTATTTTCCCATTTTTTGTTTATTTTATGATCTGCAATAGAACTAAAGAGACTGAAAAGCTGAGGAAATACTCCTCAGCTCTGTCTAAATTAAGCATTTGCTTTTTCGTATTCAGTGATCTTATCTTCATAACGTAATGTTAATCCGATTTCATCCCAGCCGTTTAAAAGCATTTCTTTCCAATATGGATCGATTTCAAAAGAAGCTTCAAATCCTTCAGCATCTGTAATCTTTTGCTCTTTAAGATTTACAGTCAGTTCGTAAATATCTTTGTCTGCTTTTTCAATCAGTTCATAAACTTGATTTTCATCTAAACGAATCGGTAGGATCCCATTTTTGAAACAGTTATTGTAAAAGATATCCGCAAAGCTTGGTGAGATAATTACTTTAAATCCATAGTCTTGCAATGCCCAAGGCGCATGTTCACGAGATGACCCGCACCCAAAGTTATGTGCTGCTACTAGAATCGTTGAACCTTGATTATGAAGCTGGTTTAATTCAAAGTTCGGGTTGTCTGTCCCGTCAGCATTATAACGCCAGTCAAAGAATAAAAACTTTCCAAAACCAGTACGCTCGATACGCTTTAAAAACTGTTTCGGAATGATTTGATCCGTAT
Organism: Alkalihalobacterium sp. TH-98; assembly: GCF_057473385.1. Taxonomy (NCBI): domain Bacteria; kingdom Bacillati; phylum Bacillota; class Bacilli; order Caryophanales; family Bacillaceae; genus Alkalihalobacterium; species Alkalihalobacterium sp. TH-98. The sequence continues at coordinate 48,641 of NZ_JBYCKM010000032.1, read as the reverse complement.
CTACATTAACACGATTCATTCCTGCCGCTTTTCCTGTATGAACAACGATAGGTTCCATATATTCCACCTTCTTCTACTATTGATAAAGATTGATTTTATTAGAATTACGCCTCAGCGATTTTTAGATAATAAATTAAACTGGGGATTTTTCTAACGTACGAACATCGACAAATTTGCCGTTGATTGCCGCTGCTGCAGCCATCGCTGGACTTACAAGATGCGTTCTTGCCCCTTTACCTTGACGCCCTTCAAAGTTACGGTTTGAAGTAGACGCACAACGCTCTCCTTCAGGAACAAAATCTGGGTTCATACTTAGACACATACTACATCCAGATTCACGCCATTCAAAACCGGCCTCGATAAAGATTTTATCTAATCCTTCATCTTCAGCACGTTGTTTGATTTTTTGTGAACCAGGTACAACAATTGCACGAACACCTTCTGCCACTTTTCTTCCTTTCGCAACTGCTGCTGCTGCTCGAAGGTCACTCATGCGGGAGTTCGTACATGATCCGATAAATACGTGTTGAATAGCAACTTCTGACATTTTTGTTCCAGGCTTTAGCCCCATGTACTCAAGCGCTTGCTCAATTGCTTTTTTCTCTGATGTCGCTTCAACGTCATCTGGACTTGGGATCGGCTGATGGATGCCAATACCTTGTGCTGGGTTTGTACCCCAAGTTACCATTGGTTGAATTTCATCTGCTTCAATCACAACAGATTTATCATAAACTGCACCTTCATCTGTCGCTAAGGCTTTCCATTTTTCAACTGCTTTATCAAACTCTTCACCTTCAGGAACATACTCGCGGCCTTTTAAATAATCATATGTCACTTGGTCAGGACTAATTAAACCAGCCTTTGCTCCAGCTTCAATTGACATATTACAGATCGTCATACGTTCTTCCATCGTCATTCCGTGGATTGCTTCCCCTGTATATTCCATAACATATCCAGTTCCGAAATCTACACCGAACTTAGAGATGATTGCTAAAATCACATCTTTTGCTGTAATTCCTTGTGAAAGACGTCCATTAACACGTACTTCTAACGTTTTCGGTTTACTTTGCCACAACGTTTGCGTTGCTAACACATGCTCTACTTCACTCGTACCAATTCCGAATGCTAATGCACCGAAGGCACCGTGGGTAGCTGTATGACTATCACCACAAACGATCGTTTTTCCTGGTTGTGTCAAGCCGAGCTCTGGTCCAATAACATGAACAATCCCGTTATCAGGACTATCAATACCGGCAACCGTAATACCAAATTCATTACAGTTGTTTTCTAACGTTTCCATTTGCTTTTTCGCAATAGGGTCTGTCACATTAAATCGGTCGACTGTCGGCACGTTGTGATCCATTGTAGCAAACGTTAAATCCGGACGGCGGACTTTTCGACCATTAATTCGAAGACCTTCAAACGCTTGCGGTGAAGTAACTTCATGAACCATATGCAAATCAATATATAATAGATTCGGTTTACCGGGCTCATCTAGAACCGTATGGTTTTCCCAAATCTTTTCGATAATTGTTTTTGGTGTCATTCTCCTCTTCCTCACTTTCATATTTTCCATATAGAGAGGTCCAAAGATCCGAGATCCTCATTTACTCTCGGACCTTCTTCCCTCTGCGGTAAACGAACTTTATACGACTACTTCCCCTTTGATTAACTCTATGACTTTTGCTGTCATTTCTGTCGTTGAAAGAACTTCTTCCCCTGGATTTGCGATATCACCTGTGCGGAAACCGGCTTCTAGTACTTCACTAATTGCTTGATCAATTGTATTTGCTTCTTCAGCCATTCCAAAAGAATATTTAAGCATCATAGCAACCGAAGCGATTGTGGCAAGCGGATTCGCTTTGTTTTGTCCTGCAATGTCAGGAGCTGATCCGTGAATAGGTTCATATAGACCTGGTCCACCGCTTCCGATACTTGCAGAAGGAAGCATCCCTAGTGACCCCGTAAGCATCGAAGCTTCATCACTTAAAATATCTCCAAACATGTTCTCCGTTACCATTACATCAAACTGTTTTGGATTGCGGATTAACTGCATCGCTGCATTATCCACAAGCATATGATCTAACTCAACATCTGGATATTCTTTTCCTACTTCAATAGCAACTTCTCGCCATACACGGCTTGATTCTAAGACATTCGCTTTGTCTACTGAAGTTAACTTCTTATTACGGACTCTTGCTAATTCAAACCCTTGCTTCATAATACGTTCAATCTCACTGCGTTTGTAAGCTAACGTATCTACAACAACTAAATCGTCACCTTCTTCGCGACGTTCACGCGGTTCTCCAAAGTATAAGCCACCTGTTAATTCACGAACGATCATTAAGTCTACACCGTCAATAACTTCCCTCTTTAATGTTGAAGAATCAGCTAGACTGTCATGTGCAGTTACTGGGCGTAAATTAGCAAAAAGGTCTAACTCTTTACGGATACCGAGTAAGCCTTTTTCAGGTCTCATATGACCAGGCAACGTATCCCACTTCGGTCCTCCAACAGCTCCAAGAAGAACCCCATCGCTTGCTTTACAAGCATCAATCGTTTCTTGTGGAAGTGGAGTATCACACTCATCGATTGCAATTCCACCAATTTTAGCGTAAGTATATTCAAATTCATGATTGTATTTGTTTGCTATTGCGTCTAGTACTTGAAGAGCCCCTTGGATGACCTCAGGGCCAATCCCGTCACCAGGTAAAACGGTTATCTTTTTTTTCAATTCACTCATCTCCCACTCATCTCCCACTCATTCATCCATTACAAGTTCACTTGTTCTACTGGATCTAGTTCACGTGATCTTCGATTTAACACACGATTTACAGCATTTATATAAGCTCTAGCAGATGCTTCTAATACGTCATGTGCTGTTCCACGGCCACTTGTTTCTGTACCGTCGAAGCGAACTTTAACGTATACTTCTGCTAATGCATCTCTGCCACCAGTGATTGATTGAATACGATAGTCTAAAAGCTTAACAGGTGATGCAATGATGCGTTCAAGCGTGTTATAAATTGCTTCAACACTTCCCGAACCTGTTGCTGCTTCTTGAACGATTTCACCGTCAGGCATTTTCATTGTAATCGTCGCTGTCGGGATATTTGTAGTACCGTAGTTCACTTGTAAGCTGTCAACCTCATAGTATTGAACAGCTGCACCAATTTTCTCTTCTGTCATAAGAGCGAAAATATCATCTTCTGTGATCTCTTTTTTCTTATCTGCAAGTTCTTTAAATGCTTTAAAGACTTTATTAATTTGTTCGTCAGTCGCTGTGTAACCGAGTTCTCTAATTTTGTCTTTAAACGCATGGCGGCCTGAATGTTTTCCGAGTACCATACGGTTTGATGAAACACCCACTAGTTCTGGTGTGATAATTTCGTAAGTCGTTTTCTCTTTAAGGACACCATCTTGGTGAATACCCGATTCGTGAGCAAATGCATTATTACCGACAACAGCCTTGTTATTAGGTACGACCATACCTGTTAGTTTACTAACTAATGAACTCGTTCGTTTTACTTCTTTTAATGTCAGGCCGGTTGCTGCCTTATAAAAATCATTTCGGATATGAAGAGCTACTGCAACCTCTTCTAAAGAGGCATTTCCAGCTCGTTCACCAATTCCATTGATCGTTCCTTCTACTTGATCTGCACCTGCTTCAATCGCCGCTAGTGAGTTTGCTGTTGCCATCCCTAAATCATCATGGCAGTGCGTGGAAAGTTTGGCTTTGTGCATATTAGGTACGTTTTCTTTTAAATAGCTGAAAATATGCGTAATTTCTTTCGGAGTGATATACCCGACTGTATCTGGGATGTTAATGACGGAAGCACCCGCATCAATTACTTGCTCAATAATGCGAACTAGAAAATCTAGATCAGATCGACAAGCATCTTCAGCAGACCATTGAATTTTAGGGAACCTTTTGGCAGCATATTTTACAGAAGCAACGGCATTTTCGATCACTTGGTCTGGTGTCATCCGCAGTTTATGTGTCATATGAATAGGAGATGTTGCGATAAATACATGAATTCTTGGATCGACTCCACCTTTTAGTGCTTCCCAAGCTGCATCGATATCCGATTGTACACTTCTTGACAATCCAGTTACCGAACTGCCTTTTACAAGGTCTGCAATCGCTTTAACAGACTTAAAATCTCCAGGGGATGAAGCCGGGAACCCGGCTTCAATGATATCGACCCCTAGTCGCTCTAACTGTCTAGCAATCTCCAGTTTTTCTTCAAAGTTTAAATTGACACCTGCGGATTGCTCACCGTCTCTTAAAGTTGTATCGAATACATCAATTTTTCGCACTACCTACCACTCCTTTTGATTTGGCCTTGACGAAAGGCATCATTTCACGAAGCTCGCGACCAACCACTTCAATTGGATGTTTTTTCTCACTTTCATTGATTGCTGTAAACTCTGGACGATTTGCTTGGTTTTCTAAGATCCAGCCTTTAGCAAATTTACCTGTTTGGATATCACTTAAAATCGATTTCATTGCTTTTTTCGTATCTTCTGTTACGATTTGCGGCCCAGCAACAAAGTCACCCCACTGAGCTGTGTCAGAGATTGAATAACGCATGTACTCAAGTCCACCTTCGTACATTAAGTCAACGATAAGCTTTAATTCATGTAAACATTCGAAGTAAGCAACTTCAGGTTGGTAACCTGCTTCTACTAACGTTTCAAAACCAGCTTTTACTAGAGCTGAAGTTCCTCCACAAAGTACTGCTTGCTCACCGAAAAGATCTGTTTCTGTTTCTTCTTGGAATGTCGTTTCAATTACTCCACCGCGTGCAGAACCAATTTGTTTTGCGTAGGCTAATGCAAGCTCTTTAGCTTGACCTGTAGCATCTTGATATACAGCGATTAAACCTGGTACACCAGCACCTTCAGTGTACGTACGACGAACTAGATGTCCTGGACCTTTAGGAGCTGCTAAGAATACATCTACATCAGCAGGTGGTTTAATTTGGTTGAAATGTACGTTAAATCCGTGTGCAAACACTAACGCTTTACCTGCTGTTAATTCTGGTAAGATAGACTCTTTATAAACTTTCGGTTGGTTTTCATCTGGAAGAAGGATCATAACGACTTGAGCTTTCGCTGCTGCTTCTTGAACTGTAAGTACCTCAAACCCGTCACTTACTGCTTGGTCCCAAGATTTACCTGGGCGTAAACCTACAACTACACTTACTCCACTTTCACGTAGGTTTTGTGCATGTGCATGACCTTGAGAACCGTATCCGATAATTGCAACTGTTTTTCCTTGTAATACGCCTTCGTTGATATCTCCGTTATAATAGATGTTTGCCATAATAAATCTCTCCTCTTTTATAGTAAATTTAGTTTTTATAAAATTAATAGTTAATTAATTAGCGTAATTCTGTTGGCATCAAGAGATCTTTTTGTCCCACGCTTAAGGGCAGTAATTCCAGTACGAGCAAGGTCTTGTATTCCATATGGTTTAAGAAGGTCTAACAATGCTTCGACTTTTTCGTGATCTCCAGTAATTTCAATGGTCATATTTTCACGACCAACATCAATGATTGATGCTCTAAATGGATTGACAAGAGCTCCAATTTCAGCTCTTTGTTGTGGTGTTACACCCACTTTTATTAATGCTAATTCTCTAGCAACGGTTTGTTCATCGGTTATGTCTCTTACCTTTAGAACATCTACTTGTTTGTTTAACTGTTTTATTACTTGGTCGATGTTTCCAATCGTATCTACTACTACGACAAACGTCATTCTAGATATCGATGGATTTTCTGTAATTCCTACCGTAATACTTTCAATATTGAAATTACGTCTAGCAAATAACCCCGTAATGCGATTTAGAACACCTGACGTATTATTTACAAGAGCAGTGATTGTACGTTTCATGGTTTAATTCCCTCCATTTCATGCTGTCCTTTACCAGGAGCAATCATTGGATATACGTTCTCTACTTGAGTAACTCTAAAGTCCATTAAGACTGGACCGTCATGTGCAAGTGCCTCTTCTAATGCTCCTTTGACATCCTCAACTTTATCAATTCGCATTCCTTTTACATCATAAGCTTCTGCTAGTTTTACAAAGTTAGGTTGTGTGTTAAATACTGAATTAGAGTAGCGCTCTTCATAGAAAAGCTGCTGCCATTGACGAACCATACCGAGTGAAGAGTTATTTACGATAATGATCTTTACTGGTAAGTTTAAATCTTGCAGGATAGAAAGCTCTTGAGCTGTCATTTGAAACCCTGCGTCTCCTAATATAGAGATAACAGGTGTATGAGGTTCTGCGAATTGTGCACCAATCGCTGCAGGGAAACCAAAGCCCATCGTCCCTAAGCCACCAGATGTGACCCAACGATTTGGTTTATTAAACTTAAAGAACTGTGCAGCCCACATCTGATGCTGGCCTACATCCGTTGTGACAATCGCTTCACCATTTGTTGCTTCATAGATTAACTCCATAAGCTTTTGTGGCTTAATCGTTTCTCCATCTTCTTTGTACCAAAGTGGATATTCAGCTTTCATTTTGTCTAACTCAGCTAACCAAACTCCTGTTTCACCAGCAGATCCATTTTCCTCCAACAACATTTTCAATGCCGCTTTCGCATCTCCAACAACCGGAATGTGTGTTTCCACGTTTTTCCCAATTTCAGCTGGATCGATGTCAATGTGAGCAATTTTTGCATTTGGTGCAAAATGTTGTAATGCTCCGGTTAATCGATCGTCAAAACGTGCACCTATGCTAATAAGTAGATCACTTTGATGTATAGCCATATTTGCCGCGTATGTTCCGTGCATTCCTGCCATTCCTAAAAACAGTTCATTTTCACCTGGAAAAGCCCCAAGCCCAAGTAACGTACTGGCAACCGGAATACGCATTTTTTCAGCATATTCAAATAATTCATCGTAAGCATGTGCATGAAGAACCCCAGCCCCCGATAAAATACATGGCTTTTTCGCTTCTGCAACAGCTTCAGCAAGCTTTCTAATTTGCAATTTATTTGGGACTACCGTCGGTTGATAACCTGGTAAATCTACTTCTTTGTCATAATCAAATATACCTGTAGCCACCGAAACATCCTTAGGTAAATCAATAAGGACTGGACCCGGTCGCCCTGTTGTTGCAATGTGGAATGCTTCCTTCATAATTCTTGGAAGGTCTTCTATCGTTCTTACTTGAAAGTTATGTTTTGTAATTGGCATTGTAATACCAATCATATCTGCTTCTTGAAAGGCATCTGTTCCAATGACCGAAGTAGCAACTTGACCTGTGATCACAACAAGTGGTAAAGAATCAATCATCGCATCGGCAATTCCTGTAACTACATTTGTAGCGCCTGGACCTGATGTTACAATACAGACTCCTGGTTTTCCTGAAACCCTTGCGTACCCTTCTGCAGCGTGAATAGCTCCTTGTTCATGGCGAGCTAGAATATGACGAATACCTGATTTATAGATTTCATCATATGTCGGTAAAATTGCACCACCTGGATAGCCAAAGATAACATCTACACCTTCTTTAGCTAAAGCTTTAATCAACATACTAGACCCTGATACTGGCTGCTTCTCCTCTACTACATTTAGCTCTTTGTTTCTCAACTTGGTACTCACCTTTTCTTCCTCCCTACTACCAGTTGATTTTTTAAGTCATTAAAAAATTTATATATTTTAAGAAAGAAAATACCTTTCTTATTACCAAATAAAAAACACCTTCTCACCCCATCATGAACCCATCGGTTCTAGCAGAAGGGGTGAAAAGATGTTCTCTTTCCACGGTACCACCCTTTTTTATGACACTTTTACAAATGTCACCTCATGGACGTTAGTATGACTTACCGTCCAGTTTTAATAACGAGTGCAGTGAACACCCGACCAACCCTACTAGCTTACGTTCGAATTGGCACTCCGAGGTGAGTTCATCGAAAGGAGCATCGCCGCCTCTCAGCACAAGCGGCTCTCTGTGGATGCTGATCCTTTTCAACTACTTTTCCTCTTCAACGTTTTTATCGATATTTTATCTTAAGTTTATATTTTCATAACTCCACCTGTGTTAGCAGATGTGACAAGCTTAGAATAACGAGCGAGGTAACCTTTTTTAATTTTAGGCTCAGGCTCTTTCCAATTTTCTCTTCTATTGGCTAATTCTTTGTCATCGACATTTAATGTGATAGAACGATTTATTAAATCAAGAGTAATCTTATCTCCATTTTCAACAAATGCAATCGGTCCACCTTCAGCAGCTTCTGGACTAATATGTCCAATTGAAATTCCTCTTGAAGCACCAGAAAAGCGTCCGTCTGTAATGAGAGCAACCTTTGTACCTAGACCGCGTCCAACAATCGATGAAGTCGGCGCTAGCATTTCTGGCATTCCTGGACCACCTTTAGGGCCTTCATAACGAATGACTACGACATGACCAGCTTTTACATCCCCATTATTGATCCCTTCAAGTGCTTCCTCTTGTGAGTTGTAGACAATTGCTTCACCTTCAAACACTTTAATCGAAGGATCAACTGCCCCTACTTTAATTACTCCACCATCTGGAGCGAGGTTCCCAAATAGGACGGATAATCCACCTACAGGACTATAAGGGTTATCTTTTCTGCGAATGACATCATCATTCGTAATTTCAGCATCCTTAACTGTTTCGTAAATCGTTTTACCTGAAATCGTAATACGATCAGGATGAATAGCTCCTTCAATTTCACATAGTTCCTTAATAATTGCACTTACTCCTCCCGCTTTGTGAACGTCGTCCATTGAATAATCTGAGGCAGGACTAATTTTACTTAAATAAGGAACTCTTTCCGCTACTTTGTTAATATCATTTATGTTGTATTCTATTTCAGCTTCATTAGCGATGGCTAATATGTGTAATACTGTATTGGTAGAACCACCCATTGCCATATCTAACGCAAATGCATCATCAATGGTTTCTTTCGTAATAATGTCACGTGGACGAACATCCTTTTCAATCAACGTCATTAAGTGCTTCGCAGCGTCTTTAATTAACTGATGTCTACCTTCAGAAGTTGCAACTAATGTTCCATTTCCAGGTAAGGCAACACCTAGCATTTCCATTAAGGTATTCATTGAATTGGCTGTAAACATTCCTGAACAGGATCCACATGTCGGACAGGCAGATTGTTCAATCTCTAGTAATTCCTCACGCGACATACTTCCTGAAGCAAATGCTCCAACTCCTTCAAATACAGATGCTAATGATAAACTCTTTCCATCTTTCGTTTTACCTGCTTCCATTGGTCCGCCAGAAACGAAGACTGCAGGAACATTCGTACGAACGGCTGCCATCAGCATTCCCGGTGTAATTTTGTCACAGTTTGGAATGTAGAATACTCCATCAAACCAGTGAGCGTTAATGACCGTTTCAGCTGAATCACAGATTATTTCTCTACTTGGTAAGGAGTAACGCATTCCGATGTGTCCCATTGCAATCCCATCGTCAACACCAATCGTATTAAACTCGAATGGGATACCGCCAGCTTCTCGAATAGCTTGCTTTGCTACTTCAGCAAATTTATTCAGATGCATGTGTCCTGGAATGATATCAACGTAGGAATTACAAACACCGATAAACGGTTTATCCATATCTTCTTCTTTTACCCCAGCCGCTCTTAGTAAGCTTCTATGTGGGGCGCGATCTATGCCTTTTTTAATCATATTACTTCTCATATATTGTTCTCTCCCACATCTATTGTATTTTTTGCTAGTATCTTCAACTGTATTTTAGCTGACTTCTACTTGTGATTTCACTGCTGTGTATACTTTTTCCCCATCTTCTACTACCTTTTTACGGAAAGCTTTAAGTAACTTATTAGTCTCTTTACCAGGCTTTCCATCACCAATGACTCTTCCGTCTACCTTTACAACTGCAATAACTTCAGCTGCAGTTCCGGTTAAAAAGACTTCATCCGCTACATAAACATCATGCCTTGTGAATGGCTCCTCTTTCACGTCGTACCCGAGATCTGAAGCGATGTCGATAATCGCATTTCTCGTAATCCCTTCAAGTGCGCCTACATAACCAGGCGGCGTAAGAATTTTATTTCCTTTAACAATGAATACATTATCTGCAGATCCTTCGGCTACGTACCCCTCATTATTGAGCATTAATGCTTCACTAACTCCTGCTAATGAGGCCTCAATTTTTACTAGAATATTATTTAAATAATTTAAAGATTTAACTTTAGGGCTCAATACATCTGGACGATTACGTCTAGTCGGAACAGTAACAATTTCAAGACCATTTTCATATAGTTCTTTCGGGAAAAGGGTTAACTGTTCAGCAATAACTATGACGTTAGGTGTAGGACATGATGCTGGATCTAACCCTAAATTACCTACACCTCTTGAAACAACGAGGCGAATGTAAGCATCTTGTAATTCATTTACTTTTATCGTTTCAACGATGATCTGAGTTAACTCCTCAAGTGTATGAGGAATGTTAAGCATAATTGACTTCGCTGAATTATATAGGCGTTCTAAATGTTCTTTTAATTGGAATATATTACCGTCATAGACACGAATACCCTCAAATACACCATCACCGTATAAAAATCCATGATCGTAAACTGAGATTTTCGCATTATGTTTTTCGACAAATTCCCCGTTTAAATAAATCCATTGCTGACTCATACGAAACACTCCTCTTGATGCTACCAATTGTTAGAAAATTTAGAATTCTTTTTATAGACACGTACACAATTTTGACTTAACCACATGTATAAGTGATTAATTATAAGTGCTTGAAAATTTTCATGCACTGCTTTTGTTAATTTTCTTTTCAAACAATTTTGTATTTGAGGACTATAATACGCCTATTATCAGTGCTGGTCAACCACTTTTTCTAAAATTTTTTGACTATTTTGATTTATGAATATCATTGTATCCGCTTACATCATTACTGCATCTGGATTACGTAATTGGACACATTTTTTTCTCACTAAATTGAAAAGATTTTTTCTACTTTTGTAATAGGAAAAGAAAGAATAGTAAAAACTAGGGTCGGTGATGATTATGTTAAAAATAAAATGGAAAACTCAAAAATTGTTCTTTCTAAAAGTTTCTTTACCGACACTAGCTACGAGAAGAAAAAAACCACCTTTTCTCGTACCTGTAAATTTAGAGGAACATAAGTGTAAAAAAGAATGTGAGCGAAAGTTGTACCAAGCCCTGTTTTCTCAAAATTATTATGTAACACCTTATTTAGAATGTGGCCGGTTTGTCATTAATCTAGCACTTATTCCTTTTCGAATAGCGATCATTGACGAAAAGCAAGCCGGTGATGAAAAATTTGAAAGAGCATTGAAGAAAGATGGTTGGACAGTAATATATTATAACGAGGAAGAATTAAATGAAAATCTAAAGTCTACTCTTTTACGGATCCAACAAGAAGCGAGCAGCTATAGACAATTATTATCCTAGGAAGAAAGAGTAGAGGGTGAGACCGGTTTTCGGACCGGTCTTTTTTTGGTACATGTCTGTCGTTAAATAGCAAGATTGTTTAATAACCCAGGCGCTTGCGCTTTTCTAAATAGGCAATGAATTTTGTTTTAAAGTCTCGTATAGCTAGACATAGAAAAGTCCAAGGTGCCTGTTGATCGGCGACAACGCAGGAGGGCCAGCAATAAGTGTCTGCTCTTTAGACACGCTTGATGGACCGAAGCGACCTCGAGCCGATGGCATCTGGAGCTATACATCTTCAAATTCCTGAATAAATAAAAAACATCCTTATCTTCTGATAAGGATGTACTGAATACGTTATGTAGTGGCGTCCCAGGAGAGATTCGAACTCCCGACCGACGGCTTAGAAGGCCGTTGCTCTATCCTGCTGAGCTACTGGGACAGTTGGAGCGGGTGATGGGAATCGAACCCACGACATCAGCTTGGAAGGCTGAGGTTTTACCATTAAACTACACCCGCAGTTTATTCACTTTATTTGTTATGCCTCTTTCTCTTCTAGGAAGACCTTCCTCGAGGCAACTCGTCGCTTACTGACTGTTTGTAACGACAATTATTAGTATATAACGTTTCGGTATGAGTGTCAACTAATCTGTAGAATTTTTTTTGCATTGGCTGACTTTTTGATTTGGCGCTTCTTCCACTTTATCTAGTATATCATATTTCATAACATTTTATTAGTGTCTCTAAATTTTATCAATTAATCAGCCAATGCTAGCGGTCCATTCTAATCCTTACATGTTATATCGAGTAGATAACTCTTCTACTATATTGCCCTCTACCGAGTAAAACGTTACATCGACTGAGTTCTTATCGATTGTACATAAGCAATACGTATGTTCTTTTCGATTCCGAGGAAGTCTTAAACTCCCTGGGTTAATATAGATAACGTCATTTTCTTTAAAGGTTGTTGCTACATGAGAATGCCCGAAACAAACAATTTGTGCCCCTACTTCCTCCGCTCGATAGCTTAGCGGGACATATGTCATTTTTACATTGTAATGATGACCATGGGTTGTATAAAGTAAAATATCGTCCGTTATTTGGATCATCGCATCTTCAGGAAAATCCTCACCCCAGTCACAATTGCCTCTGACCACATTTACTCCCTCTAGTTGTTTTGCGTCCGCTTCTAATTCGGAGTCGCCACAATGGATCATGTAATTGACTTCATCGCGATGACGATCAATTACATTTGCTAATTCTGTTTTCCAGCCATGACTATCGCTAACAATTAAAATTCTAACCATTAACTCATCTCCCATCATCGCACCACTATTATGAGATCTCTTTCCATTTCTCTTTAAGTTGTTGAAGTGCCTTCGCCCGATGGCTAATCGCATTCTTTTCCTCAGACGTTAGCTGTGCCATCGTTTTTTGTTTTTCCTCTATGTACATGATTGGATCATAGCCGAAACCATGATCTCCCACTGGTTCTTCTGTTATTTTACCTTCACAATTTCCTTCAAAACATTCGGTTCGCCCGTCTGGATAAGCTAGTGCAATTGTGCAATGAAATCTTGCTGTTCTTTCACTTTCAGGGATACCCTTCATTTCTGCTAATACCTTTTTAATATTTTCGGCATCGTTTTTCTCTTCTCCTGCATAGCGGGCTGAATAGATACCAGGTTTTCCATCTAAAGCGTCAACAATCAGTCCTGAATCGTCTGCAACCACAGGCTTTTGAAGAGCGTTTGCGATCGTCACAGCCTTTAACTTTGCATTTTCAGCAAATGTTGTACCTGTTTCCTCAACTTCTGGCAGGCTAGGATAGTCAAAAAGTGAAGTAACCTTGTAGCCTAGTTCACCTAAGATGGCATCGAACTCTTTTACTTTGCCTTTATTTTTGGTTGCTACAATGATCTCCTTCATTCCGTTACTTCCCCTTTTGGAGCTTCTATTTTCTCTGCTAGCTTATTCGTAATTCCATCACCGAGTGCGAGCTTCTGTTTTGCAATTAAATCCTCAATGCCAAGTTCAGCTAAATACAGTAATTTGTCTAATTGACTTCGTGAAAAAGTCGCTTCTTCTCCAGTTCCTTGAAGTTCTACAAATTCACCTTTACCAGTCATTACTACATTCATATCAACGTCAGCACTAGCATCTTCTTTATAACATAAATCTAATATTTCACCATGCTCATGATCGATTCCTACAGAAACAGCAGCTAAAAAGTCGGTAACTGGTAATTCTGTTAGTTTCTTTTTCTCTACATATTTTTGTAATGCAAGTACCATAGCTACATAAGCACCCGTTATTGCTGCTGTACGTGTACCACCGTCTGCTTGGATAACATCACAATCAATCCATACGGTTCTCTCACCAAGCTTTTCTAAATCTATAACTGTTCGTAACGCTCTACCTATTAAACGTTGTATTTCCATCGTCCGTCCAGTAACTTTTCCTTTTGACGATTCACGAATATTTCTCTGCTCTGTAGCACGTGGTAGCATTGAATATTCAGCTGTAATCCACCCTTTGCCTTGATTTCTCATAAAGGGCGGCACACGATCTTCAATCGATGCAGTACAAATTACTTTCGTGTTTCCAAATGAAATAAGTACAGACCCTTCAGGATGCATTAAATAGTCTGTTATAATTTCTACTTTTCTTAATTGATCTTGTTCTCTATTATCAACTCTCATTTGATAAAACCCTCCCTTGAAAAGCCTTACTTATGTAGTATCAACTTTTTCTATCCATTCTATAAGAGAAATGCTCTTTTATAGTAAAAAAGCTTTAGCCACGTAAAAAGGCAGCAAGTTGCTGCCCCTTTTCGTTACTACTTCGTTATTATAGCAAATTTTTCTTCAATCTAATATGATAGTGTATTAAAACTTCCCTGTATTCACATTAACCGGACGTGAAACTGGCTCTGTTAATGGCTCTCCAGATACTTTTAATACTTTTGCTTCACCATTTACTTCGATTGCTACTTTTTCAACGCCAGGTTGTTCTGTTAAAGACAAGACGATTAAGTTTAATACCTCATCTGAAATCGCAGTGTTTTCCATTTGGTTTAAAATGGCTTCATTAAAATTCAGCGTTACAACACCGTTCTCATATTTCGGACTATCGAGCAATTCTGCTCCGTTGCGAATGTCTGTCAGTAAGTTAGAATAAATAGATGGACCCGCTAGTAGTTGATTAACGACTTCCTTAATTGAGTCATCTGTATTCTTTACTCGTCTCGTTACTGGTACATAATAAGTGTTGTCCCCATTTTGGGCAAGGAAGTAAAGGGTTACCCCTTTACTGTTCACCACATCAGCTACTTCGCTTTTTTCAAGATTAATTCCATTCGCTCGACTATATCCTTCTCCAATTGGAGTATTGCCGACTGGCATCGTTTCTTGATCGTACCCATTTATACGAATTTGGACTTTATCTACATTCTCAAATTGAGTCAATGTCCAAGTAATTGATTGAAGAATTTGTAATTCTTGTTCTGGATTATATGACTTAAATTCCTCCGAGAAATCAGCTACTGCTGTACGCTCATCTTCTTTAAAATGAACATCTACTTCAGTTCCTGCAGGTAATACCGCTTGGAACCCACTCGGTAATAGATTGGATACCGGCCCGCCATCAACTAAATACTCTAATGATTGTCTAAGGACCCCTTGAGTCTTTGGTAAATCAAATGTTTTTGAAACCACCATTCCATTTTGATCAATTAAGTATAGTTCTCTTGTTACCGTTTCAACTGGTCCCTCTTCGGTTTCTGCTTGTTCTTCAATTGGCTGTTCCTCAGAACCAATTAATTCTGTTTCCTCATCTAGCGCTTCTCCCTCATCAACATAATTTATTTGAGGAGTATCCATTTCCTGCATCGCTTTATTAGAGCCAAAGGAACATCCAGATACGACTAACGTTAGAAGAAGCAGCGTTGGGACCCCTGTTTTGAACAATTTCCTCATTCTTTTCCCTCCTAAGGTAGTTTGTACTAGTATGTATACGAGCCTTTTCCAAAAATAGACCATCTTTGTCTACAAAATTAAAATAGGTCTATAAACAAACTTGCTAGAATGCGGTTTTCATAAGAGAAACATTAAATTAAGTTTTGCGTTACAGAAGGAAAATTAACTGCAGGTAAAAAGTAGATAAACACAAAATCGCATTGGATTACGCTCCAATGCGATTTTAATTACTTGCGTCTAGGTTCGGTTCGTTAAGATTTTATCCTAAATAGATCGTCTCCACATGATCAAGGTCAATTTTCAGCCAACTACTAGCGATCTTTTTAAATGTTTCATGATCGCCTGTCGTGTAAAAAATATGAGACGGTTTCCGATTTTCTTTATAAAGTAAATCTTGATGATATAAAAGCGCACTTACTTCTCGTGCTGTCTCATCACCAGAACTAATTAACGTAATATCATTTCCTACAACACGTTGAATGACCCCGCGTAATAACGGGTAGTGTGTACATCCAAGTATTAACGTATCAAACTTATTAGTCAGTAATGGTTGTAATGTTTCTGAAACGACCCTCATCGCTTCTTCGCCTTTAAAAATCCCTTGTTCTACTAATGGAACAAAAGGCGGACAGGCCATACTTTCAACTTTAATATTACTATTAATATCTTTTAAAGCTTTATCATAAGCTTTACTTTTAATTGTTCCTGTAGTACCAATAACAGCTACATGATCATTTTTCGTTACTTTAAGAGCTGTAATCGCTCCTGGGTGTACAACCCCAATCACAGGTATGGACAGCTTTTCTTTTACTTCGTCTAGGACGACAGCTGTTGCTGTATTACAAGCGATGACAAGCATCTTAATACGTTCTTTTAATAGACGTTCAATCATTTGCCAGGTAAAAGCTCGCACTTCTTCAGCGGGTCTCGGTCCGTATGGGCAACGAACGGTATCGCCAATATAAACAATTTGTTCTTTCGGTAACTGTCGAAGAATTTCTTTTGCAACGGTTAATCCTCCAAGTCCCGAATCAATAACTCCAATCGGTCTATCCAAAATTCTCCCTCAATTTCTATCTTCTTTTTTCATTAGCTGTTAAGTTCTTTTGCTGAAGATTCCATTTCTTCATGAAGGACATGTAAGTTCTTTTCTAGAAATGCAATATCCTCATCCGAGAAGTTTTGAAGAATATCTTTTAAATAATCCTGTCGTTTCTTAATTACTTCTTGGATAATCGTTTCACCTTTTTCTAATAAATGAATCCGAACAACTCTGCGATCTTTTAAATCTTTCACTCGTTCTACTAATTCATTCTTTTCCATACGATCGACAAGATCTGTTGTTGTACTACAGGCTAAGTGCATTTTATTCGATAGATCACCGATCGTCATATCACCTAATTCATTTAACCATTGTAAGGCAACGAATTGAGGTGGCGTGATCGGAAACTGATTAAGGATTACACGACCCTTTTGTTTAATGATTTGTGCTATTTTTCTTAATGACTTTTCAATATGTTCTACTTGTTCAAATTCTGCCATCATCTTCCCTCCTGCTCGTGAATTCTATATATACTAGGTATTTTTTTTATATTATCTTGTTTATTTTCCCTGTTTTCCTATAGAATTGCAATAGAAAAACGTAAGGAAATGTGAAGAAGAGTTGTCAAAAGACAACTCTTCTTCGAACTATTATAGACTGCCAAACCTATTCTTAACTGATTCCTGGACTTCTTCTGATGTATTTTTCATTAGCATTTCTTTTGCGAAACTTTCTAATTCTTGCTTAGATAATTTAGCCATTTGACTTCTTGCTGGTAAAACAGATGTTGCACTCATACTAAATTCATCAAGCCCTAATCCTAAAAGAATTGGAATTGCAATTTCGTCTCCAGCCATTTCACCACACATACCTGCCCACTTTCCTTCCTTGTGAGCCGCTTCAATCACCATGTTTACGAGACGGAGGATTGCAGGGTGATATGGTTGATATAAGTAAGAAACTTGTTCATTCATTCGGTCTGCTGCCATCGTGTATTGAATTAAGTCATTAGTCCCTACACTGAAGAAATCAACTTCTTTAGCAAAGAGATCAGCAATGACAGCTGTTGAAGGGATTTCTACCATCATCCCTACTTCAATAGAGTCAGATACTTGTTGACCTTCATTTAGAAGATTTTGTTTTTCTTCCTCTAAGATCGCTTTCGCTTGTCGTAATTCTTCAAGCGCAGCAATCATCGGAAACATAATTTTTAAGTTCCCAGATGTACTTGCTCGAAGTAATGCACGAAGTTGCGTACGGAATATGTCCTGATGCTCTAAGCATAGTCTGATCGCACGGAAACCAAGGAATGGATTCATTTCTTTAGGAAGTTCTAAGTATGGAAGTTCTTTATCTCCGCCGATATCAAGAGTACGAATAACGACAGGCTTGCCTTCCATTCTTTCTAATACCGTTTTGTAGGCATTAAACTGTTCTTCTTCTGTTGGCAATTGGTCTCGTCCCATATAAAGAAACTCAGTTCGATATAAGCCGATTCCTTCAGCACCATTATTAATTACGCCTGTAAGATCGTCTGGTGTACCGATATTAGCTGCTAATTCCACATGATGTCCATCAACTGTTTTCGTTGCTTCATTGACAAGTTTAGCCCACTCTAATTTTTGTTGCTCATACGATTCTTTCTTCTGTTCATAAGCTTGCATTGTTTCATTATCTGGTTGAACGATAACGACACCTTCTAGTCCATCAATAATAATAGTATCACCATTTTGGATAGAAGATGTTGCCTCTTTTGTTCCTACAATTGCAGGTATTTCCATCGATCGAGCCATGATTGCTGAATGAGATGTACGTCCACCGATATCAGCAGCAAACCCTTTAACAAATTTCGGATTCAATTGCGCTGTATCTGACGGTGTTAAGTCTTTTGCAATAATGATCGTTTCCTCATCAATCGCAGCTAACGATTTCATTTGGATCCCAAGTAAGTAACCTAACACTCGCTTGGAAACATCTCGGATATCAGCTGCACGTTCTTTCATATATTCATTATCCATCGATTCAAACATTGAAATAAATGTTTGCGAAACGTCATGGACGGCACTTTCTGCATTCACTTTTTCATTATCAATATGAGCTTGCATACCGCCAATGAATTCTGGATCACTTAACACAAGAAGGTGAGCAGCGAAAATCGCTGCTTCTTCTTCTCCTAGATCAACTTCTGCTTTTTCTTTAATCTGAGCTAGATCGGCCTTCGCTTTCCCTAGCGCAGTTTCAAGTCGTTCTTTTTCAGCTGCAGGGTCAGTATCTGTTAATTTCTCAAAGGAATAGTCAGGCTCTTCCAATATATATGCGGTTGCTATTGCAATTCCAGCTGACGCAGCTATCCCTGAAATTTGTTTCATTATTCTCCTAACCCTTCCTTGATTACAGCCTCTAATGCTTGTAATGCATCATTTTCATCTGAACCTTCTGCTTTAATTGTTACTTCTGCTCCTTGTCCAACGCCTAGAGACATTACACCCATAATGGACTTTAAGTTTACTGACTTCCCTTTATATTCTAAGTTAATATCTGAAGAAAATTGTCCTGCTTTATTTACTAGTTGAGTTGCTGGTCTTGCATGAATTCCTGTTTCTGCTGTAATTTTAAATGTTTTTTCTACCATGAGATCTACCTCTTTCTTTAAAATATAATTTATTTATTTTCAATGGAAACTAATCCAGTTTCTCCTAGTTCAACTGCTGCTTTTTCTTGCAGTCTGATTATTTCGTTTTCTTTTAAATTGGTGAATACAATCGGTGTAATCGTTGATGAGGCTTTTTGTTCGATTAAGGCTAAATCCATTGTGACCAGTTTTTGACCTTGTTCAATTTCATCACCTTCTGAAACGAATACCTCAAAGCCTTCACCATTCATTTGAACAGTATCGATACCTATGTGAATTAAAATTTCATGCCCGCTATGAGCTAAAATTCCAACGGCATGCTTTGTTGGGAAAACATTAATAATTTTTCCGGATACAGGTGAGACAACGAGTCCTTCAGTTGGTTCGATCGCAAAGCCATCTCCCATCATCTTTTCTGCAAACACTTTATCAGGAACTTCTGTAATAGGTAACAGCTTTCCTTTTATAGGTGCAGCCACCTGTAATTTATCTACTTGGTCTGCAGACTCACTGTTTGATTGAGGGATGACCTTCGTTTCATCAACTTCTTGATCATCTATGTCCTGCATCACTTCTTTACCATCAATCAAATCTTTAATCTGTCCTTTTAACGCGTCAGATTGTGTTCCAAAGATCGCTTGTATATTATTACCCATTTCAAGGACACCTGAAGCCCCTAATTTTTTTAGTTGGGAGCTATCTACTTCTGCACGGTCTTTTACCGAAACCCGAAGCCTAGTAATACAAGCATCTAAAGCTGTAATATTATTCTTCCCACCTAGAGCAAGTAATACATTTTTAGCTAACTCTGATTTTTTTCCTTTTGAAGGTGTTTCGCTTACTTGTTCCTCTGGTTCTCGTCCTGGCGTTCTTAAGTTCCACTTTCGTATTGCAAAACGGAACCCGAAATAGTATATGAATGCAAATCCAATCCCCACTGGAATGATCATCCAAGAATTTGTTGATAATCCCCAATAAAGAACATAATCAATAAATCCACCAGAGAATGTAAATCCTGCTTTAACACCTAGCAAGTCCATAATAACGAATGAAAAACCTGCAAACACACAGTGGATTAAAAATAGGACCGGTGCAACAAATAGAAATGCAAACTCAATCGGTTCTGTAATACCGGTCAAAAAGCTCGTCAAAGCGGCTGATGCCATAATACCTGCGACTGCTTTCTTTCGCTCTGGTCTTGCTTCGTGATATATCGCTAATGCTGCAGCTGGAAGACCAAACAACATAAACGGGAATAAACCTGCCATAAATGTTCCTGCTGTAGGATCTCCTGCAAAAAAGCGAGTCATATCTCCTCTAACAACATCTCCTGCAGCAGTTGTAAACGTTCCAAACTCGAACCAAAACGGTTGATAAAAGATATGGTGTAAACCGAATGGGATCAGAGCTCTTTGCGTAAAGCCAAATACAAAAGCTGCAGCCGTTGTTCCTGTTTCCGTCGCTAAATGGGAGAACCAATCAATTACCCCTTGAATTGGCGGCCAAATGAATACAAAAGCGATACCTAATAAAACAGCTGTAGCTGCTGTAATTATCGGAACAAATCGTTTACCGGCAAAAAATCCTAAAAACGGTGGCAACTCTATATTATAAAATCGTTTATAAAGAGTTGCAGCTACAAGACCCATTATAATACCACCGAAGACACCTGTTTGTAGTGTCTCAATTCCAAGTACTGTGACTGTTTCGGCACCGTAGTAGCCAGCCATTATACCTAATGTAGTATTCATAACAAGATAACCGATAACAGCCGCTAATCCTGCAACACCATCACCATCTGCTAATCCAATGGCAACCCCAACTGCAAATAAAAGTGCTAAATTACCAAAAATGACGCCACCTGCCTCGGCCATGATTGGAATGTTTAAAACATTTTCATGTCCCAGCCCCAGTAATAAACCGGCTGCAGGTAGTACGGATACAGGTGTCATTAGTGCTCGACCAACACGCTGTAACGTTCCAAATGCTTTTTTGAACATACTCTCACTCCTTTATGTCGTATCTAGTTGTTTGAGATCATCCACACCTAAAGTAATCGTTTTCACTGATCCAACTCATTCTTCTATGTAAAAACAAAAAAGACATGAATAAAAGAAAGCATACGAGCGAGCCAGGGGAATCCTACGGATAGATTGCCCAAGTTCTACTTCATATACACTTCTTTTACTCATGCCTGATCGTATCAGTAACACGTAAATAGAGTGTGTTAAAACTATTTATTTTTGGGTAAGCCTTTGCAAATGCATCGCTAAGTATACTGCTTCCGCATCTGCAACTGGTAATTGATAATGAGTTTGAATGATCTTAATCAACTTCCAAGCAAGATTATAGCATAGTGGATACTCTTGCTTCAATAGTGTCACAAATTTTTCATTTAATTCTACCGTTTCCTGATGAAGCACACGATCTAGGACGTGACGAAGATGAATTACAAGCCGCGAGTATTGAAGAGAATTCTTCTCTATCTGTACTTTTAAACCTGTTTCTATGAGATCTATTAATTTTTTTAAAAGCATTGCATCATCTTTTATTTCGGATAAAGGCTTATTCTCTAACGCACTATGAATATGCAACGTAACAAAACCAATTTCGTCTTTTGGCAATGAAATCTCTAATTGTTCATTAATCAAGTTGATTACTTGTTCTGCAATTTGAAATTCAACTGGGTACATTGACTTCGTTTCATTTAGAAAAGGGTTTGTAATGACAATTCCTTGTTCAAGTCTTCGAATAGCAAATGCAATATGGTCAGTTAACGCGATATGAATACGCTCATTTAACTTTTGATCTAGCTTTTTGCTTATTAAAACGATCGCATCATTGATTGTTTCTATAATGGATTCGTCAATTTGCAATAACAGTTGTTTATATTCTTCTTGTTGTTGTTCATTCACAAGTTGAAAAAGTTGATCGATATTTTGATGGTCAATCAGGTCCCCTTGTTTTTTTCCAAATCCAAGACCTTTCCCGATGATTATCATTTCTTCATTAATTGCATTAAGCGCTATGACTACATTATTGTTTAAAACTTTTTTTATCGTGTACGTTCCCCTCATTTGGCTTTTCCTTTCTAAATAGCTTCGTAAGTCATCGTAATCTGCTACATCTATTTTTTCAAGTATAACGTTTCTAAAAGTGAGACAAAATAGAAAGGAAAATTTTAGCGTGATAGTATTTTATTCCGTTTATTACATTATTTGTGTCTTTTATTATTAGTTTCAGGTTAAAAAGGAGGATTTTCAGTGGAACTAGGTACTGCCAAAGTAGAAACAAATAGAAAAAAGAAAAGTGTCGTCTGGGATTGGCTGACAACGGTTGATCACAAAAAAATCGGGGTCATGTACTTAATTGCCGGGACATTATTTTTTGTGAAAGCAGGCATTATGGCCTTACTCATTCGTATACAGCTGATGTACCCAGAAAGTTTATTTATGAGCGGGCAAACGTACAATGAAATCTTAACGATGCATGGGACATTAATGTTATTTATTGCAGTAACTCCTATTATTTTAGGATTTGCAAATTTTATCGTTCCTCTTCAAATTGGGGCGCGAGATGTTGCATTCCCTTTTGTAAATGCATTAGGATTCTGGGTTTTCTTATCTGGGGCTACTTTGATGAGTCTAACTTGGTTTTTTGGTGGCGGCCCTGATGCTGGTTGGACAGCTTACGTTCCGTTATCGGGAAGGGATTATGCTGGATTGGGACTAGATTTTTATGTACTTGGCTTGCAAGTGAGTGGTATAGGAACACTAGTTTCTGCCATTAACTTCTTAGTTACAATCATTAACATGCGCGCTCCTGGAATGACATTAATGCGTATGCCTTTATTTGTTTGGACTATCTTCGTTATTTCAACTTTAATTTTATTTGCATTTACACCATTAGCTGCCGGTTTACTTTTACTGATGTTAGACCGTCTATTCGGTGCTCAATTTTTCATGCCAGATATGGGCGGGAATGTTGTCATTTGGCAGCATATCTTCTGGATTTTTGGACATCCAGAAGTATATATTCTCGTACTTCCTGCATTTGGAATAATATCAGAAGTTATACCCGCCTTTTCAAGAAAGCGTTTATTCGGTTATACTACGATGGTTTTTGCTACAATTCTAATTGCATTTTTGGGATTTATGGTTTGGGCACACCATATGTTTACAGTAGGGATGGGACCTATTGCAAATTCGATTTTTGCAATATCAACGATGCTTATTGCGGTACCAACTGGGGTTAAAATATTTAACTGGTTATTTACGATGTGGGGCGGCAAAATTACATTTAATACAGCCATGTTGTTTGCTTCTTCATTTGTCCCGACGTTTGTACTTGGTGGGGTTACGGGTGTCATGGTCGCAATGGCTCCTGTTACACTGTTATATCACGACAGTTATTTTGTCGTTGCTCACTTCCACTACATAATTGTTGGAGGTATCGTTTTAGGTCTATTTGCAGGTCTGTTCTATTGGTATCCGAAAATGTTTGGACATCGTTTAAATGAAACATTAGGGAAATTAATGTTTTGGATTTTTTATATAGGTTTTCACTTAACCTTCTTTATCCAGCACATACTTGGATTAATTGGAATGCCTCGCCGTGTATATACTTTTCTCGGTGACCAAGGGTGGGACGGCATGAATTATATTAGTACGATTGGTACATTCTTTATGTCAACAGGGGTGATCATATTAGTCATTAATATCATTTATTCTGCTTATAAAGGAGAGCGTATTAGTAACGGTGATCCGTGGGATGGAAGAACACTTGAATGGTCCACTCCAAACCCGGTGCCAGAATATAACTTTGCGCAAACACCGCAAGTCCGTTCATTAGATCCTTTATTCTATGAGAAAGTACATGGCAACGGAAAGATGAAGCCTGCTGAACCTTTGCAAGACATTCATATGCCAAATGGTTCAATACTGCCGTTCATTATGTCTGTCGGATTATTTTTCATGGGGTTTGGATTTATTATGATCAATATGAATAACCCTTGGGTTAACCCATACCTAGTTGTTGCCTTAGGCTCTGTTCTAACTTTCGGTGCAATGATCGTTCGATCGGTTAAAGAGGACCACGGGTTCTATATCCCTAAAGAAGAAATTAAAGAAGAAGAAATGGGTTAATATTTACCCCCACTTCCTACACAAAAAGTGAGGGTTGTGTATCCATTACGGTACAGGGAACAACGGTAAAAACTAATATTCCCTGTAAAATAAAGAAGCTGACTCGAGCAAGTGTCTAATTATTAGCTTTAGCTCTATAGCAATATAGCCTGCTCTTTAAGCAGGCTATATATTGAGTAGCTATGACACTTAAGAGTCAGCTTCATTTCAATTAAATCTCAAGTTCACCTAGTCGTACTAACTCGATCACTGCCTGGGAGCGCCCCTTAACCCCAAGCTTCTGCATCGTGTTTGAAATGTGATTGCGAACTGTCTTTTCACTAATGAAAAGCTGCTGAGCAATTTCTTTCGTCGTTTTGTCTTGAACCAATAGCTCAAATACTTCTCGTTCCCTTTTTGTAAGTAAAGGTTTTGGTCCGTATTCTGCTCCTTTCAATGAATTCACCCCTTCTTGCTCAGGCTGTACACCAAAGAGGCTTCAAATAAGAGAAATCCAAACGCGATTAGGTTCAGGTAGACTCTTACAGAAGGTATTTAGTCAAAATATTATATGTACTGTACATTGACCTTGTGAATTCAATATAAGCTTAAATTGTTATTAAACCTCTATTTTTTTTCGAGCCGACTTCATTTTTTCAATCATTTGGTCTGTCCATTCCACAGGTTTTCCAGTTTGTTTGGAAATTTGAACAATTCTACCTCTTCCCGTAATACAGATATCATCTTTTTCATTCTTAACCATATAATGCAAATCAACTGAAGTGTTTCCAATATGATGAGCTGTGACGTAAACCTTTAATTGTTCATCAAAAAATACTTGTTTAATATAATTACATTGAAGATCCGCGGTGACGATAATACAATCATTTTCTTTTTTCATCCATTCACTCATTAAACCTAATGATTTAAAATATTCTATTCTTGCTTCTTCAAAATAAACAAACACTCTTGTATTGTTTAAATGACCGAAGGCATCTGTCTCAGAGAAACGAACTTTAATAGGACAGTAGTATGAAAATGTTTGTTCCCACTCTTTGATATTTTCAATATAAGGAATACTTGCCATTTGATTTACCTCAACTTTCTATTTAACCTTTTTATTTTTTTAATATATCTTTATTTTTCTGCTATAAGGAATTTTAGCATAATTATGCAAAAACACAAAGTAACAAACATAAGATGATACATAAAAAAAGGCTCTCCTGTAGGTAAGGAGAGCCTTCTTGGTGTTATTAATAGCTTCCGAAGAAGTTTTTGAATGATTGGATCGTTGTTGAGCGATTAAGAGCTGCAATAGAAGTTGTTAATGGAATACCTTTAGGACAAGACTGAACACAGTTTTGTGAGTTACCGCAGTTAGCAAGTCCGCCATCTCCCATAATTGTTTCTAAACGCTCTTCTTTGTTCATCTCCCCTGTTGGGTGAGCATTGAATAATCGAACTTGAGATAATGGTGCAGGTCCGATGAAATCTGATTTGCTGTTGACATTCGGACAAGACTCTAAACATACACCACAAGTCATACATTTTGAAAGTTCATACGCCCATTGACGTTTTGTTTCTGGCATACGTGGTCCAGGACCTAAATCGTACGTTCCATCGATTGGAATCCATGCTTTTACTTTTTTAAGTGAATCGAACATACGACTACGATCAATCACTAAGTCACGAACGACAGGGAATGTTTTCATCGGCTCAACACGAATCGGTTGTTCTAGTTGATCAACAAGAGCTGTACACGATTGGCGCGGCTTTCCGTTGATGACCATTGAACATGCTCCACAAACTTCTTCTAAGCAGTTCATTTCCCAGTTTACTGGTGTCGTATTTTCCCCTTTTGAATTTACTGGATTACGACGAATTTCCATAAGAGCCGAAATCACGTTCATATTTGGACGATATGGAACTTCAAATTCCTCTTTATAAGGGGCGCTGTTAGGATCTTCTTGACGAGTTACAATAAATTTTATATTTTTGTTTTCACTCATGATTTAGCAGCTCCTTGTTTTTTCGACGTATAGTCACGTTTACGTGGTGGAATTAAAGAAACGTCAATATCTTCGTAATGGAATTCAGGGTTACCAGTAGAAGCATTGTATTTAGCCATTGTTGTTTTCATGAATTCTTCGTCATTACGCTCTGGGAACTCAGGTTTATAGTGCGCTCCACGACTTTCGTTACGGTTGTAAGCACCTAGTGTAATAACACGAGCTAGGTTTAACATACCTTTTAATTGACGTGTAAATGAAGCACCTTGGTTACTCCACTTCGCTGTATCAACAATATTAATGTTATTGTAACGTTCCATTAATTCTTGGATTTTCTCATCTGTTTTTAATAGCTTTTCATTGGTACGAACAACTGTTACGTTATCAGTCATCCACTCACCAAGCTCTTTATGAAGAACATACGCGTTTTCTTTACCATCCATTTTTAGAATGTTATCGTAACGCTCTTGTTCTTTCTTCTTCTCATCTTCGAATACGCTTGAAGAAACTGCATCAGCAGACTTTTCTAAGCCTTTGATATACTCAACTGCATTAGGACCTGCAACCATACCGCCATAAATTGCTGATAGTAATGAGTTAGCACCTAAACGGTTGGCACCATGTTGTGAATAATCACACTCACCCGCTGCAAATAGACCCGGGATATTTGTCATTTGGTTGTAATCCACCCACATACCACCCATTGAATAGTGAACCGCAGGGAAAATTTTCATTGGTACTTTACGAGGGTCATCACCCATGAACTTTTCATAAATCTCGATGATCCCACCAAGTTTAATATCAAGTTCCTTTGGATCTTTATGAGAAAGATCTAAATAAACCATGTTTTCGCCGTTAATACCTAGTTTTTGCTCAACACAAACATCGAAGATTTCACGTGTTGCGATATCACGTGGTACTAGGTTACCGTATGCTGGATATTTCTCTTCTAGGAAATACCAAGGTTTACCATCTTTATATGTCCAAACACGTCCACCTTCTCCACGTGCTGACTCACTCATTAATCGAAGTTTGTCATCACCAGGGATTGCTGTTGGGTGGATTTGAATAAACTCACCATTTGCATAATATACGCCTTGCTCATATAAAGAAGCAGCAGCATATCCAGTGTTAATAACTGAGTTAGTAGATTTACCAAAGATAATACCAGGACCACCAGTAGCCATGATTACTGCATCAGCTGCAAAGTGATGGATTTCCATCGTCTTTAAGTCTTGTGCAGTAATCCCGCGACAGACGCCTTCGTCATCCTTAATAGCAGATAAGAATTCCCAGCCTTCATATTTTGTTACAAGACCAGCAACTTCCCAACGACGTACTTGCTCATCTAGTGCATATAATAACTGTTGTCCAGTCGTTGCACCTGAGAACGCTGTACGGTGATGCTGAGTACCACCAAAACGACGGAAATCTAGTAATCCTTCTGGTGTACGGTTAAACATTACACCCATACGGTCCATTAAGTGAATAATTCCAGGAGCCGCTTCACACATCGCTTTTACTGGAGGTTGGTTTGCTAAGAAGTCTCCTCCGTAAACTGTATCATCAAAGTGTTCCCAAGGTGAGTCACCTTCACCCTTTGTATTTACAGCACCATTAATTCCACCTTGCGCACATACTGAGTGAGAACGTTTAACTGGAACTAATGAAAATAAATCGACTGGTACGCCTGCTTCTGCAGCTTTAATAGTTGCCATTAATCCGGCTAATCCACCACCGACAACAATAACTCTTCCTTTACTCATAATCGCTCACTCCTTAAATGTTTGCTAGTTCTGGATTAATAAATGCTAAAATTGCACGAACACCTACCCAAGTAAGGGCTACAAAAATACCGATAGTTACGTAAGTAGAGATAACTTGCGAACGTGGAGTAACTGTAATACCCCAAGAAACAGCAAATGACCATAATCCATTGGCAAAATGGAAGATTGTAGCGATAACACCAACAAAGTAGAACACTAGCATAAACGGACTACTTAAGATATCCGCCATCATATTATAATTAACTTCAGCGCCAAACGCTGCTTGAATACGAGTTTCGTAAACATGCCATACAACGAAGACTAACGTAATGACCCCCGTCCAACGTTGTAAAACAAACATCCAGTTACGGAAAAATCCGTAATTATTTACATTATTTCTAGCTTGAAAAGCAATATAAAGTCCATAAATTGCATGATAAAGTAATGGGATAAAGATTAAGAAAATCTCTAAAAAATAACGAAATGGAAGATTTTCCATGAAGTGTGCTACTTCGTTGAAAGCACTAGCACCTCTAGTAGCAAAATGGTTAATAACTAAGTGTTGAACTAAGAATAATCCAACTGGAATGACACCCAATAACGAGTGTAGCTTCCGATTCATAAACTCTCGATTTCCAGCCATACAAATGTCCCCCCACAAATTTTTTTGACTTTTAGCACTTGTTCTCTAGTTATCTCTTTTCTTTTCGCTTATAATGCTGTACCTCCCTATCCTGTTTTCGTAAAGCATTAATAAGATAAAATATGAAACTTTAATAAAGTTTCTGTGAATATATTGCGACAAATTCATTTTACTCCCATCGACTTATATCGTCAAGAAAACGTATACAGGATATATTCAAAAAATTCAAATTTAACCCTAGTTTAACTAGAATATATAATATAAATGAATTATTTAGTAGAAAATACACATCGTTCCATTAACTATTATAGGTGTTTCTTTTAATATTTTCTCATATTTTGCGTGAATTGTAATGAAAAATATGAAAATAGTCTTAAATTTCATAACCTACTAAGTTAAGGAAACTTTTTTGTTTCTCTTTATTTTGCAGTTGAACCGTCACTACGCTAATGCTGTACTTTCAGCTAGCTAAAAAACAGGCAATATGCGCAGTTCACACAACAAAACTTATAGAAAACAACCCAAAAAAGAGCCAAGCAATGCCTGGCTCTCAATTTCTTCCTACTTCTATACAACGTAAACTATTCAGTTGTAAAATAATAACCCCATTCTATTAACCGATAATAATCCGCTCAGTTGGATATTTATAATGACTTTTAGTTTCCTTTCGACGGATAGAAAATAAGAACGCTACTAAACCTACCCTACCGATAAACATTAAAATCATTAGAATAAATTGACTGGCAAGATTTAAGTCAGCGGTTATTCCCATCGATAAACCGCACGTACCGAACGCAGAGGCTGTTTCAAAAATAATTGCCATTAATGGGACTTTACCACCTTCAAATGCTGAGATTAGAATAACTGCGCTAAACAATAACAGTATAAAAACACTTAGCACAATGAAAGCTTTTTGACGGTCTTCAGGATGAATTTCTCTCCCAAATACCTTTACATCTGATTTACCTAAAGCAAAGCTCCAAATCGTCAAGAACATAACGGCAAGAGTCGTCGTCCGAATTCCACCGCCTACAGAAGAAGGACTTGCTCCTATAATCATTAGACCGGAAATAAATAAGAGCGTGGCGATACTTAATTCTGATACATCCATTGTCGCTAGACCACCACTACGTGATGTTGCTGAGTTAAATAAAGAATAAAATAATTGTTGATGCCATGCGAGCCCTTCATAAAAATGACCTAACTCAAGCAGCCAAATGCCTATAACACCAACAATAAACACCGCAAAATAGGTTGTTGTCGTGATTTTCGTAAATAAACTAAATTTGAAGTTTGGATTTTCTTTTGAAAAGTATTCTTTTACTTCTAACAAGACCGGGAACCCAATAGCCCCTGCGAAAATTAATAAAATCGTTACAAGCTGAACATAATAGTCATTCGCAAAAGGAATTAAAGATTGACCTGTAATATCGAAACCAGCATTTGTAAATGCACTTAGTGCTGCAAACGCTCCTTGATAATACGCTTCCCCAACCGTGTCAAAGTATCGTATATAATATGTACCAAGAATAAGGGCACCGATTAACTCAATGATTAAAGCTACAAATAGGATCCCTCTCATTAAACTTACAAGACCCGAGAATGTATTTTGATTTTGATCGACCATGATGAGCATACGCTGGGATAAGATAATTTTTCTCCCAAATAACATCCATACGAATGTTCCTAACGTCATGATCCCTATTCCACCTAATTGGATCGCTAGCGCTAAGAAAAAAATTCCGATATAACTGTACGTTTCTGAAACATTGACGACGGTTAACCCTGTTACACTAACAGCGCTAACAGATGTGAACAGTGCCTCGGAAAATTTAAGAGATACACCTTCCTGATGAGATATAGGAAGATACAAAAGGATGCTGAACAGCATCATTGCAATAACATACGATAATAAGATAATTCGAAAAGGTGTTAGAAACTGATTAAGCGCTAATTTCATAAATTTACCTCCGCTTCGTTCGCGGTTTAGTATACAACATTAATTTTATAAAGTAAATTTAAAATCCAACAAATTGAACATAGAGAAAAACAAAATGTGTGATTATAATAAATGATAAGAGAGGAGTTACATAGATGAAGAAAACCGAGCAAACTTTACAAAAGAGCGAACAGGCGATTCCTCTATTTGGACACCATTTAATTCGAAATGTTCTCATGTCTGATTTGTTGGGCAAAGATCACGAAAATATCTTATATTGGGCTGGGAAAAATATTGCAAGACAATATCCAAAAGAAAATATGGACGATGTTATTGAGTTCTTCTCTACCATTGGTTGGGGAAGCATAATTCTCATTAAAGAAAAAAAGGATGAACTCATTTTAGAACTTGTTTCCCCTTTTCATCTGGAGAGAGTTCCTGTTACTTATCAATTAGAAGCAGGCTTTTTAGCGGAACAAATCGAAAGTCAAAAGAAACATATCACAGAAGCGATTGTTCAAGAAAAAAAAGATAAGGCACTCATAACATTAAAATGGGACTTAAAGGACCCTATATAGGAAAGGGGTAGCGGCCCTTTTGGCGTCGTTTCAAAGTTGAGCCTTTAAATTGTTTCGAGTGTAGCGTTTTTGAATGCAGTGTTTTGTATGCAGCGCTTTGAAATTTAATTTAGCGGACTCACAGGCCCTTATTCCTGTTGAAAGTGTAGTATTTTTTTGTTTAGAGGACTCAGAAGCCCTTATTTACTAATATTTGTGATATGTATCAGTGATTTTGATTAGATAAGGGCCTATGAGTCCGGGAAATATCCATACATGACGGTTTCCGCTAAAATAAGGGCCTCTCAGTCCGCAAAAATTAAGCACTATTAAAAGTCCCCACTTTCTGTCATAAAGACGATCAAAAGTGGGGACTCTTTATAAGGAAACCGTTTATACAGTTACTTCTTGCTCCTCTAACTGAAAGGCTCTATGAAGTGCCTCTACAGCAGGAACCATAATTTCTTCTTCAACTAAGGCTGAAACCTTAATTTCTGATGTACTAACCATCTTAATAAGAATTTCATTTTCAGCTAAAATTTTAAACATTTGCGCTGCAACCCCCGGGTTGGAAACCATACCCGATCCGATAATGGATACTTTCGCCAGATCACCTTCATGTGTTAATTCTGTAAACTGAAGTTTCTCTTTATGGTTATTTAAAACATCCAATGCCTCCTCTAATGAAGAACGACTTGTTGAAAAAGAAATGCTTGTTTTTTCTTCAGCTGTTTGGTTTTGAATAATAATATCTACATTAATACCGTGCTCTGATAATAAGCTAAATACATTTGACAGCGTTTCGATCTGATTAGGCAACCCTGAAACAGTGACTTTCGTTACATCATTTTCAAAGGCAATCCCACGTACAATTAAATTTTGTTCCATTGAAACTTCCTCCTCAATTAACGTACCAACTTCCTCAACCATACTTGAGGCAACCATTAATTTCACTTGATAATTTTTTGCAAATTCCACAGCTCTAGGATGTAAAACACCTGCTCCTAAATTAGCCATTTCTAACATTTCATCATAAGAAATCGAATGCAGCTTTCTCGCCCCGCTAATGAACCGCGGATCTGTCGTATACACCCCGGTCACATCTGTATAAATATCGCACCGGTCTGCTTTTAATGCAGCTGCAAGCGCAACAGCAGTTGTATCCGAGCCGCCTCTCCCTAGCGTTGTAATTTCGCCGTCATGTGTCGCACCTTGAAAACCTGCTACAATCACAACATTTCCTAAAGATAACTGCGCTTGAATTTTTTCTGTTTGAATGTCGAGTATTCGTGCATTACTATGACTTTCTTCCGTCACGATACCAGCTTGCCATCCAGTGTAAGATGTCGCTCCTAGACCTCTTTTTTGAAGTGCCATAGCAAGTAAAGAAATGGTTACTTGCTCACCAGTTGTAAGAAGCATATCCATTTCACGTTTGCTTGGTTTATCCGATATTTCACTTGCTAGCTTAACGAGTTGGTCTGTTGTTTTCCCCATCGCTGAGACGACAACAACTACTTGATGTCCTTGCTCTACTGTTTTAGCAACACGTCCTGCAACGTGTTCAATTCTTTCGACTGACCCTACAGAGGTGCCGCCGTATTTTTGTACTATGATCGCCACTTTTTTCATCCTTTCTTGTAAAGGAGAAAGAAAACAAAAAAAGCAACAGAAAGGAAAAGTCCTCACTGTTGCTTGGAATACCAAAAAAGGTAATAGTTGTTCCCTTGCTCCGTGAGATAGTTCTCCACACAACTTTTGGGTTGGTTGCGTGACAGCCTTGTACTTATTCAATACAAGTCCAGCATTAAGAGAGATGAGACTCTCAACACTTCGGCGAATTCCCCTTTCAGCAAAAGTCTACGGAACCCATCTTCCTCACTTTGCCTACTCTTGGTTTTCGCTCCTCTACCACCACTTCAAATTAGAAGTTCGGTATATTAAGTTGTTTTCATTTTAACAGAACATCTTGAGACTGACAATTACTTTTTATCTTCATCGCTATTTAATACACGTAAAATTTCTGCTGCCACTTTTTCTGGAATAGCAATCTTTCTAAAGTCTTCGATGTTTGCTTCTTTCATTTTTTTAATTGACCCGAAATGTTTGAGAAGTTTCCGACGTCTCTTCTCTCCTATTCCAGGAATGTCATCTAAAATAGAAGAAAACATCGTTTTGCTTCGTGCCTGCCTGTGAAAAGTGATCGCAAACCGGTGAACCTCATCTTGAATCCTTTGCAATAGATAAAATTCATGGCTGTCTCTTTGTAATGGGACTACTTTAGGTGGATCTCCCATGAGAAGTTGTGATGTACGATGCTTTTCATCTTTAGCTAAACCACAGACCGGAATGGAGAGGCCAAGTTGATCCTCTAGGACGCTTTGAGCAGCCGCTATTTGTCCTTTTCCTCCATCGATGACAATTAAATCTGGAAATGGACCATTCTCTTTTAACAGCCTTGAATAACGACGGTAAACAACCTCTCGCATCGATGCGTAATCATCGGGTCCTTCAACATCTTTTACTTTATACTTTCGGTAATCCTTTTTACTAGGCTTGCCATCTAGAAATGAAATCATCGCTGAGACTGGATCAGTTCCTTGAATGTTCGAGTTATCAAATGCCTCAATCCGGTATGGGGTAGAAATACCTAATGCTTTTCCTAAGTTTTCAACCGCTTTTATTGTCCGTTCTTCATTTCGTTCAATAATCGCAAATTTCTCTTTTAATGCTGCTTCTGCATTCTTTTGAGCCAGGTTCAGAAGGTCTTTTTTATTACCTCTTTTCGGTTGAAGGACTTTGACCGACAGTAGTTGCTCCACTAAATCGGCCTCGATTTCTTCGGGTACTAGAATTTCTGACGGTTTAACATGTTCTTTTTTTAAATAAAATTGACCGATAAATGTTAAGACATCGTCGAGAGGCTCTTGATAGAATGGAAAAATGGAGACATCCCGCTCAATCAATTTTCCTTGTCTCACAAAAAACACTTGAACACACATCCAACCTTTATCGTAAGCATAAGCAAATACGTCTCGGTCGATTCTATCGTTAATCGACATCTTTTGTTTTTCCATGACCGTTTGCATTTGCTGAATTAAATCTCGCAATTCTTTAGCACGCTCAAAATTCAAGTCTTCTGCAGCTTTAGTCATTTTATCTAGTAATTGATTTTTCACATCTTCATGCCCATACTTTAAAAATTTCGTAATTTCCTGTACCATCTCTTGGTTTTGCTCTTTAGTTACTTCTTGAACACATGGAGCTAAACACTGACCAATGTGATAATACAGGCAGACACGGTCAGGAAGGGTATTGCACTTTCTTAATGGATAAAGTCGATCGAGCAGTTTTTTCGTTTCAGTTGCTGCTCCTGCATTTGGATAAGGACCAAAATACTTTCCACCGTCTTTTTTTACATTTCGTGTTGTTATTAAACGCGGGTGTTCTTCTGATGTTATTTTTAAAAACGGATATGATTTATCATCTTTTAGCATGACATTGTATTTCGGGTCATGCTTTTTAATTAAATTCATCTCTAAGATAAGTGCTTCAAGATTTGAAGATGTAATAATATATTCGAAATCGGCTATTTCACTGACAAGTCTTTGTGTTTTTGCATCGTGCGTTCCAGTAAAATAGGATCGTACTCGATTTTTTAGTATTTTAGCTTTTCCTACATAGATGATCGTTCCTTGCCGATCTTTCATCAAATAACAGCCTGGTTGATCAGGAAGTACTGCTAATTTTTCTTTCAGAGTAGACATACTTTTTCCTCCCTCCTCTCTATTGTTCTCAAAAGGAAGGAAATTTGCAACTAAAAGGTACAATCTTTTAAAAACTGGCAAATGAGGAAAGTGCAAGATGTACGGTGAGAAAAAGCACTCCAGGAGGACTTTTCCCCCGCGCTGGATCTAGAGCAGTGAAGTAGCTCATCCAGGGTTTCTATTTTTTTGTGGAACTGAGAGGACCTTATTTGCTTAAATTCGACTCTATTACAGTTGTTAGGGCACTGAGAAGTCGCTATTTGCTTAAAATCACTGATATTTTTTATGAAAACTTGTAAATAAGGGTATTTGAGTGCTCTAATTATGAAAAACAGCAGGACTTGATTGAAATAAGGGCCTGTGAGTGCTCTAATTTCCTTCTGCATCTAAAAAGAATATATTCCTCACTCGATGCCAAGTGCTGAAACTAATCAAATCTAATATCGGTAAAGTCAAATAACATTTTAAAACAACCACTGGCAGTATAGCTATAAATAATAAAAGACCCCGTCATGAACGGAGTCAATTACATTTTTATCTATTAAAGATGTTTATTTAATAGCTCAACTAATGCTTCTTTCGGTTGGAAACCAACCACTTGGTCAACTTTCTCACCGTTTTTGAATACCATTAATGTAGGAATACTCATTACACCGAATTTTCCAGCTGTTTCTTGGTTTTCATCAACGTCTAATTTAACGATCTTCACTTTGTCGCCCATTTCTTCATCAAGTTCTGTTAAAACAGGAGCGATCATTTTACAAGGTCCGCACCACGGAGCCCAAAAGTCCGCTAATACTACACCTTCTCCAGTTTCAGTTGCAAAGTTTTGATCAGTTGCGTTTACAATTGCCATTATTAAAATCCTCCTTATAATCCAACTTTTTCTACAAATGCATTATACCATTACGGTATTATGATTGCTATAAAGTTGCTCACACAAGTATGATACCCTTTCCTATATAAAATAACGCTTTTTTATGTATATCCTTGTTATTGTAGTGTAATTTATATTGCTGCATTTTATACTGATTGTGTTGAACGATCATTAATGAGCGTAATTCAACTACGTATATTAACGTTAACATATCTTTAGAAAAGATTGCTAAAAAACCGCTTCATGTAGAAGCGGTTTCTCATTAATTTATTAAGATACAACTACTTTTTTAAGTTCTTCAGTTAATAGAGGAACAACATCGAATAAGTCGCCTACGATACCGTAGTCTGCTACTTCAAAGATCGGTGCTTCTGGATCTTTATTAACTGCAACGATAACTTTAGAGTTAGACATACCCGCTAAATGTTGAATTGCTCCTGAAATACCAAATGCAAAGTAAAGGTCTGGTGTTACAACTTTACCTGTTTGACCAATTTGTAATGCGTAATCGCAATATTCTGCGTCACACGCACCACGAGATGCACCTACTGCAGCACCTAATACGTCAGCAAGTTCTTGAAGCGGTTTGAAACCGTCAGCACTTTTCACTCCACGTCCACCAGAAACGATGATTTTCGCTTCTGAAAGATCGACTCCACCAGTTGCTTTACGTACAACTTCTTTAACAATTGTACGAAGGTCTTTAATTTCTACAGAAACACTTCCAACATCTCCAGAACGAGACTCATCCTTCTCTAATGGAGTAATGTTATTCGGACGAATTGTTACTAAAACAGTACCTTCTTCAACTTGCTTCTTCTCAAATGCCTTACCTGAGTAGATTGGACGAGTGAATACAGCCTCACCGCCGTCAACTTCAACGTTTACTACGTCAGAAACTAAACCAGCGTTTAATTTCGCAGCAATACGAGGAGACACGTCTTTACCTATTGAAGTATGTCCCATAACAACGCCTTCTGGTTGTTCAACGTCCATAACTTGTAGAATAGCTTGTTGGTAAGCATCTGTTGTATATGCTTTTAAGTCAGCATGTTCAACTTTAACTACACGATCAGCACCAGCATGGATCATAGCGTTTGCTAGATCGCCTACTGATTCACCTAATAACGCAGCAACTACTTCTCCACCGTCTGCGATTAGTTTAGCAGCTGCAACTGCTTCAAACGAAACATTACGAAGTTCACCTTCACGAATTTCACCTAAAACTAGTACTTTCTTTGCCATGTTGATCCCCCCAATTATATGACTTTCGCTTCAGACTTTAATAATGAAACAAGTTCTTTTACTTGAGCATCCGTTTCGCCTTCAAGAATTTTACCTGCTTGTTTTTGTGGTGGTAGGAAGATTTCTACCGTTTTTGTTTTTGCTTCTACATCTTCTTCTTCTAAATCTAGGTCATCTAAATCAAGTGTTTCTAATGGCTTCTTCTTCGCCTTCATAATTCCAGGAAGAGATGGGTAACGAGGCTCATTTAAGCCTTGTGTAGCTGTTACAAGTACTGGTAATGATACTTCAACCGTTTCCTCATCACCTTCAACATCACGTACGATTGTAGCTTTACTTCCATCGATTGTTAATTTAGTAATTGTAGTTACTGAAGGCATACCTAGCATTTCAGCAACGCGAGGTCCAACTTGTCCAGAACCACCGTCTACTGCTACGTTTCCTCCTAAGATAATATCAATCTCTTGGTCTTTTAAGTATGTTGCTAGTAAAGTAGCAGTTGTGAATTGGTCCGTTTCTTCAACGTCTTCACTGTCAATTAGAACTGCTTTATCAGCACCCATTGCTAGAGCTGTACGAAGTTCTTTTTCAGCGTCTTCTGTTCCTACTGTAACAACAGTTACTTCTCCACCGTGCTCGTCACGAAGAACGATTGCTTCTTCAATTGCATACTCATCGTATGGGTTGATGATGAACTCAGCTCCGCTGTCATCAATTTGCCCGCCACTTACAGTGATTTTCTCTTCTGTATCAAAGGTGCGTTTCATAATAACGAAAATATTCATTATAGTCCCTCCCTAAAATAGTTAACTTATTTATTTTTGAATTCTGGTTTACGCTTTTCTATAAATGCTTGGATACCTTCTTTACTATCATGAGACTCTCCAGCAGCACCAAAGAGCTCCGCTTCTTTTTCTAAACCTGCAGTAAAGTTTGCATCCTTCGCATAAGTTAATGCTTCTAATGCAAGTTTCATAGTAAAGCTACTTTTCTTTGCAATCTTACCTGCTAGTTTATAAGCTTCTTCCATCATGAGCGCTTGCTCAGAATGTACTGAATTAATAAGACCTAAAGATAAAGCTTCAGATCCGGAAATCGGTTCACTCGTTAAGATTAACTCTGTTGCCTTTGCTTGGCCAACAATACGCGGTAAGCGTTGTGTACCCGCAAAACCAGGAATTAGTCCTAATTGAAGTTCAGGCAAACCAAGTTTCGTATCTTCAGTAGCAAGACGCATATGGCACGCCATCGCTAACTCTAAACCACCACCAAGTGCTGCCCCGTGAATAGCTGCAATCACCGGCTTAGGAAAAGCTTCAATACGGTTCATTAATCGCTGACCCTCAGTTGCTGACTCAGCAAACTTGGCACCGCTTTCAAGCGTAGTAAACTCTTTTATGTCTGCTCCTGCAGCAAAAAAGCGCCCTTCTCCATGAAGAATGATAACACTCACATCTTCATTATGCTCAACCTCATCAAAAGCCTGTGCCAACTCTTGAAGCAATTGAGAAGATAAGGCGTTTGCTGGAGGTCGATTTAAAGTGATTGTGGCTATTTGTTGTTCCACTTTTACAGATAAAGTTTCCATCTGTCTTTACTCACTCCTCTCATGGTAAGCATCCTCTTTTTCTATTTATCTACTGCAAAGGCCACCCACCAGTAATTGATGCATTGGCTTTGCAAGTGAGACCAGATCATATTTACAATCTTTCATTACCCAGTTTGTAACTACCTCATCTAGTGTACCAAAAATCATTTGTCTTGCTAACCGGAAATCTAAATCTTCTGAGAAGTAACCGCTTTCTTTCCCTTCTGTTAGAACGGTGTCCATTAAATCTAAATATTTCTTTAACACTTCATTTATTCTCCACCTTAGCTCTGGATTAGACTGGCGAAGTTCTAATTGCGTAACAATAGCAAGTGGTCGATTTTCTGCCAGTTGTTTGAAGTGCATTTCAATTAAGATAAAAAGTTTGTCTTTTGCAGTTAAACTTCCTTCGATCTGTTCCTGAATTTTATCAACAAATCTCCCCATTTTTTCTTCAAATAAAGATATAAGTATATCTTCTTTGTTTTTAAAATAGAGGTAGATTGTTCCATCAGCAACCCCAGCTTCTTTTGCAATTTTTGATACTTGAGCGTGATGATAGCCATTTTCAGCGATTACTTTCACCGCTGCCTCAATAATTTGATCGTATTTAGGTCCTCTTTTCTTACCCATGGCATTCTTCCTTTCAGAGCAACTTTCATTAGAGTGCTCATTAAAATGAATGACCATTCATTCATATTTCATATTCTATGGTAAGGACCGTTATTTGTCAATGGAATTATTTAAGTTGTGAGAATTTTTGAAAACAAAACTCTTTTTATACAACTCTAAAATATAAGATAACACCTTATACATTAGTTCTATCATATAATGAAACGTATAGTAAAGCAATGTATGAAACCTTTATGAACAATACGCCAAAAAAACACGGTCGCCAAACTCCTTTAGTTATAGCCTTCATAACACTTTATTTACCAATAGTTTCCGTCAACAAATATGAAAGCGCAATCTTTTTGTATGCTGTAACAATGTAATAAGCTCTTTTAGCCAGATAAAAAGACTGACACAATGTCAGTCTTTTTTTGTTTATTAGCTAGATTTTTTCTCGTTCATTTTTTGTTCTTCTTCCTCGACTAGAACGCGACGCAATACCTTACCTACCATTGTCTTAGGTAGTTCTTTACGGAATTCATATTGACGAGGGACTTTATACGCTGCTAAACGAGCTCTACAGAACTTATCGAGTTCTTTATCAGTAACAGAAGCGCCTTCTTTTGTAACGATAAAGGCTTTAACTGTTTCCCCGCGGTACGGATCCGGTACACCAATGATGACTGCTTCTTGGATCGCTTCATGCTCAAATAGTACTTCTTCAATTTCACGTGGATAGATATTAAATCCACCTGCTATGATCATGTCTTTTTTACGGTCAACGATGAAGAAGTAGCCATCTTCGTCCATATAACCCATATCCCCTGTTAACAGCCAATCCTCATAGAACGTAGCTTGTGTATCTTCAGGACGATTCCAATAGCCTTTCATAACTTGAGGAGCACGGACAGCAAGCTCTCCTACTTCACCTGGTTTAGCCACTTCTCCCGGTTCCACAAATATAACTGCTTCAGTGTCAGGCCATGGCAAACCGATACTTGCTCCACGTCTTTCTTCCCAAATCGGATTACAGTGTGTAACTGGAGAAGCTTCAGTTAATCCATAACCCTCTACTAATTTTCCGCCTGTCAGTTCCTCAAACTTAACCTGAACTTCAGCAGGTAATGAAGAAGATCCACTAATACACGCCTCAATCGATGACAAATCATACTTCCCGATATCCGGATGGTTAATTAAACCGATGTACATCGTTGGCGCACCAGGGAATATTGTAATTTTGTGTTTATCAATAATTTGTAGGATTTCTTTTGGATCAAATTTAGGAACAATAAACATTTGCGAGCCAGTCATAATCGACAAGTTCATTGACACTGTCATTCCATAAACATGGAAAAACGGTAAAGCTGCAAGCGTACGATTTTCTTTATTGTTCAGTTTATACATCCAATGAAAACATTGTGTCGTATTTGCAACTAAGTTACGGTGTGTAAGCATTACACCTTTTGCTAAGCCTGTAGTTCCACCTGTATATTGAAGTAAAGCTAGATCTTCTTTAGGATCTACTTTGACTTCTGGTACTTTCTCTTTACCTTGTGAAAGAAAAGAAACAAACTTCACCGTAGTACTATTATACTCGACTTCTGGTTTAAATCCGTAATTCTTCTTTTGAATAAATGGATAGATTAAACTTTTTGGGAATGGTAAGTAATCCTTGATAGCGGTTACAATTACTTTTTCAATTTGCGTGTTCTTCTTTACTGTCATTACACGTGAATAAAGAAGATCTAAACAAAGTATAAATTTTGCTCCAGAATCTGCAAGTTGATGCTCTAACTCTCTTTCCACATATAATGGATTCGTTTGAACGACAACACCACCAGCCATTAACGTACCATAATAAGCAATAACAGCTTGCGGACAGTTAGGAAGCATGATCGAAACGCGGTCACCCTTTTGCAAACCAGCATCCATAAGAGCATTGGCAAACTTACACGATGACTGATACAGTTCCGCATACGTCATTTGTTTGCCAAAAAAGTATGTAGCATATTTTGATGGCGACTTTTCATACGTATCTTTCAGAAGACCATGTAGTGTCTGATCTTCATAGTTAATAGATTGAGGGACTTCTTTAGGATATTTATTATGCCAATTCATTTCTGTAACAGTTGCCAAGGTAATTCCTCCTTAAGTCTCTCCTATTTCTACAATTCATTCTCTCCTAACGTCTATTGTACTGAATGTTTGTTCATTTTAAAACAGATTTTTGAAAATTTTTTTAATTTTTTTATATATAGATATAATAAGTCTTAATTTAAGTACAATTGGTAGATATATAAAATTGTTAATAAAACTACAATACACGCCAAAAATTTACATCTTTATTATGTATACGCTTACATATGGGCAACATAATGACATATATCTCCCTCGTCACGATAACAATTTTACAGTTAATAATATATTAGTCTAACTTTTGATTATGAGAACGAAGTCAAGGTGTAACCGTTCAATGGTATATAGTTTAGGAAAAACGATCAATGATGTGACTTCCTTTGCACCAAAAAGCAGCTGCCAAATGGCAGCTGCCTTTTATCCTATGAACTTTGTTTAGTATCCTCATTTGCTTTATCCGCGTACTTCGCTTTCTCTTCGTCGACGAGTACACGTCTTAAGATTTTTCCAATTAACGTTTTCGGTAATTCCTTTCTAAACTCATAAAGCTTAGGAACTTTATAGGCAGCTAAATTCTCACGGCAGTATTTGTCTAGTTCTTCTTCTGTTAAACTAGTACCCTCTTTAAGCACAACAAATGCTTTAACAGTCTCACCACGATATGGATCTGGCACACCGATAACAACCGCTTCTTGAATTTTATCATGCTCATATAAAACTTCCTCAATCTCACGTGGATATATGTTAAATCCACCTGCGATGATCATATCTTTTTTACGGTCAACAATATAGAAATAACCGTCTTCGTCCATGTACCCCATATCTCCTGTTAAGAACCAGTCGTCTTTGAACGTTGCAGCCGTCGCTTCAGGACGGTTCCAATATCCCTTCATAACTTGCGGCCCACGAATGATAATTTCACCAACTTCTCCTGGCTCACAAAATTCACCGGTTTCAGCTGATAAAACAGCGGCCTCCGTATCCGGCCAAGGTACACCGATACTTCCTTCTTTACGTTTACCCCATATTGGAGTCGAAATCGCTACTGGAGACGTTTCAGTTAAACCGTATCCCTCAACAAGTTTTCCACCTGTTAACTTTTCAAACGATTGTTGAACTTCAAGCGGTAATGGAGCAGCACCGCTCAGGCAAGCTTCGATTGATGATAAGTCGTAATTTTTAATCTCAGGATGATTAATCAATGCCACATACATCGTTGGTGCCCCTGGGAAAATCGTAACTTTTTGCTTATCAATCGTCTTTAATACATCTTTTGGTTCAAACTTAGGAACAACGATCATTTTAGACTGATACATAATTGAAACATTCATAATAACCGTCATTCCATAAACATGGAAGAAAGGTAATGCCGCAAGAACACGTCCTTCGCCTTTCTCCATCTTATACATCCAATGTAAACATTGGGTTGTATTAGTGACTAAGTTATGGTGAGTGAGCATAACACCTTTCGCTACACCCGTTGTCCCACCCGTATATTGTAAAAGTGCTAAATCTTCTTTAGGCGATACTTTAACATCAAGTTCCTTTTCAGATCCCGCTTTAAGAAATTCAGCAAAGTTTAATGTTTTTGCATCATACGTAATATTTACGGTAATTCCTGTGTTTTTCTTTTGAATAAATGGATAAATTAAATTTTTAGGAAAAGGTAAATAGTCCTTTATGCCTGTGACAATAACATGTTCAAGATTCGTTTTATTACGAACTTTTGCCACACGCGGGTATACTAAGTCAAGACACACGATGACTTTTGCACCAGAGTCATTCATCTG
The DNA here is from genome assembly GCF_057473385.1 of Alkalihalobacterium sp. TH-98. NCBI lineage: Bacteria > Bacillati > Bacillota > Bacilli > Caryophanales > Bacillaceae > Alkalihalobacterium > Alkalihalobacterium sp. TH-98. The sequence continues at coordinate 5,506 of NZ_JBYCKM010000032.1, read as the reverse complement.
ATGTTCAATTTCTCGCTCAACATATAGTGGATTGGTCTGCACTACGATAGCTCCTGCCATGAGTGCTCCATAATAGCAGATAACAGACTGAGGAGTGTTTGCTAGCATTATAGCTACTCGATCACCCTTCTTTACTCCAATTCCTTGTAATTGGTTCGCAAATTTTTTCGATAACGTGTACAGCTCCTGGTACGATAATTCTTTTCCTAAAAAGTGAATCGCCTTCTTATCTGGTACCTGTTCTGCAGCTTCTTTTAAGAACGATTGAAGGCTCCTTTCAGGATATTGAATCGATGTAGGTATTTCTTCTGGGTAATGCTTCAGCCAACGCTTTTCAACCGTAGTAGTCACAGTTAAAAACCTCCCTTTTATATTCGTCTCCTTTCCAATCCATTCCCTCTCTCTACTCTATTGTAGTGTAAACGGTTACAAATTTAAACTAATTTTTAAAAATTTTTAGAAAAAAGCGACAAAAACATCTAAAAATGTTTCTATCGCTTCTTTTTTACTCTCTTTATATTATTATTCTATAAGTTAAACGCCATAAAAATGACCCCTATTAGTATAAAAACTCCACATAAAATATAAAGTACTTTCCAAAGTGTTTCCAATTCTTTTCCTCCTACTCCATTTACGCAGACATAATACTAGCCCCAATGATATATGAAAGAGCTATAGAAATGGTCATCGCAATAAATCCTACAGCACGGTTATCATTAGCAATTTCATCGTCAACCTTAAAACTCGGCGTTAAAAATTCAAACATAAAATAACACAATAAGAGTAAAATGAACCCAACGATTCCCCAGCCGAGCATTTCTAGTAATGAATCGTTATGAAGGATCGAATACCGAAAAATATTAGCAACACCAAATATTTTTCCTCCTGTTGCAAGGGCAACCGCAATATTCCCCTTCTTAATTTCCACCCAATTGTTATATTTCGTTACGAGTTCAAACACCGTTAAAAATACAATAATTGCAAGTACGGACACACTGTAGTAAGCTGCGGTTTGAATATAAACATTTTCAAATAGATTCCCCATCAATATAACCGCCTTTTATCTACTTAAATTCAACAACTGTATTTCCGAGACCACCTTCATTCATGCCGCCATCTCGTGAGGATTTAACATGCCGATGTTTTTTGAGATATTCTTTAACTCCTTTTCGAAGAGCCATCGTACCTTTCCCGTGAATAATTGAAACTTGGTGATACCCAGCAAGCAGGGCATCGTCTAGGTATTTTTCTAGTTTTAATAACGCTTCTTCATATCTTTGTCCTCTTAAGTCGAGTTCTGGTTTTACATGATGGTCATTTCCTTTTATAGTCGCTAATGGTTTAGTTTCAACAGGCTTTGGTCGATCTAAATATTGAATGTCCTCGATGTGCACTTTCATTTTCATGATGCCTAGTTGTACTTGGTACTCTTTTTCATTCACTTTTTCAACGATATGACCTTTTTGCCCGAAGCTAATGACTTTCACTTCATCTCCAGGCTTTAATTCTTGTTGTTTCGCTGCCTTCTTTATCTTTTGTTGCTTCTTCTTATTTTTTAACGAAGGCGTTGCTTCTTCTAATCTCTTTTTCGCTTCGATGAGTTGATGTTCTTTTATTACATTTGCATCTTTTTGCAGTCTACGAAGTTCTTTTATGACATCCTCTGCTTCTTGACGCGCTTTACTTACAGCTTCTTCTGCTTTCTTCTCAGCTTCAGCCAACACTTGATCTTTTTCATCTTCTAGCAACTCTAGCTTCTCAATAAGGTCATTTCGTAATTTTTCAGCTTCTTCCCTAAGCTTAATGGTTTCTTCCCATTCAGCTCGTGAAGACTTTTTACTCTCCTCAAGTGAAGCAATCATGTTTTCAATCTGACTGTTTTCCGTATTAATTTGTGCTTTGGCCAAATCAATAATTTCTTCTGATAGACCTAGTCTTCTTGAAATCGCAAACGCATTACTTCGGCCGGGCACACCAATTAATAAGCGGTACGTCGGACGTAGTGTTTCAACATCAAATTCCACGCTGGCGTTCATTGCGCCTTCACGGTTATAAGCATAACCTTTCAATTCACTATAGTGGGTTGTGGCAACAACTCTCGTACCACAACGATACACATGATCTAATATAGCAATCGCTAGAGCCGCTCCTTCTGTCGGATCGGTTCCAGCTCCAAGCTCATCAAATAAGACGAGGCTTTCATGATCAACTTTCTTTAAGATATCGACAATATTGACCATATGAGAGGAAAATGTACTTAAGCTTTGTTCGATCGATTGCTCATCACCGATATCAGCAAATACCGTTTGGAACACTGCCATTTCCGACCCTTCTTCTGCTGGTATATGCAAACCGGACTGTGCCATGAGCGTAAGTAAACCAATTGTTTTCAATGTAACTGTTTTCCCGCCGGTATTCGGCCCTGTAATAATTAGTGAAGAAAAGGTTTTACCTAACTCCACATCAATCGGAACAACTTCTTCATTCGGAATGAGCGGATGTCTTGCTTGAAACAGCTGTACTTGTCCGTCCGTATTTAACTTAGGCTGAACCGCTTTAAGACGTTTACTATAGTGAGCTTTAGCAAAAATAAAATCAACGTCTCCTAAAATATCGACATACACAAGTAACTCTTCGGTATGTTCACCGACATGAGCTGATAGTTCAGCTAGAATGCGTTCAATTTCTTTCGTTTCTTTTGCCTTCGCTTCCCTAAGCTGGTTATTCATTGTTACGACAGCTTGAGGTTCAATGAATAATGTGGCTCCTGATGCAGATTGATCGTGAACAATTCCGCCAAATGACCCGCGGTACTCTTGTTTTACAGGTACAACGAAGCGGTCATTACGGATTGTAATTAAGGCATCTGATAACATTTTTTGCGTCGATGAAGAACGTATTATATTTTCTAACTTGGAACGAATTCCCGATTCAAAGCTACGAATTTGATGGCGGATCGTTCGTAAAGCTGGGCTTGCTGAGTCCAACACTTCACCATAGTCATCGATACATTGTTTAATAGCGCGTTCAAGATCAGTTAACGGAACAATATTCTCTGCTAACTGTTGTAATAACGGAATTTCAACTCCATCTTCCGCTAAGTCTTCTATAAAATGTTTAAATCTACGACCACCATATATCGTACTGCTAATTTCGATGAGTTCAGATGGCGATAAGGAACCGCCAATGCCTGCTCGCTTTACACTTGCTCTTATATCAAATATTCCACCTAAAGGAGCTTGTCCTTTCAAACGTAAAACCTTTGTTCCTTCAAATGTTTCATTTTGTCTTTGCGAAATTTCTTCAATCGAAGTAGAGGGTTTCAGCTGTTCTACTTTCGACCTTCCTAATGATGACGAAACGTGTTCTAAAAGTTGTTTCTTCATTTTTTCATATTCTAAAACTCTAATAACTCTTTCTTGCACGAGCAATTGCTCCTTTCTAGTTCACTATACGTATTAGTGATGTCGGTTAATAAATCGCTCAAACTCTTCTCTTGTAAACGTATTAATAACCGTTTCCTTCTTTATCATTCCTTTTCTAGCAACACCTACACCAATTTCCATAAAATCAAAATGATCCGAGTGGTGAGCATCCGTATTTATAGACAGTTTGACCCCTGCATCTTGTGCCTTTTTGAGCCACTCGGCTGATAAGTCTAGTCGATGCGGGTTTGCATTTAGCTCGAGGGCTGTGTCCGTTTCTTTCGCTAATTGAATGAGCATTTCAATATCTACATCATACCCACTGCGACGTCCAATTAAGCGACCCGTTGGATGAGCGATTAAGTCTACATGATTATTACGTAATGCTGTTGTCAATCGTTTCATAATCATTTCACGGTCTTGTGAAAAGGAAGAGTGGATCGAGCCGATAACAAAATCGACTTGTTCTAATAATTCATCTGAGAAATCAAGTGTACTATTCGGTAATATATCCATCTCTATTCCTGTAAAAATTTTAAAGTCATCGTATTCTTCGTTTACTCGTTTAATTTCTTTCATTTGTTCTATTAGACGTTCTTCGGTTAACCCATTTGCGACTTTTAAATACTGTGAATGGTCGGTTATCGCAATGTACGAATATCCTTTAGCACGAGCGGCTTCAGCCATTTCTTTAATAGAGTAAGCCCCGTCACTCCATGTCGTGTGCATGTGTAAATCAGATTTAATATCTTTTAGGTCAATAAGATCTAACGTCTCCCTCGATGTTTCTACTTCTCCCTGATCTTCACGAGCTTCCGGCGGGATAAAGCATAGGTTAAAATAGTTGAAAAACTGCTCTTCGGTTTCAAACGTCTTTACTTCACCTGTTTCTACGTTCTCAACCCCATACTCGCTGATTTTCTCTCCACGCTCTTTTGCAAGCTGTCTCATTTTCACATTATGATCTTTTGAACCTGTAAAATGATGAAGTGTCGTTGCAAATTCATGTGGTTTTACAAGACGAAAGTCAACTCCTACAGGATAGTCGTATCCTAACTCTACTGATACTTTCGTGCTTCCCGCTGCAATTACGTTTACAATGCGAGGAAGGCTTAACAGCTGTTCTTTTACTTTCTCAGGGTCGTTTGTGCTGATGATAAAATCAAGATCTTTTACTGTTTCCCTTAATCTTCGCAGACTGCCTGCTCTTGAGTATCGTTCAATATACTCGAATTGTTCTAACTGTTTCTCAATTTCAACTGCAATTGGCAGAACGTAAGCGATCGGAAAGCGTTCGGGACGCTTTTCCACTTCTTCAATCGCAGCGAGAATTTTTTCTTCTGTCTTTTTACCGAATCCAGCTAGTACTTGAACTTTTTTCGACTCACAAGCTTCTCGCAGACTCTCAAGATCCGTTACATTTAATTCCTGATAAAGCTTCCCGATTTTTTTACCGCCTAAGCCAGGTAATTTTAATAATGGAATTAAGCCCGAAGGTAACTCAGCTTGCAATTCTTCCAATAAGGAAGACGTACCGTTTTCTTTTAACTCTAAGATTACTTCACTTGTTCCTTTACCGATTCCTTTCAATTTCGAAGGATCTTCAATTTCAGCCATAGTGCGCTCATCACTTTCTAACGCTTGAGCCGCTTTACGGTATGCTGAAACCTTAAAAGAGTTCTCGCCTTTGATTTCCATATATATCGCAATAAGTTCGAGTACTTTTATGACTTCTTTCTTATTCACATTCCTCGTCCTCTCTATAATTTCTATTTAGTTAACTGTGCAGCTTAAATTTCATGCTAAAACTCAATTATTGAGCATCGTTTGGGAGGTTTATTGTCCGATTCGACTACTTTATTGTCTGATTTCTGATTTTATTGTCCAAATTCTTATTTTATTGTCCGTTTTTCATTTTTATTGTCCGGTTCGGATTTTTTATTAGCCGAATTGTGTCCGGTTTATATATTATTAAAATTACTATCTTAATGATCATACAAATAATAGTCTGTAAAAATCAAATAAAAAACTGAGCATTTATAGGACGCCCAGTTTTTACAACTTATTATTAATCCAAATTT
>NZ_JBYCKM010000031.1:0-23697 GCF_057473385.1 Alkalihalobacterium sp. TH-98 | reverse complement strand
GGATTCTCCTAGATTTTACCTTGAGTGCACACCAAAACGGCAGATTGGTTAGCGGATTCTCCTAGATTTTACCTTAAGCGCACACCAAAGAGGAAGAATGGTTAGCGAATTCTCCTAGATTTTACCTTAAGCGCGCACCAAAATGGTAGAGTGGTTAGCCGATTCTCCTAGATTTTCCCTCAAGCGCGCACCAAAATGGCAGATTGGTTAGCGGATTCTCCTAGATTTTACCTCAAGCGCACACCAAAATGGCAGATTGGTTAATGGATTCTCCTAAATTATTCCTGAAGCACACATCAAAGTGGTAGATTGCTTAACAGATTCACCTAATAACCGACTATTATCTATCATCACTATTCAAAATAGATAAGATTTTTATAAAATAATGGAAATTAAGCATCCATTCTTTAAACTATTCGTCTATAATTACGACAGATGAATAGGGGGATGAAGAAATGAATGATCACGAACTCATACGTGAGATTCTTGCAGGTGATCAACTGGCTATTCAGGAACTGCACGACCGATATGTCGATCGTATTTTCCATTATATTTACATACAGACGGATAGCTATCACGATACAGAAGAGCTGTTGCAGGATGTTTTCTTTAAAGCTGCGAGGCAACTCGAACGATTTGAAGGAAAATCCTCATTTAAAACATGGATTTTCAAAATTGCTCGAAATGTCGTGATTGATTATTACCGTAAGAAAAATAAAGAGCGTCAGTCCGTTGTTATGGATCATGAAAAAATGGAAGATTTCGGGGGGAAGGATGACTCTGCAGAAGATATCTATCTGCGGAATTTACATATGAATGAAGTTCTTGAAACCATTGATCAGTTGCCGAGTCAATATCAAACGGTTCTGCACTTAAGATTTATCGAGGACTTTTCTATAAAAGAGACCGCTGAAATTATGGGGAAATCTACGCTTGCTGTAAAGTCGATGCAACACCGCGCAAGAAAGGCACTTTTTGAACAAATTAATTTGGGGGTGAGCAGCAGATGAATGAGCGTAAACAGAGGGACGAAGAGCTTTCGTATATTATGAAACACAAGGAGAGAGTGAAAGCACCTAAAGCCGCACGCGAAAAAAGCCTTCATGCCTTTCAAGCCGGGCTAAAAGAAGCCGGTGACTTACAAAAAATAGAGCAAAAGCGTCAAAATCTTTACCAACTTGTTATAGGAAGTACTGCTACTGTTGTTGCCGCCGGGATTGCCGGACTTTTAATATTCAATACTACATTTCTACAAGATGGGAAACCACTAGATGAAAGGGATATAATCATTGGGGGCGGTGAAAGTCGGGAAATCGAGCCTGAAGAACATTTTGAAGAACAGAAGCCGGCCATTGAAAGTGATTTTTCAATAGAAACGGTTCTAGATCGCCCGTCCTATGATCATGATGATTTAAATAGAATGGGAGATTACCCTGTCTTTAATAATACATTTACAGCTAAGCTTCCTAGCAGCTGGACAGTGACTGAAAAACGGGAAAATGGTGTGCATTCGGTCAATATGACTGGACAAAATTCCGAAAGTATGAAGCTTTTGCTTTTTAATAACACAATCAGTAACAACGAATTTAGGGATGAAATTCGGAAAGTGACTTCTCAGTTTGAACCATTGGATGAAATTGCACTTTCGCCGGAAAGAGTGATCGAGGAGTTGAGATATAATAATCGGATAGGATTTCCTCATAAAGAAGTGTTTCCTTTTGATATAAAAAACGCTCAGATTTCTGTTTACATCGATGAGGAAGCTGGACGTTTTATCGAGCTGTATGCGTCTGAATTATTTGGTTATCCGTTTATATATATTGCTGAACTCCCATTAGACAATCAGGAAAGTTGGTATTTACCATGGATCTTTTTTACTTATTTAATGGTCGATACCCCCTATACAATTCCAGGTACAGTAGGGATGTCTGACTTTGAATACGGACGTCCATTGGAAAAAAGTGTCGTGCTGATGGTAGGTGCTATGGGTTATGAGCAGGTGGATATGAAACTGTTTGAAATTGAGGAACTCAAACTGACAGGCTATCTGCCGGTTAATACGGAAGTAAGAAGAATTGAACATGAACATTTTACCGAATGGCGGTTTACGGAGCCTGGTGTTTCGAAAAATAGCTTTTATTCGTTTGGTAAACTGAAAGAAAGCTTCCCGATTGACCAAGGAAAAGAAATAATGTTTGATGCGTTTAATATTGATGTTGCTTATGAAGAAGATTTAGGTGGTGGTACGTCTGGACACTACGCTTATGTAAGTCACATGGATGAAGAATTTATGGATGGCCATTTTCATCTGTTTGAACAATCAGGTCATTGGTATTACAAACATAAACACGCAGACCGAGAAGATTATAATGGTGGAGTCTATTTTCAGAGGTTAGATTACTTTATCAACTCACTGGAGTGGCATTAAGATTGTCGTCGTATTAGTAGGGCTAGGTAGTTAATTTAAAATTGGTTTTTTAGACAGGCGCTCAGATTTGAACTGAGCGCTTTTGCATGTTTTTATATAAAACTGATTATCACCAATTCCTAACTACGAATATTCATCAAATGGATAACTATCAAATTTCTCATATGGATAATAGCTAGAAGTTCCCGTGAAAGGGTAGGCTGGTATTTCTTTGCGTGCTTTTTCTAGTTTTGCTCTAAAGTCATCTAGTTGGTGGTGTAATAGGTTAATCTTTTGTTTTTTCTGCACCCACTTTTTTCTATAGTGTCGAGTAATGAAGTGAAGAATGATTAATGGTGTTCCAAAAAATAGAAATAGCCGAAACCCTTCTTTTGGTGCAATCCAAATAAAAAATAAAAAAATAAAGGCCATCATCAACCAAAGCACCATAAAGCAACACATCAGCAACGGACTTTCTAAGTAACGTTCAATCTTTTGTTTTTCATTAAATTCGTGTCGTGATTGGTTAATCATGGCATAATACTTACTTTTGATTTCTTGGTCTGACATTTCTCGGACTTCTTTTAAAGAAAACCACATGGTAATCTCCCCTCCTAATCTATCCAAAATTGTTTATAAGCAATGTTATATAAGATGCAATCCCTATTTAAGAATAATGTATGGATAACGGAAGATAAAGACCTTCTTTGTTATATGTAAATAATGGAAACCCCAGGGTTTAAATGTGTTCATCGTAACTTGAAAAAACGATTGTAAATAAAATACATGATTGGTGTTAGTTTGTAAAAAATATACAGTAGTAAAGAGTACCGTCATTTTTTGTACTTGTTTACTTCAATCAATCTAGAAAACTAAATTGATATGCACATCTTTTGAAAAGAGGCCGATGACATTGAATGCTAAATATAAGTATAAAACATTGTTTACGACACTTTTTAAATGGATCTTTTGGGGTGGGGTTGTTGGTGTTGTTATTGGAACGACAACTGCTTTACTTTTAACAACAAATGAATTTCTAGGAGATACACGTAAGGACAATGCTTGGCTCATTTATTTTTTACCCATAGGGGGCATAGTCATTGGCTATATGTATATGCATTTTGGGAAGAATTCTGGAAATGATGCTGCGAAAGGAAATAATCTTGTCATTGAAGGAGTACACGGCATCGCTAGAGTTTTACGGCGAATGGGACCGATCGTTTATTTAGGAACGTTTATTACGGTTATTTTTGGTGGGTCTACTGGAAGAGAAGGTGCAGCGATCCAAATGGGAGGAAGTGTGGCAGAAGCCGTCAATCAGTTTTTTAAAATTAATTTACTCGATACAAAAATCATTCTGATGAGTGGAATTAGTGCAGGATTTGGAGCAGCCTTTGGAACACCGATTACGGGTGCTGTATTCGGTATGGAAATGGTCGCATTAGGGAAGCTGAAGTATGAAGCCTTTGTTCCATGTCTGACGGCTAGTTTTGTCGGGCATTACATTACGGAATATGCTTGGGATGTCAAACATGAAACATTTGTGGTTCAAAATATTCCTGAATTATCACTTATGACGTTTGGAAAGGTCATTTTTCTTGCAATTCTTTTTAGCCTCCTCAGTGTGCTATATTGTCAATTACGTCATGGACTTCAACGTATATCTGAGAACTATTTTAATAAAAATCATATGAAAAGGGCTTTTGTTGGTGGAATTATTATTGTCGTTTTAACTTTAATCCTTGGCACACAAGAATACAATGGGCGTAGCTTAGACATGTTAGAACAATCCTTTACAGAAGAAGTTCCGCCGTATGCATTTATCGCAAAGCTGGTGCTTACCGCGGTCACGATGGGGATGGGCTTTGTTGGTGGAGAAGCAATCCCGCTGTTTTTCATGGGGGCAACGCTAGGCAATGCCTTATATCATTTTATGGATTTACCGTTGTCTTTCCTGGCCGCATTAGGAATGATCGCAACGTTTTGTGCGGGAGCGAATGTGCCGATTGCTGCCTTTCTTCTCAGTCTTGAGATGTTTGGGGATAAAGGTATCGAATACTTTTTTGTAGCCTGTCTCACTAGTTACATCGTTTCAGGACATCACGGGCTATGGCCGTCGCAATCGATCCATGAACCGAAAAGCCGATTGTTTACCATTCCTGAAGGTGAAACGATTGAGAGTGTTGAGAAAAGGGGAAAGGGATCATCTTAAAATAATGAATTACATATTGAAAAACGGGAGTCATCCAAGATAATGAAACCTGTTTTATTTGGAAAATCGGTCGTCAATAAGCTCATGACGGCCGATTTTTTGTTTTTTTCTAATCTAGAGATTATTTCTTTCTATTCAACGATAAGATAGGACTCCTATAGAAGACCAAACAGAAGATGTTTAAGAATTTACTGAAGATGGATAGGAAAGCAGTCCCAATCATTGGAAGCTGTGATAAAATGGAATTATAAAATTTTACCAGATAGTGATCGTTACAAAGAATATAATAGTTGTTATAAAAAGAGGGATGTTATGCTTCCATTATTGGAGACCAAGAGGCTGGTTTTACGTGAGATTACAAAAGAGGACGCAGCGGCTATTTATGCAAATTTCTCTAACCCTAAAGTAACCCAATATTATGGACAGGAAACGCTGATGCAAATGGAGCAGGCAGAACAGTTGGTTGATTTTTTTACAACTATTTTCATGGAGAAAAGAGGGATACGCTGGGGAATCGAAAGAAAGGAAACAAAAGGTTTAATAGGAACAATTGGATTTAATTTCTGGGTACCCAAACATAAGAGAGCAGAAATTGGTTATGAACTTTCTGAAGCACAATGGAGAAACGGGTATACTTCAGAGGCTCTCCGTTCCGTTCTTTCGTATGGTTTTAATGAACTGAACTTAACACGGATTGGTGCAGTTGTTTTTAAAGGTAATGAAGCATCTAATCAATTATTGACGAAATTTGGTTTTGAAAAAGAGGGAATTTTAAGGGACTATATGTTTCAAAATGGTGTACCGAATGACACCTTCGTATACTCACTACTGAAAAGAGATCGAGAGACCCGGATTATAAAGAAGTAGGATGGAAGTTAACTAACTCTACAAAATTACGATAGAAAAAATGCGCTGAATCATTATTTGAGAAGAAAAGGATATTAAAGAGTATGATGGAGGAAACCATGGATAGCGAACAACTAAAGATCTTTAATGAAGATCGTGTGGTAATTGGTGAAGCCAGCCGGGAAGAGGTTCATAAAAAAGGCTACTGGCATGAAGTATTTCACTGTTGGCTGGTCAGCAAAGAGGAAGCTGGAACTTATGTTTATTTGCAACTTCGTAGTAAGGATAAAAAGGACTACCCGAACCTTTTAGATATTACAGCCGCAGGACATTTGTTAGCGAATGAAACGGTGGTTGATGGAGTGAGAGAGGTCCAAGAAGAATTAGGGATTGATGTAACGATAGACGACTTAATTTCCTTAGGTGTTATTGATTATTGTGTAACGAAAGATCATTTTATTGATAAGGAATTAGCCAATGTGTTTCTACATCTTAGTAACAAGAGCTTCGATGAATTTACGCTTCAAGCGGAAGAAGTTGCCGGGATGTTTAAAGCGGATTTTAACGATTTTTGTAATCTGTGGCATGGTGAGGTGGAAACCCTAATGGTAAGCGGTTTTGAAGTTAATGACGATCGAAGTGAGATCCTAGTTAAACGACAAGTAGGAAAAGATCATTTTGTTCCACATCCAGCGGAGTTTTATCAAACAGTGATTTATAGAATAAAAGAAAAGATATAGTTTTGTACTACGATTTATTTCGTATATATAGTAACAGACTAGGCGAGGGATAGACCAACTGAGAGGTGTTGTAAATGCCAAAGTGTAAAAATTGTTACACTCGATTGAAGTGGAGTCAAATCTTAAAGGCGAATATGTCTTATAGTATGACAGCGTGTGAGCACTGTGGCGCTAATCATCAAATCACATGGTTCTCAAGGTTTTTAGTCACTCTTTTGACGACTGTTCCACTTATTATTTTTATATTTACTTTAACTCCTTTTACGAATGTCTTTCTAACTCTGATTTCAGGTTTAGCCATTGCATGTGTAGGGTTCTTGCTGACACCTTTTGTTGTGGATTATGAGGAGAAGCATCAGTAGTTTAATTGTTTAAAAGCAAGCTGGATATATAAATAAAAATGAGTCCGACTTCTATTAATGATGAAGTCGAACATCTATGCTAGTTTTAATGGTGAAGTGGACAATACGGACATGCGTCCATAGTTTGCAATTCTTTATATAAGCAACACGTCACTCGTTTAAATTCAATTTGAGCTTCCTGAACCGTACGGCCTCTTAGAAATGGAGCGAACATGGACTTACGCATTTCCGGTTGCCATGCACGATCTTCAAGTAATTCGTCGAGATCTAAGGTCGCTTGCTTTGTATTGGTTTGACTGTACATCCAAAGTACATATCCCCAGATATTTTCCCATAAGGTCACTTTAGAGATTTTACCTTTCGCTGACATCGTGTCTACTACTACTTGACCATATTTTTTTATAATTAAAGCGACATCACCTTCTTGAGCTTCCCTAATGTAGTGAGCTTCAATTTGAAAAGAAAGAGAATCGTCAATTGGATAGAGAAAGATTTTATCCAGAGGCCCATCCCACATTTTGTTATGCGCTTTTAGGTAAAAAAGTGCTGCAATAAAAAAGCCATATCGACGAAAGAAAATTGATGTCGCTACAGCCTCATTTGGAGTTTCGTTTTTTTGCATTATTGTTTGTATTAAAATATTGTGTCTTTCAGTCAAACTGTCTTTTATGGTCATCATCTCATTAGCTTGATCAACAACATGTACTTGATAATGTTTGAGTTTCTCAAGATTACACACTTTTTGCTGCTCCATTATTGTTTGGCAGCACGCACCGACCGCGACCAAACGGAATGCAATGGGGGGTACCGAAGATTGGGTCTGTTGCAACTTGGCACTCCATTCCAAAAACAGCACGAACTAATTCACAGGTAATAATGCGCTCAGGGGTTCCTTGATCATGTACAGTCCCGTCTTTAATCGCAATAATATTGTGCGCATAACGGGAAGCTAAATTAATATCATGCAACACCATAACAATGGTCCGGTTGTGTTTCTCATTAAGTTCAAAAAGGAGATCCAATATATCAATTTGATGAGTCATATCAAGATAAGTCGTCGGTTCATCTAATAAAATGACTTCTGTATCTTGCGCAAGCGTCATCGCAATCCAAGCCCGCTGTCTTTGTCCCCCTGAAAGCTCATCTACTGGCCGATCTCGAAGGTCAGCAACACCAGTTGCCGTCATTGCTTCTTCTACTTTCAATGCATCTTCGTCTGACCATCGATTTAACCATGATTGGTGAGGGTAACGTCCTTGTTTTACTAAGTCATGAACGGTTAATCCTTCTGGTGAAATGGGTGACTGCGGTAAAATCCCCATCTTTTTAGCTACTTGACGAGAAGACATGCGATGGACGTCTTTTCCATCTAGTAAAACAGAACCATTTGTCGGTTTTAATAAGCGTGCAATTGAACGAAGGAGTGTTGATTTACCACAACCGTTACTTCCAACAAATACAGAAATTTGCCCATGTGGTATCGTCAAGTTTAAGTTTTCAAAAAGTGTTCGATCGTGATAGCCAATCGATAACTTATTTGTCTGAATGGATGCCTTCATTCAATATTCCTCCAACTATTAGACTTTTGATCTAAGCGATTTTGTATATTAAGTATAGTAACACAAAACACCTCTAAATGAGAATGATTTTTATTATTAAAAACTTTAAATGCCCCTTTACAATTAAATACTTCAGATATATACTAATTTTTGTTGATATTGATAATGATTATCATGATCAATATAGGACTACTAGAATGAATACATAATAATTGGAGGTTAAGAAAATGAAACAAAAACTAATGATTGTACTAACACTTGTGGCATTATTACTAGGGTTAGCTGCTTGTTCTTCTAACAACGAAGAAGCTTCTATACCGGTGGAAGAAAGTAATGAAGCAGCCGAAACGACAGAAAATACTGAAGTTACAATAGAGGGTGTAAATGGGGAAGTCACTTTAAATGCTCCTGCAAAAAAAGTAGTAGCACTTGAATGGACATATGCTGAAAACTTATTGGCTGTTGGGATTCAACCAGCAGGTGTAGCAGATATCGATATGTACGGAGATTATGTAAACATTGAACCAAAGTTTGATGATACCGTTGTTGATGTTGGCGGTCGTCAAGAACCAAACTTAGAAGTACTAGCTTCAATTGAGCCTGATTTAATTATTGGAGTCAGCTTCCGACATGACAGTATGTTAGCTGAACTAGAAGCGATTGCACCGACTGTAATTTTTAACCCATATCCTGAGGATGAAAGTATAGATCTGTATGAGGAAATGGAAGTGACATTTAAAGAAATTGCAAAAGCCGTAGGTAAAGAAGCTGAAGCAGACCAAGTATTAGCTGAGCTTGATCAAAAATACGAGGAAGCTAAAGCAATAATTGACTCTGCTAATCTAGCAACAAAAGATGTAATTCTAACACTTGCTTATTCAGGAGCTCAAGCACCAGAGATTCGTGTGTTTACTCCAAATTCAATGGCATCGATCATTATTGAAAAAATGGGATTAAATAACGTTCACGTACCAGACCAACATGAAATCTTTGGATCAAGTACATTTAACGTTGAAGGTTTAGTGAAGTACGAAGATGCAAACTATTTATTTACTGTACCTGATACTGATAATATTTATGAAAATCAATTAAAAGGAAATAAAGTGTGGGAAAACTTAACGTTTGTAAAAGAAAAACGCCTGTATGACTTAGGAGAAGATACATGGTTATACGGTGGTCCGTTATCAGCAGGTACATTACTTGATCAAATTACGAATACATTGGTGAATAAGTAATGTTCGGGCAATCTATGAAGAAGTCCTTTGTCTTGCTGACAGGGGGCTTCTTCTTGCTCATTGGTTTATCGCTCATTCATTTAACGCAAGGGCAAGCTGACTATTCAGTATCAGAACTTTTGGACCAAGTTTGGGTGGAAGGTCGAGTCCAAGATATAGTATTATCTCTTCGTTTACCTAGATTAGTAATTGGTATTTTAGCAGGTGGGGCACTTGCTGTATCAGGTGCTGCCTTACAAACACTTACGAGAAACCCACTTGCTGCACCAGGAACATTAGGAATAAATGCAGGAGCATTTTTCTTTGTTGTAGCATCTGCCATATTCTTTCCTAGTTTCTTAGGGAATTTTCCATTTGTAACAGCACTACTAGGAGCGATATTATCTTCAATTCTAGTCGTTTTACTTGCTGGCCGACAGATGGAGCCCGTTCGTGTAGCTTTAACAGGGATGATTATTTCATTACTTTTTGCTTCCATTACTGGAGCCATGCAATTACTATTTGAAAACAAGACAAATGGTCTTTTCTTATGGGGGTCAGGAACGCTTGTGCAGTTGAACTGGGATGGTGTTTCATTTGCAGCTCCAGCGATTGTGCTAGCTTTTGTCGGTGCATTACTTTTAGCTAAGCCCCTAGATACATTATCTCTAGGAGAAGATGTTGCAACTTCCCTCGGACAAAATGTGTTATTGATCAAACTTATCACTTGGGCTGTTGCGATTGTCTTAGCTGCAGTAACAGTGAGTGTAGTTGGACCGATTGGTTTTATTGGATTGATGGCCCCGCATATTGTACGAATGCTAGGTGTCAAAGGACATATTATGATTTTCGTTCACTCTTTTTTATGGGGTGCCATTATAATGATTGGTGCTGATGTATTAGGACGGCTCATTCAACCTGGACAGGAAGTTCCTGTTGGGGCAATGACAGCTTTAATTGGTGGACCTTGGTTACTTTATTTAGCTTGGCGAACCGCACGTTCCATGAAGCGTGGTGATCGTCCGATGGGCGGAACATCTACGCCAACTCGCTTGACTGTTGTCGTACCCATCATTGTTGGTTTGATCGCCATTAGTATAGTTGTAGCCTTTTCCTTCAATGGACAAGCTTGGACGCTTGAGTGGACAAATACAGCTGTATGGAATTTTAGGATCCCTCGTGTGATAACTGCGTTTATTGTCGGGATGATGCTTGCAGTTACTGGAGTATTATTACAAGGTGTGCTTCGAAATCCTTTAGCAGATGCTAGTGTTATTGGTGTGACTTCAATGGGGGGCGCTGGAGCGATGTTGTTACTCGTCATGTTTCCAGCCATCCCTCCTTCATATATGCCGTTAGGGACAATTGCGGGGTCGGTCGTTGCTCTACTAATTATTTTAATTTCAGGATGGAAGAATAATTTTTCTCCTATGCTTATTGCCTTAATGGGTGTGGCCATAGCAGCCTTTGGTTCTGCAGCTACTCAAGTGTTTGTAGTAAAGGCAAAGCTGGCAGTTGCTGGTGCACTCGTTTGGCTTTCTGGAAGTACGTATGGGAAAAGTTGGGATGATGTCTATATGGCGCTTTTGTTGTTCGGAGTTTTTATTGGTCCCGCCATATATATGACAAGAAATCTAGACACTTTAACATTTGGTGATGATGTTGCTTCTGGACTTGGGTTATCGGTTAGGTCGACACGTGTATGGGCGTTATTAATTGGCGTTGCACTAAGTACAGCAGCTGTTTCTCTTGTTGGTGTTATCGGATTTATCGGGTTAGTTGCACCTCATATTGCAAGGAGAATAGTAGGTTTTCGCCATTATCCTCTTATGATTGTGTCAGGATTACTAGGTGGACTACTATTAGTTGTAGCTGACTTTATAGGTCGGATTGTTATTGCACCGAAAGATATTCCAAGCGGACTTATCGTCGCTTTAGTAGGTACACCGTATTTACTATATTTGCTAAGAAAAATGAAGTAATCAATTATAAGAATGAAACTGTTCGTTTGAGTCTTACACTTTCCGTGGAGGCAGTTTCTTTTAATTGAAATTCGTAACGATTATGTTGGAAAGTTTTCCACAAAGATTAGATATAGTATAGTAGATATGGAATGAATATAGTTTAAGAGTCTTATCAAAATAGGTTGACTAGTCAGGAAGTGGGGTTATTAAATGGAGAAAATAAATTTTAAAGATGATGCAGTTACTTCGGAAAAAGAGCTTAGAGAATTGGTCGGGTCTCCTCATCAGTTTGTAAAAAACAAGATCGTTTCCGTCATTGATGATCAGTGTAAGAAGTTTATTTCGATGTCACCATTGTTGTTTCTGGCTACTGCAGATGCAGATGGAAAATGTGATGTTTCACCAAGAGGAGATAAACCAGGAGCGGTGTACGTAATAAATGAAAGTCAATTGGTCATTCCTGATCGACCAGGTAATAGAAGGGTAGATTCCATCTTAAATATCTTATCAAACCCACATGTTGGATTACTATTTGTCGTTCCAGGAATGGATGAAGTTTTACGCATCAATGGAAGGGCGACGATTATAAAAAATAGAGAAATTCTTAGTCACATGATTTTGAATGAGAAGCCCCCCGTACTTGGAATTGGCGTAGATGTGGAAGAATGCTTCATTCACTGTACGAGAGCATTGCAGAAGTCAAAAATTTGGGATGAAAAATCGCGACCTAATACAGACGATGTGCCTTCTATGATGGATATTTATCGTGCACATTTAAAAGTGAATGGATTTGAGTTAAAAGAATAAAAGTTTAAATATATTGCCTGTGATAAAGTGGATAGTAAGGTTCGTTAATAACTAATAAACCAGCTTTTTTATTATCGAAACCTAAAGGAAACCATAACTATGTTGAGTGTTACTTTTAGGTTTTAGATATCTCTGAAGATTATAAATTTAATAATCTAAATATTTGGTGTATGCTTATGGAAAGCCTTGTTGGATTACATACGATTTTTGTAAAGGAATTTTTTGACCGATAAAAAGGTAGGTGAGGGGAAAATCAAACACATCCATTCGTTTATATCTGGGAATTTGCCCTTACTAATTATTTTTGTTGCCTTTTTTACATATTTTTTCCCGTATCATTTACAAGTACCGAACTGGGTGCCAAGTATGTTACTTGGTTTCGTCATTTTCTTTACCGGTCTTTCGATGAATGTGGAAGCAATAAAGAAGATGCGGTCGAAGTACGGTGTGTTAGGATTAGCTACCTTCCTAAAATGGACAATTACCGTAATGATTTCTATTGCTTTAGCCCACTTATTTTTTGCAACACGCCCGGAAGTAGCTGCCGGCGTTATTTTGTCAGGTACGGTTCCTAACGCGACAGCGGCAACGCTTTACACATTTATTGCAGGAGGGAATACTTCCTTAGTCATTGCGGCTTCTTTTTTAGATATAATCATAAGTCCGATTGTAACTCCTTTGGCTTTACTCGGTATTGAAGGGGAAAGTGTCACCATCTCCTTTTTTAATTTACTTCAATCGTTTATACTGATCGTCATTTTACCGATCACAGCGGGGCTCTTCTTTCAACGAAAGCTTCCTCATATAGTGACCAGGTCAGTGAGTTATACAAAACTAAGTTCATCGATTACGCTGCTGCTCATCATTCATACGATTATTGGAAGTGCAAAAGGAGCGATCGCTTCAGAACTTATTATTATTCCAATCATTACGCTTGTTGCCTTTTTACAAGTGACCCTGCCAATGCTGATCGCTTATTTACTGTTGCAATTAAAATGGCTAAAAGTAGAAAATGAAGATGTGACGGCGATTGTTTTTCATGTTGGATTATGTAATACAGCCTTAGCTGCAATTCTAGCGATTGAATTTATTAGTGAAATAGCCGCTATCCCAGCCATTATTAATATGGTTATTAATCTGTCATTTGGATCATTTCTTGCTAATTACTTGTCCAAGAGAACACCTGAACCAGAGTTGATTAAACAAGCAAATTAATAGGAGACCGCTGTCTAGGAATACTATATTATTATTATGTAAACTAAAGATTTCGTATTTTATACTGAAACAATGTCCGGAATACGATTTTGCCATAATAAGAAAAGCCAGGCACTTCCATATATGTGAAAGTGCCTGGCTTTTCTTATGCTTCAATGCTTTTGTTAAGACATCCAATTTGGCGGGGTATTTTTATCCCAATAGATAGTACCAATTTCATGGTGGGTTTCAAAGTTATCATTGGCGGTATGGTAATGAAAATTAAACCAATACCCTTGTTGTGGCGGGTGATCTCGACGGACATGAAAACGATATAAATCTTCACCATTCCTCATATCATAGACATGGAATATTTTTTCACCTAGACCATCCGAAGGGTCATTCGTAATATATAAATTTCGAAGCAGTTCCTCATCAGCTTGCTGGCTAATGTCAGCAAGCGTTTCTTCTAACTTAGGCAGAATAAGCTCACGGTATTCATCTTCTATTTTAGATTTAATTCTTGTTCCAAATTTATTGATCGTTTGTGAGTCTGCATGGTAAACCGTGTAGTCTATCCATCTTTCAACGAGTTGCTCACTATCTGTTCCTGCGGCAACTTCATGCCATGGGAGCGTCATTATGTCTGTGTCAGAGGTTGTATTATCTTCAAGAGTAGTTAGTATATGTACTTCGTCTGAAGTTTTTTCCTTTTGACTAACTTCAGCATCTGATGGTGATTTTGCTTCAGATTCATTCGAATACAGGTAGGGAGGTGGAGTAATGGTTCCTAATGTTAAGACCGTAATAGCAACAAATAGTGACTTCCGTAACCAGTGTGGCATCTCATTTCCTCCAGTTAATCATTTTACTAGTTTCTATATCTTCTAAGTCATGTAACTCTATTTCAAGTAACTCTATTTTCTCACGATTTATTATAGATTACTAGGAATACATACGATTTTTAATCAAATTGTAATGAATGAGATTTCACCCGTGTAATGATAGTGTCCTTAATAGGGAATTTACAGAAAATTTTTCCAATCATATCCTTTCTCGTGTTACTATTAAAATCAATGGGCAATTATATCTAATAAATAACGGGGGAGAGGCAATGAAAAAACCATTAAAGGTAATTCTAGCAGTGGTTATTGCAAGTCTACTATTCAATTTATATAGTATTGTTAAAATGAACCAATTCGGGAAAGAGTTAGAGTATCTGAGAGAAAGTTATTCGAGAACCGAGTGGCAAATGATGAACGAAGTCTCTAGCATTCAACAGCAATTATATGAATGGAGAGAAAGTGAAAAGTGGATTGCAGATATTCATTTCTTACCAGATGTTGAAACATCTAGTCTAGGTAATATACATCTCGATGTTCAATGGACTTTTAAAGAATTAGAAAGTGATGCTGATGTTGTTTTTTCCTATAAAAAAGACGAAGAGGTCGAGTGGCGTGAAATCGTAGCAAGTCTGATGTCAGGTACAACCTATGAGGCAGCTATTCAAATTGATCCTGAATTCAGTTACGTATATAAGATAGATTCCGTTGGTTCTTTAAACAGAGGAACCGGCACCGAATATCTCCCAGTGGATCTTTTTCAGTCCCGGGGATTAACGATCAGTTATTCCACTTTAACGAATGGAAAAAACACTCATTTTGAAGCGATTATTGAACAGCGGGATGTATGGTTTGATTTTTATAAAGTCGAAAAAGCAAAAGCTTACGTACACCTAAATGATGGGTCGCAAAAAGTAGTTGATTTTACTTATGGTATTTATGATGACGGAATTTATGATGATGAAATGCAGCATGAACTTGACGGTGAAGAAGTATGGGCAGTTCAGGTTGAGATGGAGAATATGGTTTTTATTGAAGTAGAAGTCACTTATGCTGACGGAAGTACAGAAAAAGATACATTCCATTTACATGAAGAGGTTGTTGAAGAAATACGGGAACTCATGTAGTTACGATAATGGCAAAGTCGATGTGGGAGATTGTTAGAATGGTTAGGTTATCATAATATTCCTTATGGATAAGTGAGAATTCAGGTACGATCATGAATACGACTAATACACATACGATTTATTCACTTACAAAGGCAGGAGCGCAAGAAGTGTTTCAGTTGATCGATCGAACGGTTCAGTAGGGTTTGATGGGTGATTATCTAGGCTCAGTAAGAGCACAAACATGTGAAGCATAAAAGAGTTGAGGTGAGAGTGTGTCTATTAAGGGGCTGAATCATTTTTTATTTTCGGTTTCTGATTTAGAGCAATCCATTCGTTTTTATCGAGACGTTTTTGGTGCCAGATTGCTAGTAAAAGGGAGAACGACGGCGTATTTTGACTTCAATGGGATGTGGCTAGCCTTGAATGAAGAACAGGATATTCCGCGTCAGGAAATCAAGCAATCTTACACGCATATTGCGTTTTCAATAGAAGAAACCGACTTCCAGCCAATGTACGAGAAGCTAGAAAAGCTAGGTGTAAATATCCTTTCGGGACGACCAAGAGATGAAAGAGATCGAAAATCAATCTATTTTACAGATCCTGATGGTCACAAATTCGAATTCCATACGGGTACGCTGCAAGACCGAATCAATTACTATAAACAAGATAAAGAGCATATGGAGTTTTATGATTAGCACGGTTCTCAGTAATTGTAAGTGAGGAACTAGAAGAATACAGGATTCATAGTTAGAGGCTTGAAGAAAAAGCAGGAAGAGTATCTTCCAACATATGCAAATAAACAAAAAGACACGAGGTGATACGAGATGTTTGGTGAAATTGGATTTAATGTATTTGATGCCATTTTCCAATTACTTAGTTTAGCAGTATTAATAGGTTTTATTATGCTGATTGTGTTTTTCATAAGGACTACCATCGAGAACAAAAAGCGCATGAAACGTATTGAGGAAAAAACGGATGATATTTTACAAAAGCTGGAGAAGAAGCAAAGCTAACTATAAACTTTCTATTATATAATCCAAAAAAATTTTGTAATAGGATATAGCAATTTTCTGAATAAAAGAGAATACGATAGAAGGGAGGCATGCGCATGGTGTTTACGGCTAAAACATCAAAGTTGCCAATTCTCTAACTTCTGTTGATAACTCTTATTCAAGTGAGAAACAATTTAAATGTAAGGATTATCAATTTCCGCCCCGACGAAGTCTATGAGGAACTTAACCGATTTGCCATACAACACGACATACCGGTAACCAAAACAAAAGATTATCAAATTTTAGAAAAATAAAGAGAAAATGATTAGCGTTCAAGTGGTTTTTTAGTATAGTATTATATTAAAAGCAATTTTCAAACTGCTAATTATATCATTTTTAAATTGGAGGAAGACGAATGACCGTACAACAATTTTTAAAAGATCAAAATTTGATGGTTGAAAAACTATATCGTAATATTACAAATACTAGTTGGATGGCACAAACAACGGGTGAAAAAGAGTGGGCGGATAAAGTAGGCGAAGCGCAAACTGAGTTTCGTACCTATTTTTCAAACAGTGAATTGTTTAACGCGGTTCAAAACTATTTAAGAGAATCGGAATTAACGGCGATCGAAACACGTCAACTAGAAGCACTGCAAAGTCAGTTTAAAGAAAATCAACTTCCTAAAGAAAGTTTACAAGAGCTGTCGCAACTTTCAGCTGAACTGAACCACATGTTTAATACATACGAACCAGAAGTTAATGGGAAGAAGTTATCAGCCAATGACGTACGTAATATTTTGTTAAACAGTGAGGACTTGCAAGAACGTGAAGACGCATGGAAAGCATCCAAAGAAGTCGGTCAAGTCGTAGAGAAAAAGCTGTTAACACTAGTCAAAAAGCGCAACGAATCGGCCAAAGCGGTAGGATATAATAACTACCATGAAATGTCGTTTGAAAATCAGGAATTGGATCGAGATGAAATTTTTGCTATTTTCCAAAAGTTAGTTGACTTATCGAATGACACTTATCGTCAATTAAAGAGTGAATTGGATGAGCAATTAGCTGCTAAGTTCGGAATGGACGTTTCTGACCTTCGCCCGTGGCACTACGTAGATCCATTTTTCCAAGAAGCGCCTGCTTCAGACGAAACGAACTTAGATCCATATTTTAAAAATGAAGATCTTGAAAAATTAACGGCTGATACATTTGCAGCCATGAATATTCCGATTGAAGACTTATATGCGACAAGCGATCTAAACCCTCGTCCTGGTAAAAATCCAACGGCTTTTTGTATGGATATGGACAGAGAAGGCGACACGCGCGTTTTATGTAACAATCAACCGAATTCCTACTGGATGGGAACGATGTTACATGAATTTGGACATGCGGCATACTTCAAATACTTAGATACTAGATTACCGTACGTTTTAAGAGCACCGGCTCATACGTTAACAACAGAGGCGATTGCAATGTTATTTGGTAAAATGACAGAAAATCGTGAGTGGTTAGCGACTTTCTTAGAGCTAGATGATAAGCAACTCGACACACTGGCACCGGCTCTTGAAAAATACGAGCAACTAAAAATGTTAATTTCTGCTCGTTGGATTATTACGTTTGTCTTCTTTGAAAAAGAGTTATATGAAAATCCAGATCAAGACTTAAATGCACTTTGGTGGAAGTTAGTAAGTGACATTCAGTTAGTAAATGCACCCGAAGATCGAAACCTACCAGACTGGGCAGCGAAAATTCACTTTACGTTAGCCCCTGTTTACTATCAGAATTACTTATTAGGAGAATTGACTTCTGCTCAGCTTCATCAATATATTAAGACAGATTTGTCAGAGCAATTTTTCACACCAACTGTTGGGAATTTCCTAAGAGAAGAGTTTTTCAAACCAGGATCAAAATATCATTGGAACGAAAAAATTGAAAAAGTAACAGGTCAACCGCTTAACCCGCAATTTTTTGTGGATGCGTATTGCCAACTAAACGAAAATTAATAGAAAAAAATCCAGGGGCGAAGGCGATCACCCTGGATTTTTTATGTTGGTATAGAGTGGAGAAATAGTTATATATCATGCTTCTGTTGTTTTGGATAGAGCGGGAATTTTCACATTTTGGACAATAAAATAAGAAATCGGACAATAAATGAATGAAATTGGACAATAAAGTGAGAAATCGGATAATAAATCAGTCAAATCGGACAATAAACTATGAAATCGGACAATAAATCTATGAAACAACTATCTTTTCAAATAGATGGTGCTGCTATTCCCAGTGTTTCAGTTGAGTTTCAGCTAATTCCCGTGTGATTAGCATTTTTTGCATGGGTGCAGGGCATATTTTATTGTATTTCTTCACTAGAACGTTGATGGCGTCAATTTCTTGTTCGATCTCACCTTGTTTGTCGACGTTTTGCAAGTCAGGGATGAGCTTAATTAAGCAAGAACGAATTTCTTGTTGTAACGACACCCATTCTGGTAAATATCCTGCGTTTTTCACGGTACGATCAAGTACATTTCCTTCGAGTGTTTCTCTTGAAAGCGGTTTTCCCATGCCTTTTAATCGCTCACCGCTCTTTTCATTTTCTTTCAAAATATCTCCAAACCAATCTCGATTCATATTGAAGCCTCCTATCTTTTAGAAAAGTAAAAAAGTTCTCATATTGATATGGTATTATATAGAAACTGGTAAATCTAGTTAATTTAATAATCTAATAAAAATTAAAGTAGATAGAAAAAGGTTAAATAAAACAATGACTGAAAAATTGAAGGAGGAAAATCAAGATGAATTGGAGAAAAGCTGTAGCTGCTGTAGCTGGATGTCTCATGGTAGCTGGGGGCATAGCTACATTAATAAAAACGAACAAAAAGGAAATGTCTGCAGACGCTACATTACAATTTTTAGAAGTGAAGATGATGGTACAAAATTTTGATCCTCTTTTAATGGAGGAGTTAATTGCGACTTTTAATAAGCGAATAGATACATATGGTGAAAAATCGTTTACCAAGTGGTTGAGTAAGCTGCACTATTCTGTTCCAGAAGAATTTCAGGAAGAACAGGTTGCGATTACGACTTATGAAAAATACCAAACTTGGATCGATGAAGAAGTAGAAAAACTAGAAAACGAAACGAAATTACCATGGCAAACTCAAACAGAAGATCTCAAAATCTTTGATGAAAGAGCGAGAAAAGCCCAACTGGTTTTAAGGCATAGAATGACAGAATTGGGTTATGAATTGATTTCAATAAGTTTGCCTTAGTAGAGAATGGTGTTAAATGATTATGGCTTGGGAGAACAATCGGTTCAATTGTTGCTTTTTAATAATTGTAGATGGTATCGTTGCGGTTTCGAAAATAGGAGATCATATGAAAGGTGAATTGTTAAATTATGTGATGAACTACAGGGTACCATTATGAAAACAAGGACATATTCTATTAAAATATGTCCTTGTTTTTAGTAAGCAGTAGTATTTTACTGTAGTAGTTTATCGATTAGTATGCTGTGAAGCTAGCACCAACAATGATTAATAAGATAAACAACACAACAATTAATACAAAGTTATCGATTCCGCGTGCTGGAGTAGGGCAACCATAACCATAAGAAGGAGCCATATAAGGGTGGTGAGCCATAGGAGCAGTCATAGTAGGTGGTACATTATCCATCATCATAGGTGATACATTATCCATCATCATAGGTGATACGTTTGCGCCCATAAAAGGTGCTGCATTTACGTTTGCGTACATGTTTATACATCCTTTCGTGTTTGTGTATTTACACTACAGTATACTCACCTAATTGAAAGTGGAGCCCGTCTCCCTTAAAAATGGGTTAGTGTCTTGGGTGCCTTCTAAACTGAAATAGAGTTTTTTAGCTATGAAACTCTGTATTACAGTAATGTAAATGCTGTACTATTGAGATACGATTTTTGTTATGGTGAACTACCCTAGGTGTCGTTTTAGAAACCGTGTGCTCCCTTTGTAGATTTATAGAGAGGTTAGATAATCTGTTAAAGGAAGGTCTTGTAACTATACTTGCTAAGTAAGCGGGTTGAGTACTTCCTGGATTACGCTGTGTATTCAGGAAATCGATTATTTCTCGGCCACTCATAATTCCAAAACCGTGTCCAAAGTAATTACCATCTTCTAATACAACCGCATTTAATCCTCTAAACCAAGGTGTTTGGATATGAAAGTCCGGATTATTAAAATAAATCACATCACCGGGTAAAAAATGACTTCCTTGAAAGGTAGTTAGTCCAAGGTCCGGATCTGTATGCCAACTATATAGATAGAGATTTCGAAAAAAGTTATTAAAAGTAGTTCTCCCAATACTTCTTAAAATGGCATGATAATAAATAATTACGCAAGCTGTTGCACATTCGAAGGCATACAGTGAACTATTTCGATAAATGTCTAGAATGGCATCTGCTGGAAACACGTCAGGTCTAAGTAAAAAACCGCCTGCCCCCGTTAAATTCCAGTATGTAGGGTTACAACGCGCATACCTGAAAGTGGTAAACTCCATTTGGCTTTCGTTCATAGCCTTTGCACTTTCTATAATGTGTTTTCGAGCACTAAGTTCAAACTGTAGTTCACGAACGGAAGGATATGAATAGACAACTGGAGCGTTAATCATTTGCTGAATAATCACTCTTTCTATCGTTCCAAGGTGCAACAAGCCACTCGGTTGAAAAGGCATCCCTGCTACTTGTAACATTTACGTCGCCTCCTAAGCATTTTTTACATTGTTATTATCGTATTCGCGTTTGGGCATAAAGATGTTCTAATTGGAAAAAGAGTAACGGGACTAGAAGAAAGTCAACCAAAGTAGTGGTGCAGGATACAAGGAGTAATGAATAATCACAAGGAAAAATACAGACTGGCTTTACTATTAAAATATCGAACAACCTACTTTGATCAATTAAGAACAAAGTGGGTATTTTTTTGGAACTTTTTTGTCAATCAAACGTACTACATACTAAGAAATATATAAGGAAGATGGAAGACCATACAATGACACAATACATATATATTGCATCACCGATGAGATTAAAGACAGGTACTTTTGGGAGGTAACCTATTAATATTAATGGGACTAGCAGGAGGGGATAAATAAATGACAGACCTTATTACTGGTCGTGAAGACCTTGTTTTATTGATATATTGTTTTATTTTACTTTGGGTGAATGTTAGTTACTTGCGGGAACATAAAAAGATTAAAGAAAGTTTAGCAGAGATATCATCTGAGGAAGAGTTGGACATTAACCCACATAGTTTTTCCTTATTGTTGTTTGTGATGGCTTTTTCATTTTTGCGCAGCTGGTTGTTTTATATTTTGGCAATTTTAATTACAGGCAGCCTTTTTGTCATTATCCTATCTGCCGTTCTCTTTATTGCTAATGTGTATCAAATTTTATTCGAAACGAGCTTGGCAAACGTCAAAAAGTCTAAAATACGTTTCTACCATGTGATCGGTGATACGGTTTTTATCGCTGGTTTTGTCATCTATTATTTTGCACTAGTTTAATCCCTTATTACCAATTTTGGAAAGGAGTCAATTTATGAAGATGAAACAACTTTTATTTTCTATATTAATTGTCATTTGTTTGGCAGGGTGTACGATGTTAGATAATGAAGGAACTAACGATATCGAGGCTAATGCTGAAGTCCATCTTACGCAGGAGCCATATTTTCCTACGGATCAATGGCGGGTCTCAACACCAGAAGCACAGGGGATGGATTCTAGTCAATTGTTAACGATTTTCGAGGAATTAGATGAGAGACATCCAGGTATACATAGTGCACTCATTGTGAGGAACCATTATATTATCGCCGAAGCCTATTACGATGATTATACCCCCGAGATCAAACAGTGGATTTATTCTGCCACAAAAAGCTTCACCTCTGCACTAGTTGGAATTGCTATCGACCAAGGATATCTTCGCTTAGATGAGAAGGTGGTCGATATATTTGCAGATAGAGAGATACAAAATGTAGATGAAAATAAGCAAAATTTAACTGTAGAAGATTTAGTAACGATGCGTTCAGGTTTTGATGTGGACTATCGAATGGTTTATAGTCAAATGTTACAAGCAGAAGATCCAGTTCAATTTATGTTAGATTTGCCAATGAAAGAGGCACCGAATAGTTCTTATTTGTATAATAGCGGTAATTCACATCTATTATCAGCTATCATTCAAGAAAAAACGGGTATGAGTACGGTTGAGTTTGCAGAGACATATCTCTTTCAACCGCTTTCTATTACAAATACACAGTTCTCAGAGCTTCATGGTGTTGCGATGGGCGGCAATGGCTTAGCATTGACCCCGCGCGATATGGCTAAAATGGGTCTCTTGTACTTAAGTGAAGGTACATGGGACGGTGAACAAATCATCTCAAAGGAATGGATTGAGAGATCTACGACAACAGATATCCAAGACCCGTTTATAGGAGGCAGCCAGTACGGGTACAGTTGGTATATAGATGAAGTCGAAAGTCGTAAATTCTTTTATGCACAAGGAGCCTACGGTCAAGCCATTTATGTAATACCGGAAGAAGACCTTGTCGTCGTTTTCACGTCTGGACATGAAGCTCCTGAAATCAATCGGAGATTAACGCCATTAATAGGTCCGATCATTCAAGCCGTTGTGTCAGATGACGCTATTGAAGAAAATGAGGAGCCGTTTAATGACTTATCTGAATTGATTAATCGCAAAAATGAGGCAGGCGAAAACATGGAGCAGTCTCTCCCGGACACTGTAACTAAAATCGATCAACAAAAGTATACATTTGAAAAAAATCCATTTCATTGGAAGGAAATGTTTTTTACGTTCGAGGAAGATGCTGCTGCTCAAATGATGCTGAGTTATGAGGATGGGATTACGGATACATTTCATATTGGTTTGAACGGTGTCTCTCTCGTAAGTGATACAACAATGGGGGTTCATTCCGTCACAGGAGTTTGGGAAGATGAAAAGACCTTGGTATTAAACATAAAGCAATTAGAATATTTATATGAATCTACTTTGGTAATCCATTACACTGGTGAAAAACTAGAAACCATTCAAGTTAGACAAGTAAACAATATGCCTGTCCCTAGTTCGGACGATACAGGGGCGGCTTCTGAAGTAAGTTTTACTGGCACGAAACAAAACTAACTTTTACACTATGCATGCAATGATACCGTATAGGAAGAGTTCTTATTTAAGATAGATGTCTTTCATTTGTTGCGGTGAACTTGTCTTTATATAGGTAGCTATTAGGCGAACAATACGTCAGGTTCACCAGGACTGATATTAAAGAGGCTGGCTTAGATAGGTACATTTTATGTTTGGTCGAGCCAGTATTTTTTTGTTTATTGATGTGCGGTAGAGGGAGAAATTAGGAGAAAGCGTGAACGAAAAGAGCGTAAACGTGAGCGGTAGAGGAAGAAACTAGGAGAAAG
>NZ_JBYCKM010000030.1:0-18620 GCF_057473385.1 Alkalihalobacterium sp. TH-98 | reverse complement strand
TTACGGACAACAGATGAGATCTTTTCAACGCTTGATCTAGCAATGATTGATTTACAAGACGCTAATGCAAAGTTTTTAAAAATTGGTTCTATCCCTAGCTTTATTAAAAGAGGGACAACCGTAACAAAAATAGAAGCTAGTAATTTACCAATGGGAATTATTCAAGAATTTGACGTAGATGTAGTTAGCGAGCAAATGAAAGCTGGAGATTTACTAATTATGATGAGCGATGGCATTTTTGATGCACCAAAACATGTTGAAAATAAAGAAATGTGGATGAAACGAATTATTTCTGAAGTATCATCTGAAGATCCTCAGGAAGTTGCTGATTTAATATTAGAGAGAGTAATTCGTAATGAAGGCAGTATTGAAGATGATATGACCATTGTCGTTGCAAAGGTTAAGAGAAATATGCCAAAGTGGGCAGCTATACCAATCTATAAGCCGAGAAAAGTAGAGAAAAAGAAAGCTCAATAATAAGATGGGAAAACGCTTAGTTGCTACGTATAAACCCCCTTCAATTGGTGAATGATGGTAACATTCAGAAAATTGGAGGGGATATGTTTGGGTAAAGGAACGTTACGACAAATCTTGCTTATTACTGATGGTTGCTCAAACCAAGGTGAAGACCCGGTTGCAATTGCAGCTTTAGCAAAAGAACAAGGGATCACAGTTAATGTTATAGGTGTAGTAGATAATAGTCCGATGAATGAACAAGGTGTTCAGGAAATAGAGTCGATTGCTATGGCGGGCGGCGGCGTCAGCCAGATTGTATATGCGCAAAACTTAGCGAAAACGGTACAAATGGTAACACGAAAAGCTATGACTCAAACATTATATGGTGTAGTTAATCGCGAGCTTCAACAAATATTAGGGAAAGAACAAGAGATGGAAGATTTGTCTCCTGAAAAACGAGGGCAAGTGATGGAAGTTGTAGACGAATTAGGAGAAACCATCGATTTAAATGTTTTAATTTTAGTAGATACAAGTGCTAGTATGAAGAATAAATTACCAATGGTACAGGATGCGTTAACTGATTTATCTATAAGTCTTACTTCTCGAATGGGAGACAATCGGTTCTCGCTCTACTCTTTTCCAGGGAAGAGAAAGGATATGGACCGTCTATTAGATTGGTCACCTAAACTAGAATCATTAACAGGCATTTTTCATAAGTTGTCTTCAGGCGGCATTACTCCAACGGGTCCTGCCTTACAAGTTGCACTACAAAAGTTTGAGAAAACTAACTCGAGAAGGAGTTTGATCTCTAGTGGCGAGGATGAACTACTCGAAGACTCAGGCATGTAACTTACAACCAGGAGCAACAGTAGTCGGAAAATGGCATCGGAAAAAATATCAAATTGTTAAGTTACTAGGATCTGGTGCAACTGGTTCGGTCTACTTAGCACGGTGTATAGAGGGCGAGGTTGCCTTAAAAATCGGTGTGGATAGCATGGCCATCACATCTGAGGTTAATGTCTTAAAGCATTTTTCGAAGGTCCAAGGTCAGGTACTTGGGCCTTCTTTGTTAGATGTGGATGATTTAGTAATCAACCAAGGAGTCCTTCCTTTTTATGTGATGGAGTATTTAAAAGGGGAACAATTAATCCAATTTATTTCAAAGCGAGGAGAAGAGTGGATCGGTATTTTAATGGTTCAACTATTAGGGGATTTAGACCGACTGCACCGTGCGGGTTGGGCATTTGGAGACTTAAAGCCTGATAATTTAATCGTTATTGGACCAACGCCGCGAATACGATGGCTAGACGTTGGCGGAACGACACTACTTGGAAGATCAATTAAAGAGTACACTGAGTTTTTCGACCGAGGCTATTGGGGTATGGGTTCGAGGGTAGCGGAGCCGAGCTATGATTTGTTTGCTCTCGTGATGATTATGATTAATTGTATGTATCCTAAACGATTTGATAAAAAAGGAGAACCAATCCAACAATTGAAACAAGCGATTGAGATGAAACCGGGATTAAAGCCATATCGTAATGTCATGTTAAAAGGACTTCAAGGAAAGTACAGTGATGCCCAAATGATGAAAAAAGATCTAATGGATGCAATCCAAAAAAAATCCACTCATTATACTAAACCTAAATCTTCAACCCCGCCAAGAGTGGGCCGAAAAGAGCAAAAAAAACCAGCCAAATCATCGTATTTAATTGAAATCTTTCTTGTTACCTCTTTTCTTATATTGGCATATATCCTATACTTATTTGGACAATTAATGTAAGGATATTCAAAAAGTCCGGGAGTTGTGGAGGGTGCCATGTCTAGAGCAGATAAGATGATGGATGTATGTTTGTTAGCTGGGGAAATTATGCTGACGTACGGTGCAGAAACTTATCGGGTAGAAGAAACGTTAGAGCGAATGGCTAAATCAGCAGGGTTCGTTAATGTTCATAGCTTTGTAACAACGACAGGAATATTCCTCTCCTTTGACGAAGTTGGCAAAGGGGATACGATGCAAATGATTCGTGTTGATGATCGAATATATGACTTAAATAAAGTTACATTAGTCAATCAAGTGTCTCGCGAATTTGTAACGGGAGAAATAGATGAAGAAGTCGCTTATGATAAATTAAATGAAATTGCCAAAGCACCAATGAATTACCCTGTTTGGCTCGTTCATATTGCTTCAGGTGTAGCCGGTGCAGGGTTTTCTTACTTATTTGGTGGCAGTTTACGTGATATGCTCCCTGCTTTCATTGCTGGCTTTATTGTAAGTGTTTGTGTTTTTAAGTTCCAAGAGTACTTAAAGGTGAAGTTTTTTGCTGAATTTATATCTGCATTTATTGGTGGCAGTGTTGCTATTGGTTTGGTCTATATTGGAGTCGGTGCTAATTTAGATCAAATTATTATAGGAATTTTAATGCCTCTAGTACCAGGAGTCCCCCTCACTAATTCGGTGCGAGATTTAATATCAGGCGATTACGTTGCTGGTGTAAGCAGGGGAGCTGAAGCTATTTTGACAGCACTCTCAATTGCAACAGGAGTAGCATTAGCCATAGGTTTATTCTTAACGTGATCATCTTTAAGAACATTTAATTGGGGGGAACAGCGATGTGGTTGGAGTTATTATTTGTATATGCAGCGACGCTTTGTTTTGGAATTTTGTTTAATGTTCCAACAAGAGCTTTATTTATCGGTGCACTTATTGGTTGCTTATCGTGGTTTATCTACCGAACTTTACCAGAATACGGAATTTCAATAATCTTAGCTACTGCTTTAGCTTCTTTTATGAGTGCTACTATAGCGCAAATGCTTGCTAAAAAATTTCGAATACCAGCGACAACTTTTAGTATTCCTGCAATTATTCCATTAGTTCCTGGAAGTAAGGCGTATTTTACAATGCTTGCATTTGTCGAAAGTGATTATTTACTCGGGTTAGAACTTGGGATTAGCACCATGCTTCAGGCCGGGGCCATTGCAGGGGGGCTTGTTTTTGCGTTAGCCATTTTCTCTTTTAAGAAGGGAGGTATCGGTCAACGTTATGAACCAGGACGTTAAGCAATTCATTAAAGATCATCGATTGCTCCAACCTAATTCTACTATCGTTGTAGGGGTGTCGGGAGGACCTGATTCACTGGCATTATTACACTTCCTATGGAAAGAAAGCCAAAAGGAAAATTATCAATTAATAGCAAGTCATATTGACCATCAATTAAGAGAAGTCACTTCCGCGGAAGATTTTGAGTTTGTTAAGCAGTATTGTGCGGAGAGGGACATTCTTTTTGAAGGAAGTCGAGTCAACGTCAAAAGGGTTCAAAAAGAATTTGGATTGAGTATTCAAATGGCGGCAAGAAAATGTCGGTACGATGTATTTAACCAAGTGATGACGAAATACGATGCCGACTACCTCGCTTTGGCTCACCACGGGGATGACCAGATCGAAACGATCCTAATGAATCAAGTGAGAGGAACGTCTCCAGAAGGGCTTTCCGGTATACCTGCGTCGAGGCGGTTTGCAACCGGAACCTTAATTCGACCATTCTTAGGAATAACAAAAGCACAAATCGTGCAATACTGTAATGAGGAAAAATTGCAACCAAGAATAGATGAAAGCAACGCTTCTGATAAGTACATGCGAAATCGTTTTCGAAAAGAAGTGCTACCGTTTATTAAAAGTGAAAACTCAAAGGCACACATTCATTTTCAGCGAATGAGTGAACAAATCGAGTTAGATCAGTTCTATCTTGAGGAAGTAACTCGTACACATTTAGAAGACATCGTTGAGACGAAAACGAAGGAATTAGTCGTCATTTCTGTTAATCGCTTCAAAGATATGGCCGTCGCTTTACAAAGAAGGGGTATTCATCTAATATTAAAATATCTTTACGGGGAAAATTACCCATTTCTCTCATACATACATATTGAACAAGTTCATCAACTGATTCACTCTCGAAATCCCTCTGGACAATTAGACTTCCCACAAGGGTTATTGGTTGAAAGAGTTTATGACCGTTGTCGGTTACGTTTTAAAGAAGCCGAGGAAGGTTTTGAGACTTTTACATACGAATTGCAAGTTCCAGGATGCATATCTACAAAGTTGGGAATAATAAGTGCAAAATTCACATCAAACCTTATGGACATCAAACGAACTCCGTATACTTATATTTGTGATGCAGAGCAAGTTGTGTATCCACTAAATGTTAGAACGAAAATGAATGGGGATCGTATTCAATTGGTGGGGATGACTGGATCAAAGAAAATTAGTCGTATTTTTATTGATCATAAGATTGAGCAATGGAAACGAAAAGTATGGCCGCTTGTTATTGATGGAAATAATGAAGTGATATGGATTCCCCTATTAGGACATTCTAAAAAAGGTGCTGTCACAGAAATGTCGCAAAAATATTTAGTGCTTTCATTTGAATTTCATAATGAAGGCTCGGTATAATTCTTTTCAGCAGCAGTTACAGGAGGGTATACAGTAGAATGAAAGATGAAATCAAAGAAGTTTTAATTTCTGAAGAAGAAATACAACAGAAGGTACGCGAGCTAGGAGACGTACTGACGAAAGAATATGAAGGGCGGTTTCCCCTTGTTGTCGGAGTTTTAAAAGGTGCTCTACCTTTTATGGCCGATTTAACGAAAAGAATAGATACACATATCGAGCTTGATTTTATGGATGTATCAAGTTACGGTGCAGGCACTGTTACATCGGGTGAAGTTAAAATTGTAAAAGATTTAAACACTTCAGTAGAAGGACGGGATGTCCTCATTGTAGAAGATATTATAGATAGCGGATTAACACTGAGCTATTTAGTAAAGCTATTTCATTACCGTAAAGCAAAATCGGTTAAGATTGTTACTCTCTTAGATAAGCCAGAAGGCAGAAAGGTCGATTTAGTACCGGATCTTGCCGGATTTACGGTTCCAGATGCGTTTGTTGTCGGATATGGATTAGACTTTGCTGAGCGCTATCGAAACCTCCCGTATATTGGCGTACTAAAGCCAGAAATTTATGGGACGTAAAGATTGTGAAAAAAGTGGTAAATATGATACTATAATTTAAGCTTATTGTACGTGGGAGGAGGTCAGGAATGAATCGGATTTTTCGTAACACGATATTTTACTTATTAATTTTTCTAGTCATCGTAGGAATTGTAAGTGTCTTTAGCGGTGATCAAGTCGAGACGACACCGATGACAGTTGATCAGTTTTATGAAAAACTTCAAAATGGCGAGGTTACCACTCTTTCTTTAAAGCCTGAGCGACAAGTGTACTTAGTGCGCGGACAGCTTGTAAACATGCCAGAAGGAGAGTATTTCCAAACATATATTCCTAGGGCTGAGTTGGCAGTTGAAAGGCTGTTTGCTGTTCAAGAAGGTGGAGTTGCTGCACCGGAGTTCACGATGGAGCCTGCGGATGAGACAAGTGGTTGGGTTACCTTTTTTACGTCAATAATTCCATTTATCATTATTTTCATCCTATTCTTCTTCTTACTAAGCCAGGCTCAAGGCGGTGGAAGCCGTGTCATGAACTTTGGTAAGAGTAAGGCGAAAATGGTTCAGGATGATAAGAAGAAAGCGAAATTCAAGGATGTTGCTGGTGCAGATGAAGAGAAGCAAGAGCTTGTTGAAGTGGTTGAGTTCTTAAAAGACCCTCGAAAGTTCTCAGCAATTGGTGCTCGTATTCCAAAAGGTGTTCTATTAGTTGGACCGCCTGGTACAGGTAAAACGTTACTAGCACGTGCAGTTGCAGGTGAAGCGGGTGTACCGTTCTTCTCAATCAGTGGTTCTGATTTCGTGGAGATGTTTGTTGGGGTCGGTGCTTCTCGCGTACGTGACCTATTTGAAAATGCGAAGAAAAATGCACCGTGTATTATCTTTATTGATGAGATTGATGCGGTTGGACGACAACGTGGAGCAGGACTTGGTGGTGGTCACGATGAACGTGAGCAGACGCTAAACCAGTTACTTGTTGAAATGGATGGTTTTAGTGCAAATGAAGGAATTATTATCATCGCGGCAACAAACCGTGCGGATATTCTAGATCCAGCATTACTACGTCCGGGTCGTTTTGACCGACAAATTCTAGTTGGTCGACCAGATGTTAAAGGTCGTGAAGAGGTATTAAAAGTACATGCACGTAATAAACCTCTTGCCGATGACGTAGATCTTAAAGCAATTGCTGCTCGTACACCTGGCTTTTCGGGTGCTGACTTAGAAAACCTTCTAAATGAAGCGGCTCTTGTTGCTGCACGTCAAGACAAGAAGAAAGTAAACATGGTTCATATTGAAGAGGCTATAGACCGAGTGATTGCTGGTCCGGCTAAGAAGAGCCGTGTGATCTCGGCAAAAGAAAAGAAAATTGTTGCTTGGCATGAAGCAGGCCATACGGTCGTTGGTGTCAAACTTGAAAATGCAGATATGGTTCACAAAGTTACGATCGTTCCACGCGGGCAAGCTGGCGGATATGCTGTCATGCTGCCGAAAGAAGATCGCTACTTTATGACAAAACCAGAGTTGCTTGATAAAATTATGGGCTTGCTCGGTGGTCGTGTTGCTGAGGAAATTACTTTTGGAGAAGTTAGTACTGGAGCTCACAATGACTTCCAACGTGCAACAGGTATTGCTCGTAAGATGGTTACTGAGTATGGCATGAGTGAGAAGCTCGGGCCAATGCAATTCGGACAAAGTTCTGGAGGGCAAGTGTTCTTAGGTCGTGATATTCAAAATGAGCAAAACTACAGTGACCAAATTGCTTATGAAATTGATTTAGAAGTTCAACGTTTCATTAAAGAATGCTATGAACGTTGTAAGCAGATCCTTCTTGATAATAAAGATAAGCTAGATCTTGTGGCAGAAACGTTGATGGAACTTGAAACGTTAGATGCTGAACAAATTAAGTCACTTGTTAACGAAGGAAAACTTCCTGAAAACCATCATACAGATGCGTATCGTAAACAAGAGCTTAAGTCTGAGACGACTCAAGATGGTGATGTTAAAGTCAATATCTCTTCTAAAAAAGATGAGGCTGAATCGAAAGAAGAAACTGAGGCTAAGCCTTCAGATGAAACATCTGCGACGCCAAAATCAGAAGATGAAAATAAAACAGATAAGTAATAGGAAAAATAGGATGTCATAAGACATCCTATTTTCTTTTGAAAATGATAAAATTGAGGTAAAGTAAACATACATATAAAAAAGGGAAATGTGGTGAAACAATTATGATATTTGTTGTAGATGTAGGGAATACGAATATTGTTCTTGGTGTATACGATGGTGATGATCTGATTCATCATTGGCGTATTGCTACGAGTAGAGATAAGACAGAAGATGAGTACGGTATGCTTGTCAAAAGCTTGTTTCAAGATCAAGATCTTAGCTTAAATGAAATCGATGGAATTATTATTTCTTCTGTTGTTCCTCCGATTATGTTTGCACTAGAAAAGATGTGCAAGAAATATTTCAAGTTAGACCCAATTGTGATTGGACCTGGAATTAAAACGGGCTTAAACATTAAGTATGAAAACCCTAGAGAAGTAGGTGCAGACAGGATCGTTAATGCTGTTTCTGCCATTGATTTATATGGAAGCCCTTTAATTATCGTAGATTTTGGTACAGCTACTACGTTCTGTTATATTAACGAAGAGAAGCAATATATGGGAGGCGCGATTGCCCCCGGAGTCGGCATATCGACTGAGGCTCTATATACAAGGGCATCGAAATTACCGCGTATTGAAATTTCAGAACCGCCTTCAGTAGTTGGTAAGAACACGGTAAATGCCATGCAAGCCGGTATCTATTATGGATATGTAGGACAAGTTGATGAAATCGTCAGAAGAATGAAAGAGCAATCTCCGGTAGAACCTAAAGTTATTGCAACTGGAGGTTTAGCTACATTGATAGGAAAAGAGTCCAGAACGATTGAAGTTGTAGATCCGTTTTTAACGCTTAAAGGTCTGCAGATGATTTATATGAAAAATGCTAGGAAGGACGAAGATCATGAGTGATTATCTTGTAAGAGCGATTGCATTTGATGGAAAAGTGAGAGCGTATGCAACGCGAACGACCGCAATGGTTAGTGAGGGAGCAAAAAGACAAGACACTTGGCCGACGGCGTCAGCTGCGCTAGGAAGAGCCATGACGGCGGCAACGATGATGGGTGCCATGCAAAAAGGTGATGCAAAAATCACTGTAAAAATCGAAGCAGACGGGCCAATCGGTCATATTATTGTTGATACGAATGCCAAAGGGGAAACAAGGGGTTATGTTAAAAACCCACATGTTCACTTTGATTTAAATGCTCAAGGGAAACTCGATGTTGCAAGAGCGGTAGGAACAAATGGTCAACTTTCTATTGTAAAAGATTTAGGCCTAAGAGATTACTTTACAGGAAGTGTTCCACTTATTTCCGGGGAATTGGGTGAGGATTTTACATATTATTTTGTAACATCTGAACAAATTCCATCGGCTGTTGGAGTTGGGGTGCTCGTTAACCCTGATTATACCATCTTAGCTTCCGGTGGATTTATCCTTCAAATGATGCCTGGTGCTGGAGATGACATCATTGAGTTTATTGAAAATCGTTTAAGCCAAATCCCCCCAATCTCTAAACTAATTGAAACGGGTAAAAGCCCCGAAGAAATCCTTGAAGAGTTACTAGGTAAAGAAAACTTGAAAATCCTTGATCAAATGGATGTTAAATTCTCCTGTAGTTGCTCAAAGGAAAGGTTTGAAACGGCTATTATTAGTTTAGGTGCCGAAGAAATACAAGCAATGATCGACGAGGAAGGAAAAGCTGAAACTCGTTGTCATTTTTGTAACGAAACTTATGTGTTCACCAAACCAGAGTTAGAAGCTTTACTAACAGAAACAGGAAAAAATAATTAGAGTTAAAATTATCAAAAAAATCCGTTGACTAAATGGAAATCATTTGCTACTATAATCTTAACAAAACCAATGAATTTACTCGGTATTAACGAAAGGGGAAGTTAAAAATGCGTGTAGCAAATTCAATTACAGATTTAATTGGGCAAACGCCATTAGTGAAATTAAACAGAATTGTACCTGAAGGGTCTGCAGATATTTATTTAAAGCTTGAGTATTTTAATCCTGGAAGCAGTGTAAAAGATCGTATTGCTTTAGCGATGATTGAAGCTGCAGAGAGAGACGGTCGATTAAAGAAAGACGATATTATTGTTGAACCGACTAGTGGAAACACTGGAATCGGGTTAGCAATGGTTGCAGCTGCAAAAGGCTATAAAACAAAGCTAGTTATGCCAGAAACAATGAGTATGGAGCGTCGTAACCTACTAAGAGCGTATGGTGCTGAGTTAGTACTTACTCCAGGGCCAGAAGGTATGGGTGGTGCGATTCGAAAAGCAACAGAATTATCCAAAGAAGAGGGTCACTTCATGCCTCAGCAATTTGAGAACGAAGCAAACCCAGAAATTCACCGTGAAACAACAGGTCGCGAGCTTTTAGAGCAAGTTGAAGGAAGTGTTGATGCATTTGTTTCGGGTATCGGAACTGGTGGAACGATTACAGGTGCAGGCGGATTGTTAAAAGAAAACTTCCCTAACCTTAAAATCTATGCAGTTGAACCTGCAGACTCTCCAGTTTTATCAGGTGGAAAACCGGGCCCGCATAAAATCCAAGGAATTGGAGCAGGGTTTGTCCCTTCTATCTTAAACACAAACGTTTATGATGAAGTAATTCAAGTTACAAATGATCAAGCGTTTGAAATTGCACGCCGTGCCGGACGTGAAGAAGGAATTTTAGGTGGTATTTCTTCTGGTGCAGCTATTTATGCAGCGTTGCAAGTAGCTGAAAAATTAGGGGCAGGCAAGAAGGTAGTAGCGATTATTCCAAGTAATGGTGAACGTTACCTTTCAACTCCACTTTACCAATTTGATGAATAAAATCTAAAATAGGGGCTGACGCAGACGTGTCAGCCTCTTTTGAGGTTTGGACTTCATAAAAATTAGCTCTTGTTCTTTCAGGTATAAGGAGGCAGTTCTGCTTTCCGTATTTTATAAATTGTTGTAGAATGAACGTAAGAAAAATGGTTAGAAATCATTCGCCATTAATGAGGAGAGTGTGTGTATTGCTTCAAGACAATTCGATAGATAAACAGCAGGTATTGACAGCGAAAATCCCATTAAGTGAAAGCGATTGGTTTCAACAATATAAGCAGCTTTCCAAAGAGGAACCGTATCATGTCTTATTAGAAAGTGGCAGAGCTGGTCGATACCATATCATCGGTTTAAGCCCAATAGCTATTATTAAAGGAAAAGATCAAACTTTAACCATTGAACATAATGGACAAACCGAGACTAGAACAGGGGATCTCCTTACGAATATGAAAGAGTGGATGCAAGAACAACAACGAGTCTATTCCGAAGAGGCTACGCCATTTCAAGGTGGGGCAGTTGGGTATATTAGCTATGACCTTGTAAGACAAATTGAAAAACTACCAACTACAGCTCAAGATGATTTAGGACTGCAAGAGCTTTACTTTCTCGTTTTTGATGAGGTGTTTGTTTATGATATTGAGAGCCAAGAATTAAATATCATCATTCATTATAAAGAAAGTGAACGAGAAATAGCTTTAGAACGGTTGGAATTATATAAAACAAGATGGATCCAACCAATAGATGAATGGAACTGGCAAGCGCCAGACGTTAAGAAGGAAAACGTTTGGACAGCTTCTTTGTCGGAAACTGAATTTGCAAACGCTGTTGAAACAATTCAAGAATATATAGCTGCAGGGGATGTTTTTCAAGTTAATTTGTCAGTACGTCAAGCAAAACCGCTGCTAACAAAAGCGCTTCATATCTATGAAAAATTACGTGAAGTTAACCCTTCACCATATATGGCTTACTTCCATACTCCCGAATTTCAGTTAACAAGCGGTTCACCAGAGCTTCTTGTCAAGAAAGCTGGACAAGAAGTAAGTACTCGGCCGATCGCAGGGACGAGATCAAGAGGGAAGAACGAAGAAGAAGACGAAAGAAATGCTAAGACACTGATTGAAAACGAAAAAGAACGTGCAGAACATATTATGCTCGTTGACCTTGAGCGTAACGACTTAGGAAGAGTTTGCGAGTTCGGTTCAGTTGAAGTGGACGAGTTAATGGTAATTGAAAAATACTCCCATGTTATGCACATTGTTTCTAATGTAAAAGGAAAGCTTACAGAAGGAAAAGATGCATACGATATCATTCGAGCAACTTTCCCAGGTGGAACGATTACTGGGGCACCTAAAGTGAGAACCATGGAGATCATTGAAGAACTTGAACCAGTGAGAAGAGGAATTTAT
Source organism: Alkalihalobacterium sp. TH-98 (assembly GCF_057473385.1). Classification (NCBI taxonomy): domain Bacteria; kingdom Bacillati; phylum Bacillota; class Bacilli; order Caryophanales; family Bacillaceae; genus Alkalihalobacterium; species Alkalihalobacterium sp. TH-98. The sequence goes on along the minus strand of NZ_JBYCKM010000030.1, from coordinate 6,845 downwards.
ACAGGATCCATCGGCTGGATCGGTTATAATGGAGATATGGAATTAAATATTGTCATTCGAACAATACTCGCAAAAGGCGGTATGGCTTATGTACAGGCTGGAGCAGGTATTGTGATAGACTCTAATCCACAACATGAATATAAAGAATCATTAAAGAAAGCAACTGCACTATGGCGTGCAAAAGAGTTGAGTGAAGAAGAGGTTAGTGAAGAAAAAGTTAAGTAGTAGAGCTGAGGAGGAGTACTAATGATTTTAATGATTGATAACTATGATTCATTTACTTACAATTTAGTGCAGTATTTAGGTGAGATGGGTGAAGAGTTAGTCGTTCGACGAAACGACGAAATCACCATTGAAGAAATTGAAGAACTAAATCCAGATTACCTGATGATATCACCGGGTCCATGCAGCCCGAATGAGGCAGGAATTAGTCTAAAGGCAATTGAACACTTTGCCGGGAAGATCCCGATCTTTGGCGTTTGTTTAGGACATCAGTCGATTGGGCAAGTGTTTGGCGGCAAAGTCATTCGAGCGGAACGGTTGATGCATGGAAAGACTTCCGATATCACTCATGACGAACAAACTATCTTTAAAGGAATAGAACGACCTTTTACAGCAACAAGATATCACTCCTTAATTGTTGAAAAAGAAACATTTCCAGACTGCTTAGAAATCACAGCAGAAACAGCAGATGGAGAAATTATGGCTCTGCGCCATAAAACACTTCCTATTGAAGGTGTTCAGTTCCATCCAGAGTCCATAATGACGGAGTCAGGTAAACGTTTATTGCGTAATTTTGTTGAACACTATAGGGGGCGTACCTCAGCATGTACATCTATGTAAATGGTGAAATTGTAACGCCGGAAAATGCAAAAATTTCAGCATTTGATCATGGTTTTATGTATGGCTTAGGTGTATTTGAGACGTTTCGTATTTATGACGGTCATCCATTTTTAGTGGATGACCATTTTGTTCGGTTACGCCAAAGTTTAAGTCATCTCTCCATCAATTGGGACTGGACTAAAGATGAGGTCATGACGATCTTACAGCAATTATTAGCAAAAAATAATTTAACGAATGCATACGTGAGATGGAATGTGTCCGCAGGAGTGGGCGCGCTAGGACTACAAGATGAACCATATGATCAACCGTCAACGATTGTGTACGTTAAACCACTTCCAGAAAAGATGTCAGTGACAAAACGCGGGGTTATCTTGAACACAAAACGAAATACACCTGAAGGAAATGAACGGCTGAAATCCCATCATTATTTAAATAACATTATTGGAAAAAGGGAAATAGGTTCAGATGCAAGTGTTGAAGGGATTTTCTTAACGCAAGACGGGTATCTTGCTGAAGGAATCGTCTCCAATCTTTTCTGGCTAAAAAATAATGTTATTTATACACCAGCAGTTGAAACGGGAATACTAAATGGTGTAACAAGACAGTTTATTTTAACGCTATTAAACGATTTAGGGTACGAGTACCAAGAAGGTTTTTATAAAAGTGAAGACTTGTTTGAAGCAGATGAAGCTTTTGTAACTAATTCCATTCAAGAAGTTGTCTCACTTAAAGATGTTGATGGCAAGACGAACTACGACAGCGAAATGACATTGGCTAATCAGTTACGTAAACATTATTTCTCACTAAGGAAAAAACTTAATAGTCGAGTCGAAATATATAAGAAGGAGTAAGTTGAAATGTCTGTTCAAATGAATCCTATAAAAGTTAGAGCAACACAATTTTTAGGTGAAACAACCGTAATGGGAATTTTAAATGCAACACCCGATTCATTTTCTGATGGTGGTCAGTTTAACGAGATAGAAACAGCTGTTCGCCATGCTAAAGAAATGGTAAGTCAAGGAGCTAAAATCATTGACATTGGCGGGGAGTCAACAAGGCCGGGAGCAGAAAAGGTAGAACAAAATGAAGAATTGGAAAGAGTTATTCCCATAATTTCCGCAATTGCTCAAGAGGTCGAGGTCCCGATTTCAATCGATACGTATAAAAGTGAGGTCGCTAAACAAGCGATTGAAGCAGGAGCATCGATCATTAACGATGTATGGGGAGCGAAAGCAGACCCTAAGATGGCAGGAGTGGCAGCAGCTTACGATGTTCCGATTATTCTCATGCATAACCGTACAAACAAAAACTATGTGAACCTACTAGAAGATATGAAAAGAGATCTGCAAGAAAGTATCAATATTTGTCACGAGGCTGGCGTTCGTGATGATCAAATTATCTTAGATCCTGGGATTGGCTTTGCTAAAACGTATGAGCACAACCTCGAAGTCATGAGAAAAGTAGATGAAATTGTAGACCTTGGGTATCCCGTCTTATTAGGGACTTCCCGGAAATCTTTTATCGCCAAAACATTAGACCTTCCAGTGGACCAGCGAGTAGAAGGAACTGGAGCAACAATTTGCCTAGGTATTGCGAAAGGTTGTCAAATTGTGAGAGTTCATGATGTTTTAGAAATGAGCCGAATGGCAAAAATGATGGATGCGATGTTAGGGAAAGGTGTATAAAATGGATAAAATTATTATCGATCAAATGCAGTTTTATGGATATCATGGTGTATATCCTGAAGAAAACAAATTAGGTCAACGTTTTAAGGTTGATGCAACCTTATGGTTAGACTTGAGTCCGGCAGGGATAAATGATGATATAAATCAAACAGTCAACTATGCAGAAGTGTACGAACTTACAAAAAAAGTGGTGGAGAACCAAACCCATAAGTTAGTGGAAACAATTGCTGAAAACATCAGTTCCTTAATCCTTAAAACATTTCCGATTGTTCAGTCTTGTACAATAAAAGTCATTAAACCAGATCCACCAATTAATGGACATTACAATTCTGTAGCAGTAGAAATTACAAGGAGTCGGTATGGTGAATAATCTCGTATATATCGCATTGGGTTCTAACATCGGTGTTCGAGAAGAATATCTTTTATTTGGCTTGAAGGAATTGAATGAGGAAGCCGGTCTCACGATCAACCGTGTTTCCTCCATTTACGAAACGGACCCGGTCGGTTATTTAGACCAACAGGATTTTTTAAATATGGTTATTGAGGTTTCAACTTCCTATTCACCTGAACAACTATTACAAGTAACCCAAAAAGTAGAAAGTAAGGCAAAAAAAAATACTCCTGTCCGGTGGGGTCCGAGAACATTAGACCTTGACATTTTACTCTATAATCAAGAAAATATTAAGATGGATGATTTGATGATTCCTCACCCAAGAATGAGTGAGCGGAGTTTTGTCATCATTCCGTTGAAGGAAATTAACCCTCAATTGATACTGCCTCATGAGCAGTTAACAGTTTCGGAGATCTATAGAAGGTTAACAGATAAAGAAGGTGTTAGAGTATGGAAAATGAACAATGGGGTAGGAGAATACGGGCTTTTCGAAAATTGAAAGGTTATACGCAAGAATCATTTGCTCACGCTTTAGGGATTTCAATCTCAGTATTGGGTGAAGTCGAAAGAGGAACGAGGGTGCCAACGGAAGATTTAATCGAAAAAATAGCTGAGGCTTTACAAATTAGTAAAGATGAGTTGACTTCAAATAAATAGTTATGAACACGTCGGAGGTGAAAGTGATGTTGAAGATTGGAAATATTGAAATGAAAAACCCAGTTGTGCTAGCTCCGATGGCAGGTGTTTGTAACCCCGCTTTCCGTTTAATTGCGAAAGAGTTTGGAGCGGGACTTGTTTGTGCTGAAATGGTTAGTGATAAAGCAATCTTACACAAAAATGCTAAGTCGTTAAGTATGCTGTATGTAGATGAGCGTGAAAAACCATTGAGCTTGCAAATTTTCGGCGGTGAAAAAGAAACATTAGTGGAAGCTGCCAAGTTTGTAGATAAAAATACGAATGCAGACATTATCGATATTAATATGGGTTGTCCAGTACCGAAAATTACGAAGTGTGATGCAGGGGCTAGATGGCTGCTTGACCCTAACAAGATTTACGAAATGGTATCTTCTGTAGTTGATGCTGTTGATAAACCGGTAACCGTTAAAATGCGTATCGGTTGGGATGATGAGCATATTTTTGCTGTTGAAAATGCACGTGCAGTCGAACGTGCAGGAGGAAAAGCGGTCGCTGTGCATGGCCGTACGCGAGTTCAGATGTATGAAGGTGTAGCAAATTGGGATATCATTAAAGAAGTAAAGGAATCTGTAAATATTCCTGTTATCGGTAATGGCGATGTTAAAACACCTGAGGACGCGAAACGCATGTTAGATACTACAGGGGTAGACGGTGTTATGATTGGAAGAGCTGCATTAGGAAACCCTTGGATGCTTTATCGTACAGTTCACTTTTTAGAGACAGGTGAACTTCCTGGAGATCCAACGCCGCGAGAGAAAATCGATGTATGTATGATTCACTTAGATCGTTTAATCGCATTAAAAGGTGAAAAAGTAGCTGTCCGTGAAATGAGAAAGCATGCAGCGTGGTATCTTAAAGGAATGCGTGGCAACTCAGTAGTGAGAGACCAAATCAATCAGTTCGAAACGCGTGATGATGTCTACAATTCTTTATACAGCTATATTGATGAAGTTGAAGCAAGAATGAACGAGACTGTCGAAGTAGGCTAAGATAGTTGACTTTATCACTTTACTTTTCTATAATTCGTCTGAGATAATCACACACTGCCAGTATCTACTGGCAGTTTTTCTACATATAAGCCAAAAACCAAAATCATTCCCGAAGGTAACGTTACATCAGATCCTCTTTGTTTATGGGATGAGTTGGATAGTGGATGTTAATAACCAGAATTAAGCTATAGGTTTAAAGAAAATTAGGAGTTGATGAAATGTCACAGGAATTAGAATTAAATGATTTGCTAGCCGTACGTAGAGAAAAATTAAAAAAACTAGTGGACAAAGGTGTCGATCCATTTGGAGGTAAGTTCGTTCGAACGCACTCTGCCAAAGAGATGACAGAGCAATTTGGTGAAATATCAAAAGAGCAATTAGATGAAGACAAGCATGAAGTCGTTCTCGCTGGCCGTATCATGACAAAACGGGGCAAAGGTAAAGCAGGCTTTGCTCATATACAGGATCTAACTGGAAAAATTCAAATTTATGTTCGACAAGATGCTATTGGCGAAGAAGCATATGATCTGTTTAATACGATTGACATTGGTGATCTCGTTGGAGTTTCTGGTGTAGCTTTTAAAACAAAAGTTGGTGAGTTATCTATTAAGGTAACTGAATTCCAATTACTTACGAAATCATTAAGACCTTTACCAGATAAGTTCCACGGGTTAAAAGACATCGAACAACGTTACCGTCAAAGGTATGTTGATTTAATTGTAAACCCTGAAGTTCGTGATACGTTTGTACTTAGAAGTAAGATCTTACAGTCAATGAGACGTTACTTAGATAGCCGAGGTTACCTAGAAGTAGAGACACCAATGATGCATTCAATTGCTGGTGGCGCTTCAGCACGTCCGTTTATTACGCACCACAATGCTCTTGATATGACTCTATATATGAGAATAGCGATTGAGCTTCATTTAAAGCGCCTGATTGTTGGTGGTTTAGAAAAGGTGTATGAAATTGGACGAGTTTTCCGTAACGAAGGTGTATCAACACGTCATAACCCAGAATTCACAATGATTGAGTTATATGAGGCCTATGCGGACTATGAAGATATTATGAGTTTAACTGAAAACTTAATCGCGCATATTGCGGAAGAAGTGTTAGGAACTACAACTGTTCAGTATGGAGACTATGAGGTCAATCTGAAGCCAGAATGGAAAAGACTTCATATGGTTGATGCGATTAAAGAATATGCGGGTATAGATTTCTGGAAAGAAATGAGCGATGAAGAAGCCCGAGCAATTGCTAAAGAGCATAAGGTTCATGTAAAAGATACAATGACTTATGGACATGTAGTAAATGAATTCTTTGAGCATTTTGTTGAAGAAAAATTAATACAGCCTACATTTATTTATGGACATCCAACTGCAATTTCTCCGTTAGCGAAGAAGAACCCGGAAGATGAGCGTTTTACAGACCGTTTTGAACTCTTTATTGTGGGCCGCGAACATGCGAATGCGTTTACTGAGCTTAATGACCCGATTGATCAAAGAGAAAGATTTGAAGATCAATTAAAAGAAAGAGAACAAGGTGACGACGAAGCGCATATGATGGATGATGATTTCGTAGAGGCGCTAGAATATGGAATGCCTCCAACTGGCGGTTTAGGTATCGGTATCGACCGTTTAGTTATGTTATTAACAAATTCACCTTCTATCCGTGATGTATTATTATTCCCGCAAATGCGTCACCGTGAAACTACAGAAGAATAGATTATTAATACGTGCCTGTATCTCTCCTAACGTATATATTGGAGGGTACAGGCATTTTTTTGTGTAAAATCTGTTGAAAAAAGCTCGTGTTGGTTATAATGGATCTTAGTAGTGTAAAAGTTACCTAGGAGCCTTAGAAGCAATAAATAGAAAAAACGAGCTATATAAATTTGCATAATGTTTACGGGCAAATAGGTTAGTTACTAAAGAAAAAGACTTTTTCCTTAAAAATACTCTTTAATTTTTTAAGACAATCAGTATAATAGGTAACAGGAATTATTTTGTCGACGTTAATTGTATTTTGTTTTTTAAAAAAATAAAATTAATTGTTGACTCCCATTTAACAGCGTGTTATATTAGTAAAGTCGCTGTCACACAGCGGACAAGTTATAAGTTCTTTGAAAACTGAACAAAAAGCCAAGTGAAATAAATGAGATACATGATATCTCGTCAATGTTTTAAAAACGTCACAGTGATGAATGATCTTCGATTAAGAACGCGATGACAATCGCCAACATCG
>NZ_JBYCKM010000029.1:0-44323 GCF_057473385.1 Alkalihalobacterium sp. TH-98 | reverse complement strand
GGATCAAACTCTCCATAAAAGTGTTTGATATAGCTCACTTCCACAGGATGTGGTGGCTTCGATGTTGGCGATTGTCATCGCGTTCTTAATCGAAGATTTTTCATCACTGTGACGTTTTAAAACATTGACGAGATACCATGTATCTCATTTATTTCGCTTGGCTTTTTGTTCAGTTTTCAAAGAACTTTTTGTCATTGTCAGCGACAAGAATTATATCTTATCATACTAGAAACATTTAATCAATAACTAAATTTTGGTAAGTTATTTTTTGTCACACTTCTAAAAGCAACATTCACTAACTTAACACAAAAATCGACTTCAAGCAACATTTTTTCAATCACTTTCTATACGACTTATTCATTTAAATCAGCGCATCAATCAGAAGCGACAAGAAATAATATAACAGAATTAATCACAGTACGCAATACTTTTTCATTATTTTTTTCTATATCGTTTTAATTTATTTTAAAATAATTCTATATAATGCATTTATATATAAACTAACTACCTATATATTTTCAGTAAAACCCTTAATCTCAAGTAATAATTTTTCTCACCATTTAATGAAGAAATGTATTAAGCACAAAAAAATCACACAAATAAAAGCTACCGCAAACAAAGCGTAGGGTAGCTTATTACTTCTTTAATATCTTACGTTATAAACAAAGATATCTAGTTTCGTTTATTTTCATTTTGATAAAAACAATACTGATTTTTCCCCTTTGCTTTCGAACAATACAACGCGGTATCTGCATTTTTATATAGTTCTGCGGGGGTTGTACCATGTTCTGGCGCATGTGCTATCCCTATACTCACGGTTACTCGTTCCCCATCAAGTTCTATTTCTTCACAGATATCTCGAACAGCTGCAATCATCTGATCTGCGACCGTTTTTATTTCTTTTAGGTTGGCCGAACGAATGATCATTGCAAACTCGTCTCCACCGAGCCTAGCCGATACATCCTTTGCACCAGTAAAAGTTTTTAACGTCCTAGCTACGTCTTTTAATAACATATCTCCTTTATCATGACCGTGATAATCGTTCACTAACTTAAAATTATCTAAGTCAAGCATCACTAATGACAATTCATCGTTCTTTTCATGTAAAGCAGAACGCAATAACTCATCAAATGCTGCCCTGTTTTTTAAACCTGTTAAACTATCATGAATAGCTAAGTACATCAGCTTAGCTAACCACCTTTCAATAAGTAGTGCAATGACGACAGCAACCATCAAGATAACAAACAACTGTATATAGAACGTTCTCTTATTCCGGGTTAAAACATCCTGTAAGTTTTTCTCATTGTACACAATTTCTATGACCTTGTTCTTGGTTATCCCTCCATCATATTCTGATATATATGGGATGTATCGGTAAATAGCAGTTTCTCCATTAAATTCTCCTCTCAACTCCGTCCTCCCCTGCGTTGAAAGCGCCTGTTCAAATGCACCTCTTCTTTCACCTGTCAAGTGCATTTCCTCAATTGGGACTCCTAACAAATTCCCACCAATATTAAGAACATTAATATTATCTACGGAAGGATACCGTTTTTCTAAATTCTCGATCGTGTCTAAGAAATTAAACTCCTGAAAAATAACCCCATCTTGGAGTGAATACCCAAGTTGTATCATGTAGTTTTTATCAGATGTCGCCATGTAACTGTACTTTTTTACTAATCCAGTTTGTTGTTCAATATCCATCCCATCATCATAGAAGTTTCCAGATTGTCTTCTATCTTCTAAAACACTAGCGAGTTTCCGACAACAAGCCGTAAAATCAAGTCCGATGTCCTTCTGAAAACTACTATGTGTAATGACAAAATCTTCATTAATAATTTATATTCAAACTCTAACATTTTTTTAACTCTTGAAAGTCCCATTGATCAAAATTAGGTTGTTCTCCATACTTAATCATCAGTAATTCTGAACTCGCTTTCATTTTTGACGCAGTCTCGGCTTCAAATAAAAAATACGCTTTTTCTATTGTATTAAGAGCATATTCAACTATATTTTCAATTTGCTCTATCTGAAATTGTTCATTCTTTTTCAATTCTTTTTTTTAGCGTTGATGGTCAATTAAAGTAATTACAAACGAAATTAATATTGCGAATACTATCATAATTATAGATAATTTTAGTCTAAATCCATACTTCACTTTCCCACTCCTCTTTAAAATCCGATTTGTTTGTGAAGTTACTTTTTATTCTCACAAAGTTTCTCCACTTTCTTTTGCAAATTGCTGTTCAATTTGTTGAATCTTCCCTATTATTTCTTCTGGTTTTAAAGGCTGACTAAACAAATATCCTTGAATGTGATAACACTCTTTTTCATTTAACAACTCAACCTGACCTAAAGTTTCCACTCCTTCAGCTATTACTCTCATATGTAAAAATCGTGCCATAGAAAGAATCATAGAAATAATAGTCAAATCACTGTGATTTGTAGCATCGAGATTTTTAATATACGAACGATCAATCTTAATCAAGTCAAAAGGTAAATCTTTTAAATAACTTAGCTAACAATAGCCAGTTCCAAAGTCATCAATAGCTATTTGAATTCCTAGTTCTTTCAATTTGTGAAGAACCCTGATGGAATGTTTGAGATTAACCATCGCCATACTTTCAGTAATTTCCAATTTCAAGAAATGGGCAGGAACATCATGTTTCCGGAGTATACTTTCAACCGATTCTACTAAATTCTCTTGGTAAAATTGCCGTGTTGAAAGGTTAACAGAGACAGCTAAATCCAAACATCCTTGTTCATGCCATGTTTTTAATTGCTTACATGCAGTATTCAATACCCATCCCCCAATTGAAATAATAAGACCACTTTTTTCTGCAATGGGAATGAACTCAGCTGGTGATATAAGACCTCGTGTCGGGTGTTCCCAGCGAATTAGCGCCTCCACTGCAAACACCTTACCTGTTTTACTATCTACTTGAGGCTGGTAGACCAAGTAGAATTCTTCCTTAGAAAGGGCCTTATGCATATCACTTTCTAACACTATTTGATCTAATATTTTTTCTGAAAGTACAGCATCGTAAATTATACAACTTTTTGATAAATCCTCTGCTTGGTACATTGCAGTATAAGCATTTTTCATCAAATCATCGACCTGTTTAGCATGTTGCGGATAAAATGACACTCCAACGTTAGCCGAGACTTTTAATAGTAGATCTTCAACTTGAATTGTTTTTTCCAATGCGGTATGTATTTGTTTGCACACCTCTGAGTACTCTTTTTCATCTGACACAGGAGATAATAAAATAGCAAATACATCTCGATCGATCCTTGAAAAAAGGGTCCTCTTTGAAATGAACTGATGGAGCTTTTGAGTAAAAGTTAACACAAGTTTGTCTGCGACGACTTGCCCAAATGCTTCATTTATATTTTTCATTCCATCGATTTCAAACAACAAAACCGCTATTTTCTCCTCAGGGTTATTAGCTATTTGCTGCTTCACCTTTCGCTTGAAATAACGATTGTTTGGCAACCCTGTAAGCTCATCGTTATAAGCCATATATTCGATTTTCTTTTTATCTTTTCTTTGCTGACTAATATCACGAAAAACTATGATGTTCCCAACTACCATTCCACCGTCTTCATTAGGGGTAATGGTAATTGAAACCGGAACTGAACTTCCATCTTTCCTTATAAACCAATCCTCTTTTACTCTCCGGCTTTGTTTTTCAAATAGGTTTGTCTCTAGAAAATCTTGAGTTGACTTTTCGCTTCTTACTCCTTTTAACTTAACAAACCCAAGAAATTCCTCACCCTGGATCTCCTCGCTCTTCCACTGCAAAATGGCCTCTGCTTCTTGATTGATAAGTGTCACTTGCCCATAGCGGTCTAAAACAACAACACCTTCGCCCATATTAGACATAACTGTATTAAGGAACCTTTCTTTTCTCTTTACATCTTCTTCAGCTTTTCTCTTAAAAATAAAGGGTTCCTCTACCGCTGTATAATAGAGCGCTCGTAAAAGATAATAAAACCTAAATATTTGAAATATATGACCTAAAAAGTTTTCAAAGCCAAACACACATTAATATAGGAAGTAAACATGACATCACTAAATATCATGTAAAGTGATGCAAGCACGAGCGTGATATAAAATACTTCTCTTAACAGTTTCCTATAAACCATTACAAAAATACCTAAGGCTTAAATAAACAAAGCTGCATATTGCAAACCATTCTTTAGTGATGTTGTACCTACCCCTTCAATTACAAGATCAGGCAACAACTGAACAGGAGCATAAACAACCACTAGAATTACAAAAGAAATGAATAACCCTGTTCCATAAGCTAGAAATCTCCTAATTACAGGCATTTTCCTTTCCTTCATTAGTACGAGAGCAAGTACCCCTAATGCCAGAAACAATCTACTAATCATATAGAACCACGTAGCTTGATAAGGTGAACTCTCTACAAAGAAAAATGGCATCCCTTTTCCCCTAATCCCCACACTACTAGTCCCATCTAGCCTCTTTTTAGTTCATTCTAACTAAAACTTTAGGATCAATCTATAGATACCTTACAATTTTCACCAATCTTTCATGAATTCCATTTGGCTCTTTTACGCTGTGCGTGAGGGGTTAAAAATAAACTGCAATTAATTAACCATTCAACTCCTTTTAATATAAGAACATTACTCGACATCTCTTGACAATTACGCCAGAAATCACTAATATTCCCTATAGTATATAAATTCCTACTAGAGTCCAAATGTGTTATGATTTGTATTGGAATCTCTTTCATATATCAGCCAATGATGTAAGGTCGCTTGAGATCATCTAGTAAAAGGGAAGAGGGAAATAATGCAAGGGGAACAAAACTTAACAACTCCGAAACAGAGCCTATCAACTAATTTAGCTCTCACTGTCAAAACTGGTATCATTAAATCCAATCTTGTTACGATGTTTGCTGGGTTAACGTTGGCTCTGTACACATACCAATATAGTCTTTTTGATAAAATACCGGAAATTATTTTTGCTTTAGTAGGATCCATTCTTGTTATGGGTGCTGCTGGCTCATTTAATAATTTATACGATCGGGATATTGACTCCATTATGGAGAGAACGAAAAACAGGCCAACTGTTACTGGTGAAATTAAGCCTACTACTGTTTTATGGCTTGGGATTGTAATGTCAATCTCCGGGGTCCTCGTGCTCGCTCTAGCTACGCCTTTAGCTGCACTCCTAGGGTTTCTAGGATTGTTTTTTTATGTCGTACCATATACGATGTGGAGTAAAAGAAGGACTATCTACAATACAGAGATTGGCAGTATATCTGGGGCTATGCCACCTCTTATCGGTTGGGCTGCCATATATCCAGACATTACCCATCCTGCTATTCTCGGCCTTTTTGTTATAGCTGTTGTATGGCAAATGCCGCATTTCTATGCGATCGCTATACGAAAACACGAAGAATATAAGGCAGCTAAAGTTCCAATGCTTCCTGTCGTAAAAGGCATTAGAAGAACGTATCTACAGACAAATGTTTATTTAGTCATTTTAATTGCTACAAGTTTCCTGCTCGGGTCACTGAGCCTTGGTCTTATGTTAGTCGCAATTCTTTTAGGTGTTATATGGCTGATCTTAAGTATTTATGGCTATAAAAAGATGGATCCAGAAAAATGGGCAAAATCACTGTTTATTTTCTCTCTTATTCATATGACAGTCCTATTTTCAACTGTAATCATCTATTCAGTTATCGGGATTCTGTTTAAACTGTAATTAAATGCATCAACGATAAAAAAGCCATTCAACCATCCCTGATTGTTTGGCTTTTTATTATCTCAACTTAGTGTTCAACCTCCATTTTCCAATCCACTCAAGCTTTTTCTTGTATAAAATTAACCCCTTTGCTTTAAACTGATGAAAAAAGGTGTGGTGACCAAGATGAAGCACGTCTCTCTTCAAGTTGAAAAAATGAGTTGTGGAAACTGTCTCTCAACCGTAGAAAAAGCATTAACTCAAACGGAAGGAGTCAATCGAGCGAAAGCTAGTCTTGAAGATAAAAAAGTTGATGTCGAATATGACGAAACGAAAGCTGAAGTTTATGACTTGGCAGAAGCTGTGAGAAAAGCCGGCTACATAGTGCTATAAATAATCTAAACTCAAATACCAAAAGAGACAGGGACATAAAGCCCTGTCTCTTTCAACTGCTTTTTTAATTGTGAAAATTTGTACCGTCTGTTGTTTCTTTTATAATACCAGCACGGATGACAAAATCACCAAAGTGTTCGCCTTCTCTTCGCTCTTTAGCGTAGCGCGGAAGTAGAACACGAAGCTCGTTTAGGATTTCTTCTTCTCCGATGTTTTCGCGGTACATTTTGCTTAGACGGCTTCCATCAAACGCTGCACCGAGGTACATGTTGTACTTACCGGGGGCTTTACCGATAAAACCAATTTCAGCAAGTGCATGACGTGCACAACCATTAGGACAGCCTGTCATACGAATTGTTATCTCTTTATCATGTAAACCACTCTCATCAACAATTTCATCAATTTTATCGATAAGTACTGGTAAATAACGCTCTGCTTCAGCCATCGCAAGCCCACATGTTGGTAAAGCAACACAGGCTAATGAACTACGACGAATAGCCGAATACTGCTTTCCATCTGTTAAGCCAAATTGCTCAATTAATTCAGTAATTTGTTTCTTCTTCTGACTCGTAACATTTGCAATCACTAGGTTTTGGTTAGCTGTTAAACGAAAATCTCCTGTGTGGATTTTTGCAATTTCCCTTAAACCTGTCATCAATTTATAGTCTTCGAGTTCGGTAATACGTCCACCTTCAACGAATAATGTAAAATGCCATCTCCCTTTTGCACCTTTCACCCAGCCGTAACGATCACCATTATGGTCAAAGTGGTATGTTTTTGCTTCTTCAAGGCTCCAGCCAAGGCGAGCTTCAAGTTCAGCTACAACCGTATCTAACCCTAGTCGGTCAACAGTATATTTAAAACGTGCATTTTTTCGTTCGGAACGATTTCCATAATCACGCTGGATCATGATGATCTTTTCAGCTACGTCATAAATTTGCTCAGGTTTACAGAACCCAATAACCTTTGCAACTTGAGGATACGTTTCTTTATCTCCATGACTCATCCCCATTCCGCCACCAATTACAACGTTAAATCCAAGCAGTTTACCATCTTCTACAATAGCAATATAGCCAAGGTCTTGCGAGAAGATATCCACATCATTCGATGGTGGTACAGCAATACCAATTTTAAATTTTCTCGGTAAATAAAGCGGTCCGTACATTGGTTCAACTTCTTCAACATCAGGTGTACCTGCTACCATTTCTTCATCTAACCACAACTCATGGTACGCTCTTGTACGCGGTAGTAGGTCATCACTTAATAGTTTTGACCACTTAAATACTTCCTCATGAACTTCTGATTGATCAGGGTTTGGGTTACACATCACGTTACGGTTAACGTCCCCGCACGCAGCAATTGTATCTAATAAAGACGCATGAATCTCTTGGATTGTTTTTTTCATATTCCATTTTAAAATACCGTGCATCTGGAACGCTTGGCGTGTTGTCAATTTCAATGTACTGTTCCCGTATTTTTGAGCTAGGTCATCCATCACTAGCCATTGTTCAGGAGTAGCTACCCCACCTGGTGTACGCACCCGTAACATAAATTGATACGCGGGCTCTAATTTTTGTTTTTGACGCTCATTACGTAGATCACGGTCATCTTGTAAATAACTTCCGTGGAATTTCATGAGGCGATTATCATCGTCTGAGATCCCTGCGCTAATTCGATCTAACATTGTTTCTTTTAATGTACCGCGTAAGTAATTACTATCTTCTTTAATGCGTTCAACGTCACTCGGCGGTCCTTCTGGTGCTTTTAATAAAGTCTTATTCACCATGTTTATATACTCCTTTCAATCCAATCAATATACATCGCGTTGATATCGTTTTTGTTGTTGCATATTTGCTAAGTAAGCTTCTGCTTCTTCACGACTCAGGTTGCCTTCTTTTTCAATAATATCAAGAAGTGTGTTGTGAACGTCATGCGCCATATGTTTTTCATCACCACATATATAAACAATTGCTCCCTCTTGTAGCCATTCGAACAATTCTTTACTATTTTCAAGCATGCGGTGCTGTACATAAACCTTTTCTTCTGTGTCACGAGAAAACGCCACGTCCATCTTCGTTAGGACACCGTCTTTCAGCCATTTTTGCCATTCGGTTTGATAGAGGAAGTCTGTTACAAAATGCTGATCTCCAAAGAACATCCACGACTTACCTTCTGCAGCCAGTTCTTCACGTTCTTGCATGAAAGCACGGAACGGAGCAACTCCTGTACCTGGTCCGACCATAATAATCGGTGTTTCAGCGTTTTCAGGCAGCTTAAAGTTTTGGTTATTTTGGATAAAGATTGGTAATGTGTCTCCAGATTGTAAACGGTCTGCACAGAAAATGGAACATACACCATTTCGTTCTCTTCCATGTGCTTCATATCGAACTGCACCGATTGTTAAATGAACTTCGTCAGGATTTGCCGATAAGCTGCTTGCAATTGAATAAAGGCGTGGCGGCATTTTTCTAAGAACTGAAACGAATTCCTGTGCTGATGTTCCCCAAGGACCATAATCACGAACTACATCTAATAAGTCACGACCTTTAATATATTCCTTTAACTTTGCTTCACTTCCTGGTAATACTAACTCATGTAACTCACTGTTTTTTGACAACTTCGCAATCTGCTCAAGAAGCGGCTTTGTTACAACAGTAATTTCAAATTGTGTGCTTAGCGCTTCCTTAAGAGCGCGAGTTGTTCCATGTTTATTTACAGTTACACTCTCATTCGGATCAAACTTAATTTCTTTTAATAATAATTCAACTAATTCAGGGTCATTTTCTGGATAAATACCTAAACTGTCACCTGGCTCATATGTAAGGCCAGACCCTTCTAGTGAAATCTCAAGATGACGTGTTTCTTTGTTAGAGCCACGACCATTTAAATTTAAATTCTCTAGAACTTCCGCTTTAAACGGATTTGTACGAGTATATTCGGTTGTTTCAGCTTGTGGTGCAGAAGTTCCAGAAGGTTCTGAGACTGTTCCCTCTTGTGCTTCACTTAGACCACCAATAACTCCCTTCACCCATTCCGCTGCCGGCTCTTCGAAGTCAAGGTCGCAATCCACACGTGCATAAAGCCTTGTACCACCTAATTCCTCTAACTTTTGATCAAATTCTTTCCCTGTTTGACAGAAAAATTCATATGAGCTATCCCCAAGCGATAATACAGAAAATCTTAAATGATCAAGCTTCGGTGCACGTCTGCCATGAAGAAACTCATGGAACGATAACGCATTATCCGGTGGTTCACCTTCACCGTGTGTACTAACAACAATTAGTAAATTTTCTACCTTTTTCAATTGATTAGGTTTAAAATCACTCATTGAAGAAACGGTTACTTTAAATCCTTGTTTTTCAAGCGTCTTACCCGTACTCTCTGCAAGTCTTTGAGCGTTTCCTGTCTGTGAACCGTAAAGAACAGTTACATCTTTAGAAATTGCCTTTGCTGTCGAACTTGGAGCTGTCACTACTGTTGGCTGTGTTTCTACTACGCCTGGAGCTGGAGCAACAGACGGAGTAGCTGCTAAATAACCGCATAACCAAACTTTTTGTGAATCTGTTAACGTTGGCAGAAGGCGGTTAAGGAGTTCTGCCTGCTCCTCATTAAACGGACTATTCATAACTTGTAATTGCAACAAAATCCACCTCACAAAATATAAAACTAATAAATGAATAATTTTATCGTACTACATTATTCCTATAAGTCAAATTGGTTTTAATTATTTTTACAATTTAAATTACTAATTATTGAAATAGGATTCGTTTATTATGGGTCGAATATGTTGCCATATTTGGTCGAAATAAAGGAAAACGATAAATTTTATTTATACTAAAAGCTTTTACACTTTGGTCTTTTTGGAGCACTTTTGTAAGTTAATTTAAATAAATTACGATTTGTTTTTAATTAGCCTCACATTTGTTTTGAAGAGCCATGCACGCGCTTGGCTTACGATTCATAAGCTCTTTCTTACCTTGTAAAAAGACGCTTTCTTAGAAAAAAAGCGCCCATTGAAACATTACATTTTTGCCATCGTACCTACATATTCAGATTGTGGCCTAAAGATTGTATTATCGTCTGCTTGTTCGAGCACATGAGCGCTCCAACCGACGATACGGCTCGCGGTAAAAGTTGGAGTAAACAGCTCTGGAGCCAGGTTAATCGATTTCATAATAGCTGCTGCATAAAATTCTACATTCGTGTATAAAGCCCTACCAGGTTTTAATTCATTTAATAATTTAACCGCTACATTTTCAACATGAACAGCAAGGTCCAGCCAACGGTCTTCACCGCTCAACTCTAATAATTTTTTTCTTAACGCGGTCGCTCTAGGATCATGGGCTTTGTAGACACGATGCCCAAACCCCATCAATTTTTCACCATTCATAAGTTTTTTTCGTATGACGTCTTCTGCTTTTTCTACAGTTCCAATCTCATCTAACAAATCGATAACGCCAGATGGTGCACCGCCATGAAGAGGACCTTTCATTGTTCCGATTGCAGAAGTAATTGCAGATATGATATCTGATTCAGTAGAAGCCGTTACTCTTGCCGAGAATGTGGATGCATTCATTCCGTGTTCCAAAGTTAGGATCATATACGTTTCAAGTGCCTCAACTTGTGCTTTTAATGGTCTACGCCCATTCAACATATATAAATAATTCTCAACATGGCTTAATGTTTCTATCGGTTCATTACCTATTTCGCCATTGATCTTATTATACCAATACGCGATAATGGTCGGCATAACACCAGTCAATTTTATCGCTTGAGAAATAGTCGGTTTCCACCTATAGTCAATCGTACCCTCTGCAGAAACAACGGTTCGAATGACACTCATAATATCCATATTTGAAGGAAGATGATCCATAACAGCTTTCATTGTTTCAGTTAAACACCTGTTACTTACTAATTCTGTATTTAATTTATCTAATTCTGTCACTGTCGGCAAATGTCCAAACCATAATAGAAAAGCAACTTCTTCAAATGAATGTTCAGCTGTTAGATTACGAATTTCATATCCTCTATAAATAAGCTTGCCCTCTTTCCCATCAATGTGACTAATTGACGTTTCCGCTGCTATGACACCTTTTAACCCCTTGCTAATCATTACAATCACTCCTTCCTTTTATTACAAAAATTGTATAATATATAACTAATTAATAAAATTAAATATTATTAAATAAAATGATTAATAAATTTAATAAGGAGCTAGCTTTTTAATGGAGTTACATTGGATTAAAACATTTATTACCGCAGCGGAAAATGGGAACTTCCGTAAGACAGCGGATCAACTATTTATTTCACAACCAACGGTCACCGTTCACATTAAGCAACTGGAGAAGGAACTTGGAGTATTACTTTTTGAAAGAGATGGTAGAAAAATTAAGCTAACCGAGGGCGGCAGAAGATATTTACAGCATGCAAAACAAATCATAGCTGTTTACGATAACGGATTAGAGGACCTGCAAACATTCACGCAAGGCTACACAACAAAACTAACGCTTGCAATCTCTCCCTTAATTGCTGATACTATATTACCTTTTGTTCTAAAACAATACATCAAAAAACATCCAGAGGTTGAGATCTCTATTGAAATCATTGAATCAAAAGACATTGAAAATGCTGTATTGACGGAAAAGGTTGATATTGGGCTTTCATGTTTACAAAGCCTCCATCCAGACCTTGAAAGCACTTTACTTTACAAAGATAAAATTTGTTTAGTGACACCACATGATGGAAGAGATTTTGAGTCAGCTTTTCCACTTGAAGAAGAGGAGATTTTATCATCGAACCGCCTACTAACACATAATCACCCTGGTTATTGGGATGACTTATGTCA
Organism: Alkalihalobacterium sp. TH-98; assembly: GCF_057473385.1. Lineage (NCBI taxonomy): Bacteria > Bacillati > Bacillota > Bacilli > Caryophanales > Bacillaceae > Alkalihalobacterium > Alkalihalobacterium sp. TH-98. The sequence goes on along the minus strand of NZ_JBYCKM010000029.1, from coordinate 32,369 downwards.
AACAGTAAAGCTATTTTACCCTTCCGTCCGAATGATGAAAGTCTCACAAATTCATATCACCAAACGGTTTATTATGGAAGGACTCGGAGTGTCGTACCTGCCTTCATCAACCATTCGTAGAGAATTACTTGAAGGAAGGTTACTTGAAGTAGATTCTCACTCATTTCCTCTTCCTGAAGCCAACACATACGCAATTCTAAAATACCATCACCAAGCACAGGATGAATTTTTAAGCTTCCTATCAAAGTATCGAATATAAAAATGTTCTGTATAACTGAGCTGTTTTTACAGCTTATCTCCTTAGTAACTGTAGTCTTATTGTAAAAAACTTATTAATTTTACACAGTTGATTTACTATAATTTAATTGTCCTGTCTACAATAGAATGGTACAGTCATAGAGGAGAAAAGATAAAAAAGCAGATTGTGAAGGTGACTAACATGATTGAGGTAAGAAACTCTTCAATAAGTGAAGGTGAATTCAACCGAGGAGTATTTGCAACACAAGACATAAAAAAAGGGCAGCTCTTCCATGAAGCTCCCGTTGTTCCTGTTCCTAATGAGCAACACGAATTTTTAGATCAAACGATTTTGGGTGATTATGTGTATGAGTATGGTATTAACCATACCGCAATCGTCTTAGGATATGGAATGCTGTTCAACCATTCGTATGACCCGAATGCAACCTATGAAATTAATTTTGACAACCACACTTTTGATTACTATGCATACAAGGATATAAAAAAGGGTGAAGAAGTATTTATCAACTATAATGGTGAAGTAGATAATAATGATCCACTTTGGTTTAATAAGGAAAATAATTCAGATAACGATTAAATTAGAAGCTCTAGACTTTAGATGTCACTATAGCTGATGGCGATTTTTGCAGCTCTTTTCTGAAGTTCTATCCTAAACCATATAGAAAGGGCGTTTAAACTGGATCAGTTCAACGCCCTCTTCTTTTATTCTAAATAAAAAAGTGATTACTTACCGTATCTACCTTATGTAGTGCTTCAACATCTTCTGAATTTCCACTTCAATCTCTTCAACTAAAGAAGATGGCGAAAGGACTTTTACTTTACTGCCCCAAGACAAAATCCAACCTTTAAACCCTTCACTAATTTTTGCTTTTGCTTTTAGTATGAAGGTCGCTTTTTCTGTTGGTCTAATGTCCGCCTCAATCCCAAACTTATCAATTATACCATTTAGGACGTTCTGTTCTAATTTAAATTCAAGTGTCACCCATTCGTCTTGACCACCGAACATATGAAAGGAATTTTGTACATATGTACTCAGATCTCTTGATTTTTTCGTAAAACGTTCATCGGTAATCGTGACATCCCGCATGCGATCTAGACGATAATTCCTCGGGTTTTTAGTGTTATCGTATTTAATATCTTCACCGATTAAGTAATAAAAATTTGATTCCCAGATTAAAGCATGCGGTTCAACCTGGTACAAAGCCCCTCCATGTCTCAATTGAAATTCTTTATTATAATTAAAATCACCATATTGAAACGTAATTCTTTTTTGCTCGTAGATCGCAGTATGTATCGTATCTATATGTAATTTTATTAGTTGATAATTACTATTTATCGACTGCTGATACACAATTGGGTCTGGCAATGATTTGGCCGTATGTTTACTTGTCAACTTTTTTAAGTTGTTTACTAATTGTTTCTTTTCCTCTTCTGTTATAAATCTTGCAGAAAGAATCGGATCAATTAAGAGTCTAAGCTGATAATTTTCAAACAATCGGTCTTGATGACTGTAAAAAATCTCTCCATACTTCTCAATGTTTTCAATGATATCAAAGCCCGTCGCCTGTAAGGTTTTAATATATCTTTTCACAGCCTTTTGCTCTACATTCCCCCCCGGTCCAAGCTCCATTTTTAATTTTTCTACTAGGTCCTTTATCGATAATTGATGGTGCTCGTCTGTATCCCTCAGAAAGATACCTTTTAACAAAAGCAGCCTGACTCCAGTCTTAACTTCACTCACTGCCACACCTCTTTTTTCCACTCGTTTCCTTTTAATTGTATCAAAATTGATTTCTAACTTATACCAAAACTGTTGTCTTTACAGAAACAGTTCTTGATCGTAGGTACGCACTTTGCGAAAATAAAGATTGTACATACGAAAGGGTGGTAGTTCATGCTTGGTCAAAAAAGAATTAGGGATTACGGTGTAGAAATAGGAGAATTAAAAACAGGGCAGTATAACGCAATTACTGATGTTGCAGGTGTTACAGTAGGTCATCTAACTTTAAGTAAGGCTAACATTCAAACAGGCGTGACTGCTATACTCCCCCATCAAGGTAATCTTTTCAAAGAAAAGCTAATTGCATCGACTCATGTCATTAATGGGTTTGGAAAAACAACGGGGACGATCCAAGTCAATGAATTAGGGACGATAGAAACACCTATTATACTAACAAATACCTTAAGCGTCGGAACTGCTACAGATGCACTTATTGAATATATGCTAGATCAAAATCCAGAAATCGGACGAACGACAGGAACTGTTAATCCTATTATTGGCGAATGTAATGATATGATTTTAAACGATATCCGAGCTAGAGCAGTTTTAAAAGAGCACGTTTTCCAAGCGTTAGAAAATACAGCCTCAGAATTCAAAGAAGGAGCAGTTGGAGCAGGAACAGGAATGGTTTGTTATTCTTTAAAGGGCGGGCTCGGAACTGCTTCACGGTTAATCCCCCTTGACCACGGGACATACACGATGGGTGTATTAGTCTTGTCTAACTTTGGAAAATTGAGTGATTTGACGATTAATGAGAAGGCAATAGGAAGAACATTAGATGAAACAATGACTAATACACATGAACAAAAAGACAAAGGATCAATCATTTTTATCGTCGGAACCGACCTTCCTGTATCTGAGAGACAACTCAACCGGATTATTAAACGTACAGTCGTAGGATTAACACGAACCGGTTCGATCATTTCAAATGGAAGTGGCGACATCGCGATTGGATTTTCTACCGCCACAAAAATCCCTCACGAAAAACCAGCTAAATGTCTAACCATTCCAACCATACACGAAGAAGACATTGATCTGGCCTTCCGAGCCGTTGGTGAAGCTACTGAAGAAGCTATCCTGAATTCGTTAATTACGGCTACTCATGTGAATGGAAGAGACGGTAATGAAAGGCCCGCACTAGCGGAATTACTGCATGAATACGGAATAGCTCTAAATTAAATAAACACATACTTTAACATTAGACTTATCTTTTATACGATTTATTCTTTCGCCTAATTTCGTTAAGGATAAGCTCTTTTCCAAGGTGTCATCAATAAAATAGGTTATATCTTGAAGGAGGTGAATGTACATGTATACAACTTCATTTCAAGGTATATACCCAACTGTACCTACTCATTTCAGATCTAGCCATGTAAATAGCCAATTTTGGCCATACTCTAGTATGTTTCAGGGTCATTATGGATATTATCCTTACTCATATCCTTATTACGGGAACTTTGGAAACTTTCAATCGAGTGTGAATCCTAATTACGGACACCTCACTCCATATCAATCTAAATTAAAAACTCATAATACAAAGCAAGTAAAAGCCAAACAAATCACAAAAGCGCAACACAACAAAATGAAATCACCAATAAAAAACCACGAATACCATTGGCACCATGGGTTCCCTTATGGACAAGGATCAGGCTTATTCCCTGATTATTACCAATCAAATTATTAAGTAGTGTAAATAAAAGAGAATAAATCTCCTTGATTTATTCTCTTTTCACGATGTTTACTTGTTGTTTTAATAATTTTTAATAACGATATGCTCTACTTTACGATCATTACGGTCCATAAAACTAACACTATATTGTTTATTAAAACCAATAATATCAATACCTGGTCGATTATAAAGGTTAAAGATGAAGTCTGTATTTTTAATAACTAACATAAATCGGCATTTACATTCGTCTACTAAATAATTAGCTAAACGCTCCTGATCCTTATTTGCAAATGTTTGGTTCGCATACGTTGAAAAATCACTGTCATAAGGAGGATCTAGAAAGATAAAATCTTCCTCTCGTATCGGAATTCTTCGTAAAAAGGTTTCAAAGTCAAGATTAAATATGTGCGTATTACTTAAGGCTTCTTGCAGCTCTTCTTTCCATATGTATTCAATTTTGTGGTGAAACGCTTTCGAATTGTAAGAAGCCCCACCGTATGGGACATTAAAATGCCCGCTCTTATTGTAGCGAAACATTGAAGAATAACAAAACTCTCGCAAAAAGAAAAATAACGCCGTATGCAGTTCCTTATTAAGATTGTACTTTAACCTTTCATTGTACAAATAACGATAGTACGTATAAACACTGGCTCGAATACTAGCCTCAAAATTTTTCCGGTAATCCTTTACTGGCATATTTCCCTTGCGCAGCTCATTATTTTTTATGTTTACAAACTTAGAATAGATCGAGCGGTTCAACTCCTCCACTAATCTTTCAAAGTTAATATTGAGGTTTTGATGGACTCCAGATCTCATCTCATTCCTTCTATTTCTAATAAATTCATATATTACTAACTTAAGTTCATCTTTATCTACTTCATTCATTTTATACTTCTTATAAAAGTGAAGAAGTGTTTCATAATACTCATTGGCTAACATCCCAAAGAATGTCCACACTTCCCACATCTCATGTAAATAATGGTAGAAGAGTTCATCCCTATCTCTTATGAATAGGTATAAAGAGATGAGTTCCGATGAAAAATCATTCACGTAAGCCTGTTCATACATCTCTTTTTTTAGCGAGAGAAAACAAGCGCCGCCTCCTAAGAAAGGTTCAATATAATGCTTCATCGTCTGTGGCATATGTTGATGTATCATTTTTAATTCAGTCGATTTGCCTCCTGGCCACTTCACAAACGGCTTTACCACCTTAGAATTCCTCCTGCTATTTATTATAAAAAAAGAAGCAGCACCTATATTAGATGCTACTTCTTTTAAATGAAGGCAACTTATAGCGCTTCATCTGTCTGAACTTCGTATTTAAGCACCTAAAATATTCTGGATAAACAGTCGGATGACATCTGCTCCTCCTATAAATGTTCCTAAAGCACTTCCTAAGTTCGTTAAGACAACGACTAATAATATACGGGTTACCATATTACTCCAGAAGCCCTTAACAGTGAAAACATCTTCAGACAAATTTTCAAAGTCTCCTACTTTTGGTTTTCGTAAATAGGCTTCTACAAATCCAGCAAACCAACCAGCAGCTAGTAGAGGGTTTAGAGAACTTAACGGTGCTACAATAAATGCCGTTAAAATACTTAAAGGATGCCCAAAAGCAATCGCCGCTCCAAGCGCAGCAAAAGAACCATTCCATAAAATCCAACTTAATGTAAGGTCAAGGCCAACCGAAGGGTTCATAAAAAAGGTATAACCGATAATGCTAAGAATGATAATCGGAACCATCCATGCAATGATAGTAGGCGCTTTTGATTTTGGCGGTCGTTTTGATATGGCTTTTAAATCATTTTCATTATGTATTTCATTTTTAATCCCTGGAACATGTGCAGCACCTAAAACGGCAACGACCTTATTACCTGGTGCTTCTTTAATTTTTTGTGCCAAGTACTGATCGCGCTCATCGATTAATGGTACCTTCAACTTTGGAAACGAAACGGTAAATTCATGAAGCATGGAGTCTAGCATATCCTGTTCTTTCATTTTTTCCAAGTCTGCTTCTGAGATTTCTTCTTTGTTAAATATACTACCGAAAATCTCCATGAGAAGCTTGGCCTTTCCCCAGAAACCGATATTGTACCAAATACGTGCAAAAGTAATTTGGATATTCCGGTCCGCTAAAACCAGCTCCGCACCTACTTCCTCTGCCGATTCAATACCTTGAATCATTTCTTGTCCTGGTTTAATGCCAAACTGCTTGGCCATTCGTTTCTGGAAAGAAGAAATAACAAGATTCATTAATAGAAGAGTAGCCTTTTTCTCTTTAATGACTTTAAATATATTCATGTCCTTCCATTTATCACTATCCATAATCGATTGATAACGTTGTTCATCCAATTCAACACAAACTGAATCCGGACGCTCCGCTTCAATTACTTCCTTTACTTGTTCAGCACTTTGCTTCGAAACATGGGCAGTTCCAATTAGAATAAGTTCCTTCCCATTCAAGTTTATTCTCGTAATATTTTGCTCCGACATATACTACCTACCTTCTAGTGTTCTTTTTACACATGGATAATCTAAATCGAGCTATTAGTTATACAATATCCATTATGGCAAATAAACAAAATAACTACAATAATTACTTGTTTAATCTTTGATAAAACAGGGTCCTAAATATATTGAATTTCTAGAGATAACCTTCCTAATATTTATATCACTGGATCTCCTAAAACCCTTTAAACTGCACATAATACTTCCTTAATAAAAAATGCACGGTACCTAAAAAAGTACCATGCTAAGTGAGCTGATTTCATCTTTTTCATTATTACAACAGTAACATTATTCTAACCACACCTAAACTAATCTTGCTTTTTGTAAAATAACCTTCAACTCTTGTTTCTTCTCTTCACTTAGTGGTCTTGCTGGCGGTAACACAAAGGTAGAGATGTCCTGTCCTCTCATAAGAATCGCCTCTTTTATGACATTAACAAATGGCGAATCGAGCTTATACATTAACGGAAGATAGGCTAAACGTTGATGCAGTTCAAACCCTGTTTTCATGTCATTGTTTAGAACAGCATTATAAATTCCCACTGTTAGTTCAGGGGCGAAATTGCCACTTGCTGAAATGACACCGTCACCGCCTAAAGCTAGTGTATTGAATAAATGATCGTCAAATCCACATAAGACACTAAAATCTGGATGCTTCTCTTTTACTTTTAAAACCATTTCGCGAATATGCCCAGCTGTATCGACGGTTTCTTTAATCCCTACTATATGTGAATACTCGTTTACTAACTTAAGTACAAAATCAGGGGCTAGATCCTGACCGGTTAACCCAGGAAAGTTATATAAAAGAATCGGTAAATCCACACTTTCTGCAATCTCAGCATAATGTTGAAAAAGATGCTCCTCGGATAATGGCCAATAGTACGGATTGATGACAACCACTCCATCTGCACCAACCTCTTTGCTATGAAGGTTTAATTCAATAACTTCTCTAGTACTTGAACTCCCTGTACCTATTAAAACTGGAACTCTTCCACCAACATAGTCCACTGCAAATTGTGCGACCTTTTTTCTTTCCGCCATGGTCATTTGACTAAACTCTCCACCGGTACCAAGAAAAAATAATCCATCTACTTTGGACTTGATGAGATAATCGATTAACTTCCCCATCCCTAATTCGTCTAACTTACCTCCGTTAGTAAAGATTGTCGATACTGGTGGAATGACACCTTTAAAGCGAGCTGTAAGATTCATCATTTCTCTCCTTTACTTCTCTTGTAAGCTAACCTTAGCTTTAACATCCCGATTAACTAAGTATGTAGGATAGTAACCTAATAATACATCTGCAACGTTTTGTGCAGTTTTTCGCTTCAATTCTAATTGTGCCTCTTCTGAATACCAAGCAACATGAGGATTTAAAATGACGTTGTCCATTTGTAGTAATGGATTATCACTTTGTACAGGCTCTTCCTCAAGAACGTCTAAGCCTGCTCCAGCAATTTTTCCTTCTTGCAATGCCACGATTAATGCTTTTTCATCAATTACAGGTCCACGTGCAGTATTAATAATGAAAGCTTCTTTCTTCATTACATTGAATTGTTCGGTACTAACCATCCCGCGTGTACTTTCTATTAATGGGGCATGTACTGAAATGAAATCTGCTGCCTTACATAACTCATTCAACTCTAAAAGTTCTACATTTAATGAAGCCGCTACATCTTTCGGTACAAACGGATCGTAAGCAACCACCTTTATGCCAAACGCTTGTGCTTTTACAGCTAAAGTTTGCGGAATCTTCCCTAACCCAATTAGCCCTAACACTCGGCCGCGCAAACGAAAAATGGGTACACCTACCTTGAAATCCCAATTGCCACTTTTCACTGCAGAATTCAATGGAACCACTTTTCTTACACAGGCCATTAATAAAGCAAATGCATGATCGGAAACTTCATCCATACAATAATCCGTAACATTACCGACGATAATTCCTTTTTCCGTAGCTGCCTTTATATCGATTGTATTGACTCCAACTCCATACCGAGAAACGACTTTACATTTTTCTAGAGCTTCAATGACTTTACGAGATATAGGTGCATATTGATTAATTAACCCATCAGCATCACGTGCCGCCCGTATAACTTCTTCCTCTGTACGACACTGAACGGGAACAAATTCAACCCCATCTACTTGATTTAACACTTCTATTTCTGGTGCCAATGTTTCAAATTCATAATCCGTAACAACGACTTTAAATTTGCTCACTGTTTCACTCTCCTTATTCATACAAATAAACACACCTAACAAGTAGTGTGTGTTTATTTACAGGGATTATGAACAATAAGGTCGAAAATTTACCGATTGTGAAAACAACTACTTAATGCTTAGTATTTAATCTTCATTAATCTGTTTATATTGTAAATGAAGATCCTTAAAGGCTGCGATAATAGCATTTGTTGCTTTTCCACGGTATTGCAATTGTATACTTTTAATTGGCTCCTCAATGCCATCTTTTAAACTATACCCTTTTAAAAGGTCTCTAATATACTGACGACCATGTTCAGTTGCTAATGTGCAGGATGCATTAAGGATTACCCCATATTTATAATCGACCTCGACAGTAACGGTTAAAGTATCAAACACACTCTTAGCTGCCATTCCTTGAGGTAATCGTGAGTGTCCAGCTATAAATAAAGTCTTCGGATGAAACATGATAATCTTGCTCCTCTCAAACACACAAAATATTTAATACCTATTTCCCTTTTTTCGAGGAGTTTCCTTCTAAAAAATCGATAACATTAATAAAAGCACTAAAACCTTGAGGAATTTAACTTCCCCAAGGTTTTACTAATGAGTACTTTTAATTCTTTTCTAAAAGAATTTGTTAAAAAACAGTATTTAGTTAACCGCCTCTTCTCTTTGTTTTTCAAATGGCCAAGCTGGTAATGTTTTCGAAAGTGGCTTATCTTCACGATACCCAAGAACATATTCTCCTTGCATAATCGTATGAATTTCTCTTGTACCTTCATAAATCACAGGTGCTTTTGCATTCCGTAAAAAGCGCTCTACTGGATATTCATTTGAAAAACCATAAGCTCCATGAATTTGCACTGCATCATTTGCCGCTTCTAAAGCGAAATCACATGACTGCCATTTTGCTAATGACGTTTCTCGCGTATTTCTAATGCCTTCGTTTTTCAAATAGCCTGCACGATACACTAAAAGTCTAGACATTTGAAGGCCTGCTTCCATCTTTGCAATCATTTGTTGAACTAATTGATGTTTTCCAATCTCTTTACCAAATGTACTGCGTTCATGGCAGTATTTTACACTTTCCTCAAGACACGCCATAATGGTTCCACAAGCACCAGCTGCAACAGTAAAACGCCCATTATCTAAAGCTGACATTGCAATCTTAAAGCCTTCTCCTTCCTGACCTACTAAGTTTTCTTTAGGTACTCTTACATTATCAAGATAGATCTCTCCAGTATTCCCAGCACGTATACCTAATTTTCCTTTAATCGCTTTCGATGAAAAGCCCGGCATATCTCGTTCTACAATAAAAGCAGAAATTCCTTTATGTTTTTTCGACTTATCTGTATAGGCAAATACGAGGAAGTTGTCAGCAACATCACATAAAGATATCCAGGTCTTCGATCCGTTTAAAATATAATCGTCTCCATCTTTCACTGCTGTCGTTTGAAGGGCTGCTACATCTGAACCTGCATTTGGTTCTGTTAATCCAAATGCTCCTACTTTCAATCCTTTAGCTTGTGGAACTAAGTATTTTTGTTTTTGTTCTTCTGAGCCCCATTGCAAAAGGGTCATACTATTTAATCCTGTATGGACAGATACTGCTGTACGAAATGCAGTATCGCCTCTTTCTAGCTCCTCACATACAATTGCCAAAGAATTATAGTCCATTCCACTGCCACCGTACTCTTCGGGAATACAAACACCCATTAAGTCTAAATCAGCTAAACGCCCCATGATACTTCTTTCAAAGTATTGTTGTTCATCCCACTCTTGAATATATGGGTTTATTTCTTTATCAACAAAACTACGAACCATCCTCCTTAACATTATTTGCTCTTCTGAAAACGAAAAATTCATCATTAATATTTCCCCCTAAATCAAATTATTTTCCTTTAAAGCTAGTATCCTGTCAGTTGAATACCCTAATTCTACTAAAACTTCATCAGTATGTTCTCCTACAACTGGTGGATGTGAATGAATTTCTACAGGTGTACGTGAAAGCTTTAGCGGGCTGCCCACTAAGTGAACGTTCCCTGCAGTTGGATGTTTCATCTCAACGATCATATTTCTTTCCCTTACTTGTGGATCATTGAAAACTTGCTCCATATTTTGAATAGTCCAGCAGGGATTCCATACTCATTAAGTAATAGTAACCACTCCTTTGATGTCCTAGTTTTCATTTTTTTAGTAAGTATTTTTACTAACTCCTCCCGATTTTCTAATCGTTTTGAGTTCGTCGTAAACTTGTCGTCTGTTGATAGGGTTTCTAATTCAAGCAATGTACACAATTTCTTAAATTGCCCATCATTCCCAACCGCAACGACCATCTCCCCGTCCAGTGTCGGGAATGGCTGGTACGGGACAATATTTGGATGTTGATTTCTTAATAGCCCTGGAATGTTACGCGAAATCAAATAATTACTTGCTACATTCGCCAATGCACTAATTTGAGAGTCAAATAAGGAAATATCAATACTTTGTCCTTCTCCTAATCGAGTTCTTTCTTGTAGTGCAGCTAAAACACCAATATTTGCATAAAGACCGGTAATAATATCGGATATTGCAACACCTACCTTCATAGGACCTGATTGGTCACTTCCGGTTATACTCATTAATCCGGACATTGCTTGAATAATAAAATCATAGCCAGGTAGGTTTTTGTAGGGTCCTTCTTGTCCGAAACCTGTAATAGAACAATGAATAATCTCTTTGTTAATGGTTTTCATCTCATCATAACCAAGACCCCATTTTTCCATCGTACCGCTTTTAAAATTTTCAACAATGACATCAGATCGTTTAATAAGCTTCTTTAAAACTTCCCTTCCCTCTTCCAATTTTAAATTTAATGTAATGGCGCGTTTATTTCGGTTGGCACATAAATAGTACGCACTTTCTGTACCTTTGAAGGGTGGGCCCCAATACCTAGTAGCATCACTTCCACCAGGCGCTTCTACCTTTATAATTTCCGCCCCTAAATCACCTAAAATCATCGTAGAATAGGGGCCGGCTAACACTCTCGTTAAATCTAAAACTTTAATTCCGTTCAGGTGCACCCATCTAACACTCCCTCCTCTTCTTTCATTCTTAGGTAATTAATCGTAAAGAGTCATTAAAACAAAAATAGCCAACTGCATTATGAATAAACATAATACAGCTGGCTATTATTACCTCACTGCTCTACGTTAATAGAGTCATAGTAAATTCTCAGCTATTGTATAAGTATTATAATATGATCACTTATTAGTACTTACGATTTTGAAAGAGCTGATCTAACAAAGGTAAGTAGTTTGGAAGTTAATTCAAATTATAAGAGTAGTTAACAAGAAAGTCAATCAGTTTTCAGAATTTTTAAAACTAAAGAACTTTGTACTTTAGTTTATAAAAAAATTACTTCCTATTGCGATACAAATATATCGTAAGCGGTGCAAAAATGACGACGATAACAAATGACGCAATTAACACAGTAGCTATTTGATTAAACGTTACCGTTCCTTGCATCAAACCACGCACTGCCGTTACTAGTAATGTAATTGGATTTACTTCAACAAATGCCTGAAGCCAAGACGGCATCGTTTGAGGATCGACAAAAACGTTGCTAGCAAATGTCAGTGGAAAAAGCACGACCATGCTGACTCCCATAACCGCATTAGGGGTTCGCATAACTAACCCTAGTGTCGTGAAGATCCATGACAAACTAAAAGCAAAAACGAGTAACAGCATCACACCTAATAAAACACCTATTGCTCCACCTTCTGGGCGAAACCCTAAAATTAAGCCAAGGACTATGACAATAGAGGAAGCAATTGAATATCGAATGGTGTCTGCTAATAAAGCTCCAACAAGAGGAGACGGCCCCCATATTGGTAATGAACGAAATCGGTCAAAAATCCCCTTAGAAATGTCAGTATTTAATGCCGTACCTGTATAAATAGATGTAAAGACGACTGTTTGCACTAATATTCCTGGTAATAAAAACTGCAAATATTCACTCGTAGAACCAGCAATCGCACCACCAAACAGATACGTAAACATAAGCGTAAACATAATGGGGAACATCGTTACATCTAGTAACTGCTCAGGTACGTATTTAATTTTTAATATCGCTCTCCAGCCGAAAACGATTGAAGATGTTAAGCCACTTGCTTTTTCAGGACGATTTCCAGGAGCCAATGCCTTACGTAAAGCGTCATCAACTTCCGGCTTAGGAGGAGTACTTGTTGTATTCATTACCGGGCCTCCTCTTTAGTAGTGTTACCTTCAGCTAGCCTTCCGGTTAATGTCAAAAACACTTCATCAAGGCTTGGTTGACCTAGCGAAAAATCTGCAAAAGCAATATTTGCCTTTGAAAGTTCACCAAGTGCATAAGCTACCCGCTCTGTATCAGAAACACGAGCTGACAGCGCTGCTGGATCTGAAGCAAGTTGAATTGACGCATCTAATATATTGGTAAGAATTTTTTCAGCTTGAGGTCTCAATTCTGGATCTAGGACTCTAACATGCAATGTTCCTGAACCAACTGATGCTTTTAGTTCACCACTCGTACCCTCAGCGATTACTTTCCCACGATCAATGACTGCAATTCGATCAGCCAATTGATCCGCTTCATCAAGGTATTGTGTCGTCAATAATACCGTTGTTCCAGTACTCACCAAAACACGTACGATATCCCAAACTTGATTACGACTGCGTGGGTCAAGTCCTGTTGTTGGTTCATCTAAGAATAAAAGTTCTGGTGTTACAACAATGCTTGCTGCAATATCAATACGGCGGCGCATTCCTCCAGAATACTTTTTAACTTGGCGCTTTGCTGCTTCCTCCAATCCAAAAGCACGTAATAATTCAATCGCTCTTTCTTTTGCTCCTTTTCTTGAGTAACCCATAAGCCGTGCGATCATCACGAGGTTTTCCATTCCTGATAAGTCTTCGTCAATAGAAGCAAACTGTCCGGTTAAGCTGACTTTGCGACGAACTTCATTCGCTTCATTCGATAGATCATGCCCTAAAATGGTTGCCGCGCCGCCGTCCGGTTTTAATAACGTAGCAAGCATCCGAATGGTCGTTGTCTTCCCTGCCCCATTTGGACCTAAAATCCCATATACCGTACCTTTAGGCACCTTCAAATTCACCCCATCAACCGCTCGATTTTTACCAAATACCTTGACTAAACCTGTTGCTTCAATTGCATATTCAGATCGATTTATTGTCATTCACCTCACCCTTTCCCATCCTATTCTATTTGTGAATGTTACCTGATAAAACAAATTTTACGCTATTTTAATAAACTATCATCAAGCCTGGGGCTGATATCCTCCCCTTTTGCAAGAGGATTTTACATGAAAAAACCTTCATGGATTGAGGTCCAAGAAGGTCAAGATTTTCAGCTTTTTTTAATTATCTAGTTCGTATAAATCACCGAAGATGTGAGCTTAGATTATAACCGTTTAACAAAACAATACTCCTATATGGCATAATAATACCCTACTCCACTTTTCATCCTTTTTTCAATTTGGCCTTCTGCCTCTAATGCATCCAAATGGCCGGTGATTTCTGACATGACTAGCGGGAACTGCTTTTCATAATGGCGATCGTACAGGTGTTGTGCCAGTTCACTACCAGTTGATATTCCTGCTTTAATTAATTCCTTTATTCTTTGGGATTTTTTCGCCATTTTTTCTAATCTAGCTTCAATTAGTTGCTTTGAATTGTCGATAAGTTCACCGTGACCAGAAAAGACTAGATCAACATTTAGGTCTTTGAAGGCTGTTAAAGACTTTTTGTAATCGATTAGGGACTGAATTCGGTTTCCCTCTAAGTCAGGTTCTACTATTGCATTACTTGATATGTGTTTGATTAGTTGGTCACCAGCAAAACACCATTTTCTAACTTCATCTACAAAGGCTATTTGATCTGGTGCATGACCAGGCACTTCGATGATAGAGAAGTCAAACAGTCTCATTTCTCCCTCAATAGGTGTAATGTCTGCTGCTAGCTTTTGATTATCATTCTTTTCAAGTGAAGCTTTTAAATATTGAACTTGTTTTTCACCTTGGTTACCGCAATCCATTTCACGATATAACTGTTCAAAAAAATCGACTCTCATTTTAAGAAACTCATTATCCCTTTTCAATCTCGGAATCGATAAGGGGTGCGCATAGACAGGCACCGAATGCTTTTCTGTAATTTGATTTACTAATCCAACATGATCAATATGATGATGTGTTAGCAAGATTTCAGTTATGTCATGCAAGTGAAAGTTGTTCTTTTCTAACACTTCCATCAATCCTTCCCAACTGCTTTTGTCGGGCATTCCTGCATCAATGAGTGTCAGCCTTTCACCTTGCTTAAGAAGATAAAAATTACATGTCTCTAAACCATAACCAGCTGGTACTACAACTGGATAGACTATATGTCCATCACGTTCAACTATTTGCATTACCCACACAATCCTTTCGTGGTGCCAGGCACCTTTATCCATTTACCGCACTAAAGGTGCCTGGCACCCTCTTTCTCTTTCTTGTCTCTATGATTAGAGAAACTCCATGCTCCCCCACTGATCTTGGTTTCGGATGATTTCTTTGAGAAGGACAAAGCCTTGCTCAAAGTCATTTAAATTAGCGACTTCGACTGGTGAGTGGGAGTAACGGCGTGCAAAGGTAATTGCCCCGCCTAATATTCCTTCTCGTTCTAAATGAACAGCAGCAAGATCGGTTGTCGCTCCAGACATTACAGCTAGCTGATAAGGGATATCAAGCTCATCTGCAAATTTGATGATCATTTGTTTCATCTGTCTTGACATCATATTTCCTCTGACTCCACCACCAGCTAAGGCCGGTATGACTGGCCCTTGTCCAATACCTATTGGATAACCGCTTCCAAGACTATCTGGCGTATCTGCACAAGGAATGGTATCTAAAACAAATGCATAATCCGGGTTAATTTTATACGTAGCCACTTTCGCACCTCTTAATCCTACTTCCTCTTGCACTGCAATCATACCGACTAGTGTCCCGTTAAAATCATCTTGTTCTAAAGTTTTAAACAGTTCTAGCAATAACACACAGCAACTTCGATTATCGATCGCTTTTCCACAAATTAAATCTCCATCCGAAAAACGGTCTAAATCACTAATGTATGTAATTGGATCCCCAACTTGAATGCCCATCTCTCTCACTTGTTGTTTGGAGGTTGCTCCAATGTCTACATACAAATCATAAATCGAAGGTACTTTTTTTCGCTCTTCAGGTGTCTGTAAATGACCAGCCTTTACCCCGATCACACCAAAATGATCGTTTACTTGGACTTTACGACCGATCATTAAAGCTTCTAGCATTCCTCCCGTTCGTTCTACTCGCAGGAAACCTCGCTCATCAATATCCCGGACAACACAACCGATTTCATCAGAATGAGCGGATACCATGATGGTTCGACCTGGTTGCTTTCCATATTTATAAGCAAATATGTTGCCCATATGATCTACTTCAACTTTATCACTGTAAGGCTTGAACCACTCCACTAGCTGCTTAACCACTTTTTGTTCATTCCCTGGCCCTCCTTGTATTGAGGCCAGTTCTTTCAGTTCTTTAAAAAATACTTCTTTGAACATTATTATAATCTCCTCCTATTGACTTTTCTTTATTTTCTCACAAATACATTTACTTCGCAAAACGAAATATTTATATTAAACTAGGAGAATAACAATCATGTTACAATAGCTGTGCACAATAGGATTTAATGGAGGATTCCAAATGAAAAATAACATCAATCAAGAAATTGAACAACTACGAGAGTCTTTTTATAAGATAAGTCAATTTATTGGAGAGAACCCTGAGTTAGGTCATGAAGAATTTAAAGCATCAAAACGATTATCTGAGGAACTTCAAAAACACGACTTTCAAGTCCAAATGGGTACGGCTGGACTTCCAACTGCATTTGAAGCTGTTTACGACAGTGGAATGCCTGGCCCTACGATAGGGTTTATGGCAGAGTATGACGCACTTCCTGAACTTGGTCATGCTTGCGGCCACAATCTAATTGGGACGATGGCAATTGCGGCAGGGATTGGCTTAAGTAAAGTATTAAAAAGTTGTGGTGGAAAAATATACGTGTATGGAACACCAGCTGAGGAAACACGTGGCGGGAAAGTAACAATGGCAGATCAAGGGATTTTTAATCATCTCGACGTCGCGATGATGGTTCACCCATACCATCGACACGAAAAGAGTGGTTCGTCGTTAGCCATGGATGCTATTCAGTTTGAATTTTTTGGCAAAGCAGCTCATGCCGCAGCCTCTCCACATGAAGGAATCAATGCTTTAGACGCAGTCATTCAAACTTTCAATTCAATTAATGCACTTAGACAGCACGTAACTTCAGATGTTCGAATTCATGGCATTATTCCTGAAGGTGGGAAAGCAGCAAATATCGTACCTGACCATGCCATTGCACAGTTTTATGTACGGGCTGCTAATCGTAGTTACTTGAATGAAGTAGTTGAAAAAGTAAAAGCTTGTGCCCAAGCAGCTGCACTCGCCACAGGTGCCAAACTCGATACTTCTTTCTATGAATTTTCATATGACGATATGAGAACGAATGAAGCGCTATCCACAACTTTTACAGATAACCTTGTTCAACTAGGCATAAACGAAGCAAGCATTCATGAAAAAGGCTCAGGAGGTTCACTAGATATGGGGAATGTAAGTCATGTTGTCCCTTCTATTCACCCATATATTAAAATTTGTAATGAACCGTATGCTTGTCATACCCACGAATTTCGTGAGGCTGCAATGAGTGATCAAGGCTTTGAAGGACTAATTCTGGCAGCTAAATGTATGGCAAATACAGCTTATGACATAATGTCAAAACCAGAATTATTAAGTACTATTAAGGATGAATTCGAAAATACAAACAAATAAAACATATTTTAAAAAAGCCTTTAATATTCATTGTGAACATTAAAGGCTTTTTATTAAAATCCATTGTTTAAAGACCCCTTAGCTGGTAATAATATAAAATACAATTGCTATAAAATGGAAATATATACAAATAGCCTTGTATAAAGTTTTAATAATAAACAGTACAACTTAACAGGGGGTTGCTATGAGCAAAGAACAACTTGCAAAAAGTTATGAAGTTTATGCTTATACGAGAGGATTAAATTCGTTTATTGAAAATGATTTAGCTCAGAGCTTAAAAAAGCACGAAATAACTCTACCAAGTTTCCGCACGCTTTGGATCTTATATTTCGAAAAAAAAATGACGATGACTGACCTTAACTACATAGCACAAACTAATTTTTCTAATGCATTTCGACAAGTAACAAAATTGAAAGAGGAAGGTTTAATCGAAATCGAGATTGAAAAAGACTCACGAATGAAGTTATTAACACTCACAGAAGCTGGCAGACAAATCGTACGCAATTTTATCGAGGAACATATTCTTCAATCCGACTTACAAATTCTAAAAACAATAGAAAAAATTCCTCAACAGGATCTTGCTATATTTATTAAGGTAGCCTCGCAATTAAGCTCAGAATTAATCGGCTCGCCTTATACCGAGTGGGTAATAAAATCAACAAAATCTTTATTAGAAGATATAAAATAACCGTCGGCAACTAAGACTTTTCGTTGCTCGACGTTTTTTTATTTGCATTCGCAAATAATTAGTAATGAACTGTGCAATACTAGGGTTAAATTATACTAGCGCTCTTAAATTGACACTCTTAATTCTGTGAATTCTTATGAAATCACATTTCTAAAATTTTACTAATCCGAAATAATATCACGTTCCAAGGATGGGGTTAAGCAAAATGGCTAAATATACAGTGGAAAAAAGTATCTCTTTATCTTCAACCATTTTGACAATTTTATTGTTAATTCTCCTAATCCCGAAAGATAAGATACGTCAAGCACTTATTCCGTTTCTTTTTCATCAAGTCCTCACATGGTTTTTCGGTTTAATCGTCGTGGAAAAGGGGCTTATAAGATATCCATTTCGTTATTACTTTAGCCGGTCTAATAAATCAAGCTTTATATTTGAATATTTAATTTTCCCTGCATTTGCTGTATTCTTTATCCTTTTTTATCCTGCAAAGCGAAGCCTTCTTATGAAAAATATTCACTATCTATTTTTTACGTCGATTATTACTTTTTTTGAAACAATAGCTGTTAAGTACACTAAGCTAATAGAATACAAAAGATGGACTTGGTATTGGAGCTTTATTACGATTTGGATTTCTTATTTTATAACCAATTTATTTTATAGGTGGTATTTTAAACAACAACAGGATATTGATGAGGGTCAGTGCTTAATCAACAATTCATCAGTTTAAACACTTCCTAACGGTTATCCCCCTAATTGAGATTGGGAAAATATAGCTTTATGTAAATTAAAAGGCTCCACCATAACAGGAGGAGCACTTTCTTTGTGCTTAATTAGAACACGTGAGAACTTTATAAGACCCGATGTTAATTCTTCGATCGGTTATAAGATTTAAGAGAGAGTATCTCCATATGCTCTATGGAAATCATACACCATTATTTTAAAAATTCCTGCCTTTGTGCAAGCGATGCCTTTTCAATTAAGTGACGAACTCCAATTATTAACGTTTCAAATCTTGCATCATTTGCCTTCCCAATTTTCCAGCGATAATAAATTTGTTGTAAGATAACAGCAATCTTATAAAAAGCAAACGTTAGATAGTAATCAAAATTATCTAAATCTCTCCCACTCTTTGCGGCGTAGTTGTCTAGCAGCTCTTTACGTGAATAGAAACCTGGTTCACTTGTCACTGAAGGCAAACCTGAATATGACTCTCCTTGTGCTGTCCAGTAGGCTACCGCCGAACCTAAATCAGTTAGAGGATCACCGATGGTACACATTTCCCAATCAAACACACCGACTACTTTTCCGGGATCGGTTCTACTATACATCATATTATTTAATTTAAAATCATTGTGAACAATTGTTGGAGCTGGTGATGTCGGGATATTTTCCATTAACCATTTCTCAACGTGTTCTACATTAGGGATTTCATCGGTTTTCGCATTCTGATAACGTTTAATCCATCCATGGACTTGACGTTCAAGATAACCTTCCGGGCGTCCAATCGTATCTAATCCTGTTTCTTTAAGGTCTATATCGTGTAACTTGACTAGTGTGTCTACAAAAGCTTCAGAAACTAACTGTCCTGTTCGTTCTGACCGTTCATAGACTTCAGGTAGATCATGATCTAAAACAACACCGTTTTTCTTTTCCATAATATAAAAATGTCTTTCCATAATATCAGGATTTTCACAAAACAATAATGGTTTCGGCGCTAAAGAAAAAACAGGATACATTTTATCTAGTATCTTAAACTCCCTTTCCATGTCGTGAGCTTTTGGAGGAATAGGACCAAATGGCGGTCGCCTTAATACAGCTTGCCAGCCTCCAATTTCGATAAGGTACGTAAGGTTTGAATACCCATTTGAGAATGCTTTTGATTTCATTTTTTCTTCACTCAAATTTGGTACTTCTCTACGAAGATAGGTCTCTACTTTCTCCCAATCAATTTCTTGGGTGGTGGTTTCTACTGAATTATTTTTTTTAATCATATTCAACACCCTCTCAGTCACACTTTAACAACTAATTTTCCCCAAGTTTTACGCTCACCGAGCAAGTTTAATGCTTCAACAACTTCTTCAAACTCAAACTCCCGATAAATTAATGGATCGATTTTACCCTCTTCATATAGCTTCATTAGTTCACTATGATTTTGTTGAACCCCTTCAGGATTTAATTTAGCAAACAGTCCCCAATGAACTCCGACAACAGAGTAATTTTTTACGAGCATATGATTTGTTGGTGCATTCGGAATCGTTCCACCAGCAAAACCAATAACTAAAATTCTTCCATCAAATGCAATACATTTTCTAGAACGGTCAAAAACATCGCCACCGACAGAGTCATAAATGATGTCAGCACCTTTTCCGTCTGTCTTTTCTTTGACGATTTGAACAAAGTCTTCCGTTAAATAATCAATTACGACATCGGCACCAAGACTTCTACACACTTTCGTCTTCTCTGTTCCACCTGCGGTTGCAATCACATATGCACCAGCAGCTTTACCTAGCTGAATGGCTGCTGACCCTACTCCACCTGCACCTGCATGAACTAACAAGACTTCTCCAGCTTGAATATTCGCACGATGATGTAGAGCGTAATAAGAAGTATGGTAGGTAATAAACATCGACGCTGCCTTATTTGAGGGCATTGACTTCGGAATAGGGTAGATGGAACGTTCATCGACAGCAACATATTCAGTGAGGCCACCGGCTGGAAGTTTAGGCAGCGCTATGACACGTTGTCCAACATCAAACTTACTTCCTTCGTTAATAGCTACAATTTTTCCAGATAACTCAGCCCCTATTGTGAAAGGAAATGACGGCTTTTCTTGATACTTTCCTTGACATAGTAAAATATCAAAAAAATTCAAGGCAACAGCATCGACTTCTATTAATACTTGATTTCTTTCAATAGTTGGTTTTGACACTTCCTCTATGCGTAGTACATCACTAGGCTCACCGTTTTCTTTTATTAACCAACTTCTCAATATACACACCCCTTTTATATAAATATCTTATAATTTTAGTTCTTTGATTTCTTGTGCCGAGTAACCTAATTCAGCTAATATATCCTGATTATGTTGACCAAGCGCTGGAGCTTGAAAGCGAATTTGCCCTGGCGTATTTGAAAGATTAATAGGTATTCCAATTTGTTGCACTTTTCCTAAATTCGGATCATATATGTCCTTAATGAGTTGACGATGAACGACTTGAGGATTTTCAATAACCTCTTCAAAGTTAAGAATAGGAGCGACACATGCATCTACCCCTTCAAAAAGATCTACCCACTCTTGTAACGTTCTTTGTTGAATGATAGATTGTATTTCAACCTTCATCCTATTCTGTTGTTGTAACGGGGCTTCCAAGTGAGCAATTAGGTCCTCTCTGTCAATAGTTTTACAAAACTCAACCCAAAACTTAGGCTCCAAGGCACCAACAGATAAAAAACGCTTATCTTTCGTTTCATATACTTCGTAACATGCACGTCCTCCGTTTAAAACAGAATGTCCTCTATCAGGATGCTCCTTTGTTGCTAGGTAATTAGGCAACAATGTCTGCAGCCAAGAAAGTGAACCATCTAACATCGAAATATCGACAAATTGTCCTTGACCCGATTTAGACCTTTCAAGTAGTGCTAGCAGGATCCCATTTGTCGCCATTTGGGCTCCACCACCAATATCAGCAATTTGCACAGCCGAAGAAACCGGCTTTCCCTCTTGTTCGCCTTGTTGCCCTAACACACCCGCATAGCTTAAATAATTGATATCATGGCCTGGATATTGTGAGTACGGACCCGTTTGTCCATACCCTGTAATTGCACAATAAATTAATTGGGGATTAATTTCTTTTAACGCTTCGTACCCTAGACCAAGTCGATCCATAACCCCCGGACGAAAAGACTCTACTAATATATCTGCGGTCTCTACTAATAGTTTAAATAGCTTTTTCCCTTTTTCAGATTTCAAGTCTAGAGTTACGCTTCTTTTGTTACGATTTAACGAAAGAAACATTGGACTTTGACCGTTCACCGTTGGTTCCATCCAACGTGAATAATCCCCTACATTAGGGTCTTCTACTTTTATTACATCAGCACCGAAATCTGCAAGAGTAAGTGTGCAAAATGGTCCAGGAAGTAAACGACTTAAATCTAAAACACGAATATCTTCTAATGGTAATGACAAAAAATACACCTCATTTCTGTTCTTTTTCAACACATAAAAAACGGCAATTACTACATATACATAATATGGTTATGTAAGTGCTTACATTATTTTCTTAATAATAACAATAGTCAGTTATTTTTACAACTATTTACTTTTTGAATATATGTTTAAAATTAACTTTTTATTAATCGATTTTATGAGCATAATAAACCTGCCTCACTTCTCTTATTTCGTACAAATCTATTGTTATATTCAATGGAGATAAAGAATTATTTGTATAATGGCTATTAGTACATATGATAGAATATTATAGATTGGTTGTTATTGACTCAGGTGTTTTATGAGATAAGGAGGGGAGAGCCATGTCGTTAAGAAAGAAAAAAATTGAAAAAAAGAAAGAAGAAATATTAAGATCAGCGGCAGAGGTTTTAAACGAGAAAGGCTATCACGGTGCGACGATGGAGGATATCGCAACAAAACTTTTAATGACTAAAGGATCTATGTACTATTACTTTAAAAATAAAGAGGACCTTTATTTTCAGTGCCATAAGATGATGATCGATAAAAGCAGTGAAAAAATAGAGGAAATTATCAAGAGCGAGAACTCTGCCCTTGAAAAATTAAAGTTGGCCATCATTTCACATATTCAATTAGCGACGACTGAAAAGCCGATGTTCAGCTTAATGGACAAGCCTGAACAAAAGTTTACTGGTGACTATTTAGCAGACGTTTTACAACAACGATCGGATTATGAGAAGTATTTTGATCAAATTATAATAGAGGGAATTGAAACAGGAGAATTTGCTTCTGTGGATGTAAAACTATTACGTTTACTCATATTAGGTTCATTAAACTGGGTTTTAGAATGGTATTCTCCAGACGGTGAGAAAACAAAGGATGAGATTTCTGAAGTCTTTTCCGAGTATTTATTACGAATTGTAAAATCTTAATGTGCTTTATACGATTTTATGGTAAAGGCTGACGAGTTTATAAAACTGTCAGCCTATTAATTAACATACAAAATTCTACTGTATAGGGTGGTTGAATTTTTCACAATAAAAATCAATCGTTTCAATTATGCGTTTTTTCGTAATTGGCTTCGTCAAGTACCCATCACATCCAGATTGATAACTTTTTTGTTTATCTTTGTTAAGAGCATGTGCGGTTAAAGCGACGATCGGGGTTCGTTTTTTAGTATGTTCCGCTTCCCATTCTCTCATCAAACGTGTTGCTTCATATCCATCCATTACTGGCATTTGTATATCCATAAATACAAAATCATATGAGGTTTTCTTAAATAACCGAATTGCTTCAAGACCGTTTTCAGCAACATCTAAAGTAATCAATTCTTTTTTTAGAAATGCTTTCATTAAGACTTGATTATCATAAGAGTCTTCCACAAGTAAGATTCGTCTCCCGGCAATTGAGATGTCTTTATCTTTTTCTCCTAACTGTTTTTCTTTATCACGTTTTTCTGAATGACCTCTTTTTAACTGTAATGTAAAAGTGAACGTACTACCCTTTCCTAGCTCACTCTTAACCTGTATCGTTCCACCCATTCTTTCAATGAAGCTGCGAACGATCGTAAGTCCTAATCCTGTTCCACCGAAGCGGCGAGTTGTTGAAATATCGACTTGTGTAAATTGATCGAATATCGTTGAAAGTTTATCTTTAGGAATCCCGATTCCGGTATCAATGACCTGACATTCAAGAATAAAAGTATTTTTTTCAATTAGATCTTTTTGCTTTAGTTTTATACAGACTTGACCATGTTCAGTAAACTTGATTGCATTTCCGATTAAGTTCGTGAAGATCTGTCTTAAACGCGCTTGGTCAGTTACTACAACTGCAGATAGGCTATGATCATAATGATAGCTTAATTGAATTCCTTTCTTATCAGCTTCAAAGGAGAACACTTGAATAACTTCATCAACCAAATTTTTTAAATCAAACTCTTCCTCCACAATGGAAACATGTCCTGCTTCCACCTTTGATAAATCTAGAACATCATTAATGATGCGGAGCAAATTTTCAGCTGAATTTTTAGTGATTGTAACATATTGGTGTTGTTCAATGTTCAGCTCTGTGTCTAATAGTAGATCTGACATTCCAATAATAGCATTCATAGGCGTCCTAATTTCATGACTTACCATTGCTAAAAAATCAGATTTTGCTTGTGAAGCAACAAGCGCTTGGTCTCTGAGACCTTTCAACTCTTCTTCAAACCACTTTCGTTCAGTAATATCCATGGCTATGCCTAAAATCCGCTGACCATCGCTCGTTTGTAAAGGAAGCTTCACTTGATAATACCATCTTAATTCCCCGGTGACTGGATGCCGTATCGGTTGCTCTTGCACGTATACCGCTTTACCTGACTCTAATACTTCCATTTCAATTGTTCTTACATCCTCAGCTTTTTCAGCAATCGAAAAGTCAGAATATGTCTTTCCAATTATCTCTTCATCTGAAGTATTAAATAACTCTGTTGTCGCTCGATTAACTAACAAATATTTTCCTGCCGAATTTTTCACAAATATGGGATGAGGGATTGTATCAATAATATTAGAAAGTAATTGATCTTTTTCTTTTACTTTTTGTTGAGCTTTCTTCACTTCACTAATATCTTGTCCAATTCCTAATAAACCGATCATATGACCGTTATAATCAATTAAGCGCGTAATATGAATTTCTACTGGGAAAGTGGAACCATTTTTTCTATAGTAAAGTACTTCCCCAACGTACTCTTCCTCACCGTCAAGTAAATCTCTAATAAAGTATTGAATCGCACCTTCTACGTTGACATTATACTTTGTTATATATGGTTCTAAATCTTTTTTATCATGAAAAAGAAACGGTGTTTTCTTTCCGATTACTTCCTGAGCCTTATAACCCAGCTGTTGTTCAGCTGCTTTATTAAAGGTTTGAATAATCCCCTCTTCATCCGTTGTAATAATTAAATTATTGGTACTTTCTAGTATCGCTTGACGTACATTGTTTACTTTGCTTAACTCTTTAGTTATGTCATTAGCTAACATTTCTGCATGCTGTCTCATATGGGCAAGCGACCTTAAAACAAAAAATACAAGAAGTGTTATAATAAGACCAGTAATTAAAATGATATTCGGTATTTCTTGCTGTAAGCCAGCAAAAAAATACGGTGAGCTTTCAAAATAGATCGTCCACTCTTGGTCTACAAAAGGAAACGAAACACTTTGAACAAAATCATAATTGGACGTAAAAATCCTGTCTTGCGGTGCACTAACCCATTCGTATATTAACTGTTGCGGCTTTAATTCATTGATAGAAGAAACATTAGATTGTTCATATATTCTAAAATTAAGATCTGAATTGATGTAACTAGATAAAGTGGCTTCAACAACTTCTTTTAAATATAACGCTATTAAAACATGACCATACCAGTTACTTTCGTGCTCTCCATTTAAACTACCAACATTTTCATCCCAATAAGAGTAAACCGGTGCATAAAGAATGTAGCCTGGACCGCTGTCTCCCTTGTCAGTGATAAGGGTAATTTTCGAAGTTGCAGTATATTCTCCAGTTTCTCTAGCCTTTTGCATCGCTAATCGGCGATTTCCCTCTGTAAAATGGTCAAAACCTACCCCGATTTCAATATGTGTTGATGGTGAAACAAATTGATTAATTAAATATTCATCTTCGTTACTTTCAGGCCAAACCTTATACTTACCTTCATAGGTTATTTGTAAGCCTTCTTTAAAGTCTAGTAAAGATTGCTGACCATGAACATACTTTGCAAATGAAATGACATGAATGCCTGGATAATTTTGAAAAGGTTGAAATTGTTCCTCGTAATTTTTCCATTTTATATAATCGATTGTTACGGGATCACTTGCTGTGAAAAAGCTTTGATAAGCATTTAAAACTTCAACATACGTTTTTACCGATTTATTAAGTTCAACAATGATCTGTTCAGTGTCATGAGAAAACTTCTCTTCAGCCCTTTCATAAAGTATGTTATTCGCCATTCTTGAAAACAAAATGGTAACAACGATAAGACTGACTATAATAATTAAAATCGTAAAGCGATGACTTAGAAGCTCTTTAATCTTAGTAATTTTCATGGAAATCTCCTCAGAACTCTATGACGTGCAAACTAGTTATACTTCTTCTAGTAAACATATATCAAAACACTCTACTTGGTTCCGTCCTGAATTCTTTGCCTCGTATAAAGCTTTATCTGCCATATCTATTAGTGTTTCAATGGATTGAATACTTTCACAGCCATGAAAAGAAGATACACCTAAACTTATTGTTACTACATTACTTACTGTTGAGCTTGCATGCGGAATTTGACTATTTTCAATATTTCTTCTCATCGATTCAGCAATGTGTATTGCCCCATCCAGATCTGTATCAGGTAAAACGACAGCAAATTCCTCACCGCCGTAACGGGCTACTAAATCCGTCGCTCGATTAATCGTACTTTGAAGAACCTTTGCTACTTTCTTTAAACACTCATCGCCTTCTAGATGACCGTATGTATCGTTATATAATTTAAACTTATCGATATCTAAAAGGATGAGAGACAAATTTGACTTTTGGCGTTGCGCTCGTTTCCATTCCAATTCAATATAACTATTAAATCTTCGACGATTTGGAATACCCGTTAGCCCGTCCAAGGAGGATAACTGTTCAAGTACTTCATTTAATTGATGTAATTTTTCATTAGCTATAACGAGTTCTGCTTCCCGTTGGATTCGTTTATCCATTTCATCCTTTAATCGAAGTACAGAAGCGATACGAGCATTTAACTCAACAAAGTGAAAAGGCTTTTTGACATAATCACTCGCTCCTGCAATAAATGCTTGTTCAAGCACTTTGACATTACTTAATCCTGTTACCATAATAATTGGGATATCTTTTACAGCTTCAAGTTCCTTTATTTGAATACATACCTCAATTCCGTCCATTCCAGGCATAATCACATCTAATAAAATTAAGTCGATTTCATTTCCTTGCCTTTTTAGAATCTCAAACGTCTGGTCAGCAGACTCAGCCATTATAATATCCTTATATCCCGCTTTATTCAATAACCTTCCTAGTAGATTACGACTATCGATACAGTCATCCACTACTAAAATCTTTCTCCCCATGATAATCCCCCTAAAATACTCGTTAAGAACATTCAAAAAACTTGCTTTTCTATATTTACTTACGTTTAATCCCTAATTTCGCTATTTAATTACTGGAACAGTGTGAGTTGACAGATGCACCTCAATTATTCAAAACATATTTCAATGTGATCTAAGTAATTGATTAAAGCAGTAATAGCATCTTGAATTTTCAGTTTATCTTCTTCTTTTGCTGCTTCTTCTAGATGTTTTCCTAATTCTGTAATAAATTCGAATCCATATCCTGCCCCAAAGCCTTTCATACGATGACCAATCATACGAACCTGCCCAAAATCCTCATGTGATAAAGCGAATTTCATTGTTTCTATATCTTTTTTTCTATTCTCCATAAATCCGGGAATTAGATCCTCTAAATCTTTATCAATTGAAATCTGTATGGTTTTACTCATGTTTACTCCCCCAGAACTTTGTTTTCCTTAATATAATTGCCATTCTTTAGTTAATTTTAAAATTTAACATAGGTGAATTCAATTAGGTTTTAAGAATAAATGTGTCTTTTTTACTACATTAAGTAATATCTTCGTGATAGTTCCACATTATTATCAGTTCTTTGATACTACTTTAAAATCTCTAAACTATCTAATCTCGGTTTATTGCAATAAAAAAATCAGATAGATTTCGAAAATCTACCTGATTCATTCATAATATCTAATAACATTGAATATATTTTTACAAGCCTTCAACAGATTAATAATGTGGTTTAATAGAATCTTCTTTCTTTTCTTTAGTGAATTGACTTAACCACTTTGACACCTTAGTCTTAATGGATTGTTCTTGTTTTGAAGCAGCTGTTTCTCTAAAGTGTTGGACAAATTCTTGGAAATGAACTTCTCGTTCTTCTAATTTTTGATGGATAAACAGTTTTTCTTCACTTTCCTGTTCTATTTCTTGTCTCAATCTTTGCAGTTCATCCTTTGTTTGATCCGAGGTATCCAACAACATTTGAGAATACGATTGTACGAGCGATGTTGTTTTATTATGACCAAGATTAATTTCTTTTTTTACTTCATTTTTAATTTCTTCTTTCGTCTCTTGAAGCACTTCATCCTTAAAAGAAAAAATTGAATTTGTTAATTTCTCAACACTTTCTACTGTTTCTTGTTGCATTGAAATCATCATTTCATACTGGTTATACTCTTCACTCTCTTCTTTTTCATCTGACTCATCATTGTATTCCACTTGAATATTCGTTTCAAGTATATACTTTACATCCTCATCTTTTATATTTTTATCTTTTAATAATTTAATTTTCTTTAATGTATCAATTTCATAGTCAGTATATAATCTAGCCCCCGTTTTCGTTCTTTGAACATATAACATTCCTTCAAATGTCCGTTCCCATTTTCTCAAATTACCTACAGGAATTTTTAATAACCTCGATACTTCTTTCGTAGAGTACTTTTGTATAACGTTTCCCATCCAAAATCTCTCCTTTCTATTTTTCCAGTCATAATGGCTCTTAATATCACTATTAGATATACCTATATGTTTTTTCCTTCAAGGTGACAAAACTTCTAATAACATTCTATTTTTCTGCAATACTTTCACAATAAAAAAAAGATTCGCGATTACGCTCGGAATGTACATATCCTACTCGTAAGATCGACTACTTCTTTCACTTTCACTATCTAAATTCGTAGAGAAAGGTCATTTTTTGGGATGAATCATCTATAAAAATACTTATTATTAATAGCGAAAATTTCAGTTTTCATATATAATAAATATAATTTCGTATTACGAAATAAAATTTTTCTTTCATTGAGAGGAGACGATCTATTTGTCTAAAATAATGACTCGTGCTGAAGTTCCTGACCATTTAAAGTGGGATTTAAAAGATTTGTTTCAAACGAGTGATGCTTGGGAGAAAGAATTACAAGACGTACAGTCAGATGTAAAAACAGTCACTCAGTACAAAGGAACTCTTGCAGAAGGTTCAAAACAATTACTCAACTGTCTAACAGCTCTAGAGGATATTCAAAAGCGTTTAACGTATGTTGCAACTTATGCAAACCTACGTCTGTCAGAGGAAGGTTCTAATTCAGAAAGCCAAGCTAACTCAGCTCGAGTTGCTTCGATGCTTTCTAGTGTTGAAGCAGAACTTTCATTTGTAGAAACAGAAATTCTCGCTCTTCCTGATGGAACAATTGAAAAATACATAGAAAATGAGCCTGCTCTCGAATCTTTTGAGAAAAACCTAAAAGAGCGATTAGAAAAAAAGCCACACACCCTTTCTCCGGATACAGAGTTGGCTTTAGCATCACTTGGTGAAGTACTAGCATCTCCTTACAAAACGTATCAATTAAGTAAATCTTCAGATATGGTCTTTTCTTCTTTTAAAGATGAGAACGGTAACGACATTCCGTTATCATTTGCTTCATTTGAAGATCGTTATGAATTGTCAGCTAATACGACCATCCGAAGAAATGCTTATCAATCATTTACTAATACATTAAAGCAATACGAAAATACTTTTGCTTCCACCTATTCAACAGAAATTAAAAAGCAAGTAGCGCTCTCCCGTTTAAGAAATTACAATTCTGTAACTGAAATGTTATTACAGCCACAACAAGTGACAGAAAAAATGTATAACAATCAATTGGATATCATTCAAGAAGAGTTGGCTCCCCATATGCGTCGATTTGCCAAATTAAAACAACGAGTTCTTGGGCTGGATAACATGATGTTTTGTGATTTAAAAGCACCACTTGATCCGGACTTTAACCCACCAACAACAATTGCCGAAGCTTCTAAAGTAATTCAAGAAGCTTTACAAATTCTTGGACCTGAATACAGTGAAATTATGGAAAAAGGATTAAGCGAAGGTTGGATTGATTACGCTGAAAATTATGGAAAATCAACGGGTGCTTTTTGTGCAAGCCCTTATGGTGTTCATCCTTATATTTTAATTACGTGGACTGACACGATGCGCGGAGCGTTTATTTTAGCACACGAACTCGGACATGCGGGACACTTCTATTTAGCTGGTGAAAATCAACGCTTAACGAACACTCGCCCATCGCTATATTTTATTGAAGCACCTTCAACAATGAATGAATTAATTCTCGGTAAGCACCTATTAGCCAGTACAGAAGATAAACGAATGAAACGTTGGGTACTCCTTCAGTTCTTAGGTACGTATTATCATAATTTCGTTACACATTTATTGGAGGGTGAGCTGCAACGACGTATTTATCGTATCGCTGAATCCGGACAACCGATCACAGCAAATATTCTTAGTAAAACGAAAGGAGAAATTCTTTCTAACTTCTGGGGAGATGCTGTAGAAATGGATGAAGGAGCAAGCCTCACTTGGATGCGTCAACCGCATTATTACATGGGACTTTATCCATACACCTATTCTGCTGGACTAACAGCTTCAACAGCTGTTGCACAATTAATTGAAGAAGAAGGACAACCAGCTATTGACCGCTGGATTGAAGTATTGAAGATGGGTGGTACGAAAAAGCCACTAGACTTACTGAAGCACGCTGGAGTCGACATGTCCACTCCAGACCCAATTAGAAAGGCCGTTGCTTTTGTAGGCTCCCTTGTAGATGAACTAGAAAAGAGTTACGAATAATAAAAACAAACCGGACGTTATAGCTGACTTAAAATTCACCTCTCACCTTTTTTTATATTGCCAGGAGTTTTTCGAGTATGGGTTGGGATTGAAAATTAAGTCGGCTTTTTCTAATTAAAATATTCATCAATAATTCAATAAAAAATTACATACATCAACCTCCTTTTGCGAAACTTATCTTTGTAATTTAAATTACTATTATTAGGAGGTTTTTATTATGTATCAACAATTTACTCAAATGAACTCGCAACAACCAGTCGGAAGCCAGATTCAACAAACACTTGGACAAATGCAGCAGATGGAGCAACAAAACGCTACCGAATTAAGAAAAATCGCTAACCAAATTCAAGATTTAAGCCAGCACGAGTCTATGGCAACAAGACAAGTTCAGCAACTACAACAACTTTGCCAACAATTAATCCAAGAAAATCAACGTATGCACCAAATGGTTCAACAACAATCTTCTCAACAAACATTTATGCCGTACCAAAGCCAAGGCCAAACACACTCACCTCAGCTTCAACAATCACACTATTCACCACAAAGCCAACAGTCACACTATTCATCTAATCAATATCAATAATATTTGAGCATCTTTAGAAGCACTAACGTAATAGACAGATGCTATGTTCCTACATATTGTATTTTGTATATATAACGTAGAAATTAGCTTAATTCTATTACTGGCTCATACCTACTGAGACCCTTAACAATGGGATGTTACATGTATTGTAACATCCCTTATTTGTCTGTACCTAGTGGAGATACAAGCCATGGAAGGGTCAACGAACCGTTTATTAAATCGGCTGCCGATATCCGGTGAAACCTGACTCATTTGTTTTACATACTTAAAAGCACAACCGATTTGGATTGTGCTTCATGCCTAGCGACATCCCTCCAAACCTTTTTAACTACGGGGATGTGATCCATGAAGCCTCACCTTCGCTGCCCCTCATGTTGTTCTACGAAAAGAAAGGTTTCCTCTCACAGGGGGGCATTCATCGCTTCGAACTTCTGACAGTTTTAACTAAGTACTTTTGCTTCTGATGACGTTTCGTGTATTATAATGTTCGTCTATTGTTTCACGGACTGAGAGGCTCTTATATATATAAAAACTAACGTTTTAAAGGCTTACGAGGACTGAGAGGCTCTTATTTACATAAAATCACGTGAAATTACGAAATTTTCATACAATAGGGGCTTGTGAGTCCGCTAAATGAATCAAAAGGGCATTTGGTCCCAAATAAGGGCTTCTGAGTCCTCTTAATCCGTAAAGGAGTATCTACTCAGCCCTTTGAAAAGAAATTTTATAACAATGATAAACAAATGAATCTAAAAAAGCACAACCCATTTGGATTGTGCTTTATGCCTAGCGACGTCCTACTCTCACAGGGGGAAGCCCCCAACTACCATCGGCGCTGAAG
>NZ_JBYCKM010000028.1:0-51273 GCF_057473385.1 Alkalihalobacterium sp. TH-98 | reverse complement strand
CATTGTCACAAACGTGACGTTTTTAAAACATTGACGAGATATCATGTATCTCATTTATTTCGCTTGGCTTTTTGTTCAGTTTTCAAAGAACTTTTTGCTGTCACTAATGACAACTTCATAAATTCTACACTACATAACTCATTAAGTCAATAGTATATTTTATTTTGTTTCATGTGCTGTTTTTACGGTGTTTCCTCAGCGACAAGATTTATTATATCAATATATTTATTGTAATGCAATAGTTATTTTGAAAAGATTTTAATTGAGTATATCTGCAATATAAAGAGAAGACTGTGTACTTAAATTTATAATTTCTTCTGAGTTATTCAACTTGACCATTGGCCGTGTTAATTGCTGTTGATCAATAAAAATGATCTCACCTATTTCCCCATTATTAAGTCGAGCACTTGTCCCAATTAAATACTTTAATAATTCTTTTGTTAATGCTTGAATGACACTAGGTTGAAATCTTCCAAATTGCTCTTGATTTAACTCTTCAATTACTTTGAAAGGTGATTGTTTTGTGCGGTAATATCTTTCTGACACCATCGCATGATACACATCGGCTACTGCCACCATTTGACTGAAAGCATGTATTTTCTCAGCCTGAACTGCCATTGGATAACCTGTACCATCTTCTCGTTCATGATGCTGAAGTACAGCTAATAAAACAGCATCGGATACTCCCTTTAATCCTTTAAGCATTTTATAACTATTAATTGGGTGTTTTTTTACTTCCTCATATTCAGCTTGTAATAGAGGCCCATTTTTTGTAATCAATTGTTGAGGGAGTTTGGACATTCCAGCATCAGACATTAGTCCAGCTAATCCAACTTGGATCCATTCAGCTCTTGAAAATTGTAAGCTTTTTGCTATAAGCGCGGAAAAAATCCCAACAAATACAGCATGGTGATATTGATAGTTTTCTTTTGTGGAATAATGGTGAAGTTTTAATATATCTCCCTGATGATCCATTGCCTTTTCTAATAACGGTAAATACATTTTTCGTAACTGTACTATATCCACAGTTAACCCTGATTGCCAACCTTGAAAATATTTTTTATACGTTTGTACAGCTGAAAGATACATGTCTATAAAAGTATCTTCTTTTTCAAGTACCGGTTGAATATCTTCTTCTATTATTTCTTTTGGAGTAAATCTCTCACCAGTTACTAATTTATTCTCTACATCCACAACATCAACTAAAAATCGATTGATAATTGCTAGCAATTCAGTGGTCAGCACCGTATTTTTTTTCATAAATGGTTGGTTGGTTTGTAAAAATAGATCACTGGCAATGATACATCCTTCTTCTAATTGATTCCTCTTAACCTTCATAGTGTCCCCTCTATTTCCCAATACTGTTAATTCTATTATACGTTACTTTTATCAGGGTAATAAAGGGTTTTTTTTGAAAAACGACCGTTTTTATAGGACTTAAAAACTATAAGTTGGTACATCGATACACTCCTTTTATACCACGAAACTAATTACAATAGTATTGGTAATACTCATTAAAGAAAGGCGCAAGTGCCTGTTCAATGACGTACGGACTCGAACCCGCGATATGAAATAAAGGAAAAACGATGAACTCTAGTACGCAAAGGAGGTCAGCGAAGTTTCGCTAGTTGCTGGGTGCTGGCGCTCGACATCTTCAAATATAATGCTTGCTAAAAAAAATAAAAGGACCTTCCGACAAGAAAGGCCCTTTTACTATATTGTAACTTAAATAGAAGTAATCTCGGACTCTAATTATTCATTAGTGTCGTCTCGTTCTTCCACTTCTGGTTCTATTTCTGGTTCTAATTCATGATCTACTGCTGAAGGTTCTTCGCTGCTAACCGTATCAGCGTTAGTGTTCTCTTCTTCACCTTCACCGTCGTCTTCTCGTTCTTCAATGTCTTCATCATCAATATCTACTCGAGCAACCGTTGCTACTTCGCCATCGTCACCGACGCGGATTAGGGTTACACCTTGTGTATTTCTGCCCATTTGTGATATTTCACTTACATGCAGGCGAATGATAACGCCAGCTGTTGTAATAATCATAAGATCATGATCATTAGAAACAACGGTTAATGAAACAACTGGTCCATTTTTATCGGTGATGTTACATGTTTTAATACCTTTACCACCACGATGTTGAATACGGTAATCATCGATCGTCGTTCGCTTACCATACCCTTTTTCGGTAACAATTAATACGTCATGGTTGGCTTCTATAATATCCATTCCAACTACGCGATCATCATCAGATAAAGTAATTCCTTTAACACCCGTAGCTGTTCGGCCCATTAAACGAACATCATCTTCGTGGAAGCGAATAGCTAAACCGCTCTTTGTTCCAATGATAATCTCTTGATTTCCATCGGTTAAGCGTACCCCTAGCAATTCATCTTCTTCACGTAAATTAATAGCAAACAATCCGCCTCTGCGAATATTTGCAAAGTAAGATAATGGTGATCGTTTACATATTCCTTCTTTCGTCATAAAGAAAAGATTATGTTTATCATCAAACTCTTCGATTGGAATGACTGTACTAATGTACTCTTCTTTCTCAATTTGTAAAAGATTGATAATTGGAATTCCTTTTGCCGTTCTTCCCAGCTCAGGAATTTCATACCCCTTTAGACGATAAACTTTCCCTTTATTTGTAAAGAAGAGAATCGTATGATGTGAATTTGTCGTAAATAGATGTTGAACAAAGTCATCATCATTGGTGCCCATTCCTTGGATTCCTTTCCCGCCGCGTTTTTGGCTGCGGTAAGTCGAAATCGGCAAACGTTTAATATAGCCATTATGAGTCAACGTTATAACGATATTTTGGCGAGGAATGAGATCTTCATCTTCAAATGATTCTTCCCCAATGGAAATAATCGTACGACGCTCATCATTGAATTTTTCTCGAACTTCTTTTAGTTCTTCACGGATAATTTCTAATACTTTTTCTTCATCCGCTAAAATAGCTCTTAATTCTGCAATACGTTGAACGAGTTCAGCGTATTCAGCTTCGATTTTATCTCGCTCTAATCCTGTTAAACGTTGTAATCGCATATCCAAGATCGCTTGAGCTTGTTCGTAACTTAATTCAAATCGCTCCATTAATCCGTTTCTTGCAATTTCAGTCGTTTGTGAACTACGGATTAATGAAATAATTTCATCAATATGGTCTAAAGCAATACGCAGTCCTTCAAGGATATGGGCTCTTGCTTCTGCTTTTCTTAACTCAAACGCTGTGCGGCGGCGAATGACCACT
The DNA here is from genome assembly GCF_057473385.1 of Alkalihalobacterium sp. TH-98. Taxonomy (NCBI): domain Bacteria; kingdom Bacillati; phylum Bacillota; class Bacilli; order Caryophanales; family Bacillaceae; genus Alkalihalobacterium; species Alkalihalobacterium sp. TH-98. Next base: position 48,017 of record NZ_JBYCKM010000028.1, on the reverse strand, counting down.
TTTTGGTGCTCTAAGTAATGGTACAAGCACTCTTTTAGGTTTAACACTTTAGGTTGCCCGTCTACTAGCGCTAATAAGTTAATCCCATAACTTGTCTGAAGTGCTGTTTGCTTAAACAAATTATTTAATAACACATTCGCATTCGCATCACGACGAACTTCAATGACAATTCGCATCCCTGTACGGTCTGACTCATCACGTAGATCAGTAATGCCATCAATCTTTTTATCTCGTACAAGTTCTGCAATCTTTTCAATCAGCTTTGCTTTATTCACTTGGTACGGGATCTCTGTTACGATTATTCGCTGCTTACCATTTTGCATTTCCTCAATATGAGACTTAGCTCTTAGTGTGATAGAGCCTCTACCCGTTTGATAAGCCTTTCTAATTCCTGAAATCCCAACAATTTCTGCTCCTGTCGGGAAATCTGGACCAGGTATAAAATCCATTAATTCAGCAACACTAATTTCAGGATTATGGCTTAACTCCAACACACCATCAATTACTTCACCTAATTGATGAGGTGGAATATTCGTTGCCATTCCTACAGCAATACCTGAAGTACCATTGACTAAAAGATTTGGAAAACGCGATGGTAACACAATCGGTTCTCTTTCTGAACCATCATAGTTATCTTGGTAATCAATTGTATCCTTGTTGATATCTCGGATAAGCTCCATCGAAATTTTCGACATTCTTGCTTCTGTATAACGCATCGCTGCTGCTGCATCGCCATCAACCGATCCAAAGTTCCCATGACCATCAATAAGCATATAGCGATAACTAAAATTTTGCGCCATCCGTACCATCGTTTCATAAACCGCTGAGTCGCCGTGAGGGTGGTACTTACCAATAACCTCACCAACGATACGAGCTGATTTCTTATAGGCTTTATCAGATGTCATGCCAAGCTCATTCATAGCATATAAAATTCGTCTATGAACAGGCTTTAAGCCATCCCGAACATCAGGTAACGCACGGCTGACAATAACACTCATTGCGTAATCTAAGAAAGATGATTTCATCTCTTGGCTAATATTTATTTCTTTAACTCTTGAACGGTCTTGTTCTTCCATTTAGAAACCTCCAATATATCCGTTGCGAGCAAGGTTGAATACTATATATCTAAATTCTTAACATATTGAGCATTTTCTTGGATAAAATCTCGTCGTGGCTCTACCTTGTCTCCCATCAAGATTTCAAACACTTCATCGGCTTTCATTGCATCCTCTAATGTTACTTGCAAAACAGTCCTTGTCGATGGATCCATCGTTGTTTCCCACAATTGTTCAGGATTCATTTCTCCTAAACCTTTATAGCGCTGAATACCAGGTTTTGCTTTATCTGGGATTTCACTTAGAATTGCATCTAATTCTTTATCATTGTACGCATATTGTATATCGCGGCCTTGTTGTACTTTGTATAGCGGTGGTTGCGCAATATAGATATAGCCTTTTTCAATAATCGGACGCATATAACGATAGAAAAACGTTAAAATTAAGGTACGGATATGGGCACCATCAACATCGGCATCTGTCATAATAATGATCTTATGGTAACGTGCTTTTTCAATGTTAAAATCATCACCAATTCCTGTGCCTAGAGCCGTAATAATCGCACGAATTTCATTATTTGCTAGTATTTTATCCAGCCGGGCTTTTTCGACATTAATAATTTTTCCGCGTAATGGTAAAATAGCCTGGAAGTGACGATCACGACCTTGCTTTGCTGATCCACCCGCAGAATCACCCTCAACGATATAAATCTCACTAATTGTAGCATCTTTAGAGGAACAGTCAGCTAGTTTACCTGGTAATGAACTTACCTCTAACGCACTCTTTCTTCTTGTCAGCTCTCTAGCTTTTTTGGCTGCTTCACGTGCTCTTGAAGCCATTAACCCTTTTTCAACAATCTTCCTAGCTACCGTTGGGTTTTCAGATAAGAAACGAGCAAAGTGCTCAGAAAATAATGAATCAGTAATCGTTCTAGCTTCACTGTTTCCTAGCTTCGTCTTTGTTTGCCCTTCAAATTGTGGGTCAGGGATTTTCACTGAAATAATCGCAGTTAATCCTTCACGTACATCTTCACCTGTTAGGTTCGGATCATTTTCTTTAAATAAATTTTGCTTTCTAGCATAGTCATTAATTACACGCGTAAGTCCGGTTTTAAACCCAGATTCATGGGTTCCACCTTCATGTGTACTAATGTTATTAGCAAAAGAATAAATGTTACTTGTATAACCATCATTATACTGAACAGCAATCTCAACATTTAGTCCATCTTTTTCCCCTTCAATAAAAATCGGTTCTCCATGAAGAGTTTCTTTCGTTCGATTAAGGTGTTCTACAAACGAAGCAATTCCACCTTCATAGTGGAACTTTGCGGACTTTCCTTCAGGTCGATTGTCTGTAATTTCAAGCGTTAAACCACGATTTAAAAAGGCTAACTCTCGGACTCTTGTCGCTAACGTATCATACTCATAAACCGTTGTTTCTCTAAAAATTTCAATATCTGGCTTAAAATGAACCTTTGTTCCATGTTTTTCTGTCTCACCAATTACTTGGAGATCTCCTTGTGGAACACCACGTTCAAATCGTTGGTGATGTATTTTACCATCTCGAGAAACCGTTACCTCTAACCATGACGAAAGAGCATTTACAACCGAAGCACCTACACCGTGTAATCCACCAGATACTTTGTATCCACCGCCCCCAAACTTTCCGCCCGCATGAAGTACTGTCATAATAACTTCAACTGCAGGTCTACCCATCTTCTCATGAATACCAACAGGAATACCACGCCCGTTATCTACGACCGTAATACTATTGTCGTCTTCAATCGCGATTGAAATCGTGTCACAATAGCCAGCCATTGCTTCATCAATACTATTATCAACGATTTCCCATACTAAATGGTGTAAGCCTCGTACACTGGTAGAACCAATATACATCCCTGGACGTTTTCTAACAGCTTCTAAACCTTCTAACACCTGTATTTGACTTTCATCGTATGAATGTTGTTGTTCAATCGTCAATCTCTTCACCTTCACTTCTATCAGTGGTCTCCACTGTCAATTTTTATGTCGTCAATCAAGAAAAGCGTGAGTGCCCGTTCAAGCAGCAAAGGGGCTACAAATCCCCCTCAATGTTATACTTCTTATCTTTTTAAAGAACTAATCAGTATAACTTTCAAGCTCAGACACCACATGAGCTCTTCGTTTTAATGTCACAGATGAAATCGGAGAATAATAAACCTTTTCATGCGTAATGACAATCGACTTAATGATTTCTTCTGAAATCTGGACAACATAATTTGCTTTAAAATGGGCATTAATAAACTCTTTTGTTATTCCTGATGACTCTTTCATATCACTATTTAATATAGCTACAACATCTTTAGAGCGAATAACCGTATCTCCACCTAAATGAATAAACAAAAGACCACCTCAGTTCTTTTTCTCGACTTGACCTTGATTAACAAAGTACGTTGTCGCTTGTTTTAAAGTTTGATGATCAATTCCGTCTACACTTGTTGTTGTAACAAATGTTTGGACTTTTCCTTGGATTGTATTTAATAAATGCGATTGCCGGTAATCATCTAATTCTGAAAGAACATCATCTAATAGAAGAATAGGATACTCACCCACTTTAGAATAAATCAGTTCGATCTCTGCTAACTTTACTGACAAAGCTGTCGTCCGTTGTTGTCCTTGAGAACCATATGTTTGAACATCCATGTCATTTACTAAAAATCCGATATCATCCCGATGCGGGCCAACAAGGGTTGTTCCCCTTTGAATTTCTCTTTCCTTTACTTTTTCAAATCCGTTATAGAGTTCCTCTTCTATTTTCGACAATTCCATCTTTTCTGATACGTTAATAGATGGTTTATATTGGAGTTTTAACAACTCTTTTCCTCGACTGATCTCTTTATGGATAGCTTCTGCCCAATTTTGAAGCAACTCAATAAACTCAAATCGTTTTGCAATCACCCTAACGGCTTCCGCGACGAGCTGTGCAGTAATCACATCTAGCATCACTTTATTGCCTTTATTCTTTTGTAGTTCTTTGAGGAGGTGATTTCGTTGTTGAAGGATTTTTTGATATTTACCTAAGTGAAAAAGATAAAGTGGATTAATTTGACCTATTTCCATATCAATAAAACGTCTCCTCACTTGAGGAGCACCTTTTACTAGATTTAAGTCTTCCGGGGCAAACATCACTACATTTGCTGCACCAATGTATTCACTTAATTTTCGTTGTTCTAAACTATTTATTTTTACTTTTTTACCTTTTGAGGAAATAATGACTTCTAACGATAGCGGACCATTTCGTCTTTGAAGCTTCCCATCTATTTTTGCGAATTCTTCATTCCAATGAATTAATTCTTTATCACGAGCGGTTCGATGTGATTTGGCCATCGCAAGTACATAGATGGCTTCAATTAAATTCGTTTTTCCCTGCGCATTTTCACCAAGGATGACGTTTACTTGATCTTCAAATGTCAGGTTTACTTTTTCATAATTCCGGTAATTAGTTACCTCAAGTTCTTTAATGTGCAAAGGGTGATCCCCCTTAAGATCCGTTCACTATCTTAAAAGTACCTACTGTTGAAATGGTAATTTCATCGTTAGGATATAATTTTTTTCCGCGACGGTTTTCTAATTCATTATTTACAACAACTTCATGCTCGGATAAAAACCATTTGGCCATACCACCTGTATCAATGACCCCGACTTCTTTAAGCAGTTGACCTAAAGTAATATATTCAGAATTAATTACTACTTCTTCTGGCATAGAGAACCCTCACTTTCTAGTACAAAGATAAAACAGCAATCTTTTCGGCAATTGCTGTTATTCATCCGTTTCACCTTTTTTATTCCATCGATAATTAAGTTCTTATCTCTATTGTACTAAACTATTACTAGAACGCCAATAGCTGTGCCCTAACTTAGTAAAATCCCTTTATTCTAAACGTTTCCTTTTGTTTCTAAAAAGCTGCAGGCCATTGGCTTGCAGCTATACATGATTAGTAAGTACGAACGGGAGAGAATAGATGAAGTGCTAAATCATGTTCTGTTGGTCGAACAACGAAAGGACTCATGGCTCCAGTAAATACAATATGAATTTCATCGCTATCGACAACCTTCAGGGCATCAATGACATTTTTACCGTTAAAAGAAATTCTTAGATCCTCACCACTTAAATCACTACTCTTAATTTTCTCAGTAACTTTTCCGATTTCAGGCGTAATTGAAGTAATTTCAATTTCACCTTCTTCTAGTGTCTTTAAGTTAATCACATTATTTTTTCCTTCTCTTGAAAGTAATAATGCTCTCTCCAATGTTTGTAAAAATGGTTTGGTTTTAATTTTAAATTCCGTCTTTGAATGTGTCGGGATCATATTTTTAGTTACTGGATATTTGCCATCTAGCAATCTTGAGAAAAACAATAAATTATTTAAACGAAATAATACTTGGCTTTCAGTAACAACAACATCAATCAGTTGGTCCGTTTCCTCTAAAACTTTACTTAATTCACTTAAGCTTTTTCCTGGAATCACAACATTTTCAAAATGCAGCTCAGTATTATTCGTTTCGATCTTAGCTTTTCTCATCGCTAATCGGTGACTATCTGTTGCAGTACAGGTTAACTCTTCGTTCTCCACTGTCAAGTTTACACCTGTCAACACTGGACGTGTTTCCTGAGTGGACACCGCGAATCCTGTTTGTCGAATTATGTTTTTTAATAAGTCTTGCGGTAAACGAAAAACATGGTGTTCTTCGACTTGTGGTAAGCGCGGGTATTCTTCTGGATCAAGTCCGTTTAAATTAAAAACGGCTGAACCGGAACGGATCGTCGTTGCAAACTGATCTTGAACGGAAACTTCAATTTGACCTTCAGGTAGTTTTTTTACGATTTCCGCAAAGTATTTCGCTTGAAGTACGATACTTCCTTCTTCTAAAACTTCTACTAGAACTTTGTCATTTTCTTCTGTAGGAATAAAGCTCTCAATTGAAATATCAGAATCGCTCCCTGTTAATGTTACACCTTCTTTTGTTGCAACAATCTTAATTCCAGTAAGAATGGGAATCGTCGTTCGAGAAGAAACAGCTTTTGACACATGCTGGACACTATGTACGAAACGATCTCTATTAATTACAAATTGCATGTTTGATCACCTTTTAATTAATTATTTTTTATTTAAAAAAGTAATAGTAATAGTAATAGGTCTTGTGGATTTGTGGATAAGTCGAAAATAGTCGAAAGATAAAGCCTATACACATGTGGATAATGTGTGCATAGGCTAGGTTGAGTTATTCACATAAATCACAAATTTAATTTCTTAGTTGTTCGACAATGTCTTGAACTTTTTGTTGCAGCTCGTGATCGGTCGTTAACAATTTTGATATCTTTTCGTGAGCGTGAATGACCGTTGTGTGGTCGCGGCCCCCAAATTCACTTCCGATTTTAGGTAAAGATGCATCTGTCATTTCTCGAGATAAATACATAGCAATTTGACGTGGAAATGCTACAGATTTTGTTCGTTTTTTTGCTTTAAAATCATCTAATTTGACACTATAGTGTTCTCCAACTGCTTTTTGAATATCAACGATTGTCAGCACTTTCGGTTTTGAATTAGGAATAATATCTTTAAGTGCATCTGCTGCTAGGTCTGCATTCATATCTTGATTAATGAGCGACGAATAAGCAACAACGCGAATGAGAGCACCTTCTAATTCACGAATGTTTGTGTCAATTTGGTTTGCGATATATAACATAACTTCATTTGGGATATCTAAGTTCTCAGCTTTTGCTTTCTTTCTTAAAATAGCGATTCTCGTTTCTAAATCTGGTGGAGTAATATCAGTGATCAATCCCCACTCAAATCGAGAACGTAACCGGTCTTCTAACGTTGGAATTTCTTTAGGTGGACGGTCACTTGAAATGACAATTTGTTTGCTTTCCTCATGCAGAGCATTAAATGTATGGAAAAATTCTTCTTGTGTTTGTTCTTTTCCAGCTAAAAACTGAATATCATCTATTAAGAGCACGTCAACATTACGGTATTTATTACGAAAATGGACAGCTTTATTGTCACGGATTGCATTAATAAACTCATTCGTGAATTTCTCTGATGATAAATAAACTACTTTTGCATTCGGATTATGATCAATAACATAGTGACCGATCGCATGCATTAAGTGTGTTTTTCCAAGTCCAACTCCACCATAAATAAACAAAGGATTATAAGCTTTTGCTGGAGCTTCGGCAACGGCTAGTGATGCAGCATGAGCAAAACGATTTCCAGATCCAATAACAAAAGTATCGAATGTGTATTTTGGATTTAACATACTTTTTGGGATGTCACCGTTAGCTGGAAGCGGATCTTTCGGTAACTTCTTCACTTCTTGTTCAATTAAAAAGTCATCCTCTAATTGGTTTTTGGGAATAATAAATTTAACATTTAAATTAGATCCAGTAATATCTTCTAACGTCTCAGAAATAATACTCGAATAACGATTTTCTAACCAATCTCTCGCAAACTCATTAGGCGCAGTAATAATAATCGTATCACTCTCAATACTGTTTGCTTTTGTAGCTTTTAACCATGTTTCGAAGCTTGGTTTACTTACTTTCACTTCCATTGCAGCAAGAGCTCGGTCCCATAAGTCGTTTATGTTCTCCAATTATTGCTCCCTCCTTTTCTCTTAGGGATTAATTTCCGTACATAGAAATAATTAAATAAAAACTTGGCTTATATCCAAGTTTTTATAGGATAGTAGCTTTCTTCTACCTTTCTGTACAACGATTGTATAATGCAGTTTTTTATAAATGTATAAGTATGCAATACACATAATGTGTGGAGAAATGTATAATATAGTAGAAAAGCGTCGTAATATAAATTATAAACATCGTGTGGACAAGACTATAAACAACTTCTAATAACTGTCCACAGGTTTATTCACAGGTTGTGGATAAAGTTACTGTTAAAAGAATCTATCCACGGGTGAAAACAAATATATAATAGCAAAAAATGATAGGTGTTGCAACGCTTTTGTTGATTTATCCACAGAATACTAGCCCTTGTGTTTAGTTTTTGTCCACAACACAAGATGGTGTGTATATGTTGTAAATAATATTGAGGAAAAGTCAGATGCTGTCGATAAATGTTATCCACAGGTCGAAAAGTGTAATTACATATGAGATTTTGTCTATGGATCCAATGAGATGGTTATTATAGAAATTAGTAAGCTGGTGATTATGAAAGATTTAACAACATGACAAATCGAAAGGTGTACTTGACAATTGGTCGGTTCGTTCCTTATAATTTACAAGAATGTCTATGTTGAGTATATCCTCAGGGAGGTGTTATAGATGGGAAAACCAACGTTTCAACCAAATAACCGAAAGCGTAAGAAAGTTCACGGCTTCCGTGCACGTATGAGCACACCAAACGGTCGTAAAGTTTTAGCTCGTCGTCGTCGTAAAGGAAGAAAAGTATTATCTGCATAGGCCACTGGAATCTTCAGTGGTCTTTTTCACTAAAAAAGAGGTAGCGATGATGCTGCTCTATTAAGTAGTAGAATATTTAATTATAATTAGGATCGTTGGGGGTAACGGATGAAGAAAGCTTTTCGGATTAAGAAAAATGAAGAGTTCTCTATAGTATTTAAAAAAGGAAAATCCGTTGCTAACCGTCAATTTGTCTTGTATGCACTTCATAAAGAAGGACAACCTCATTTTCGAATCGGCTTATCGGTTAGTAAACGAGTTGGCAACGCCGTTATGCGTAATCGAATTAAAAGAGTCATACGTGAATGGTTCAATCAGTATGAAGATCAGTTGATGCAAGATAAAGACTATGTTGTTATTGCGAGAAAGCCGACAGCAGATATGGATTTTTCTGAGATGGAAAAAAGTTTAATCCATGTTTCTAAAAAAGCTGGTGTGTTTATAAAAGATCGTTTACATAGTGAAAAACAGGCGGGACCTAACCGTAAAAATAAAAGTAGATTTGGTGAATGACAAGGAGGAAATATAGGTGTCAAGAAAGCTTGGTTTAACCTTGTTGCTTATCAGTATGCTTGTACTTCTTACAGGGTGTTTTAACCTAGAAGAACCAATCAATGCTGAAAGTACTGGTGTTTGGGATCGCTACCTTGTATATCCATTATCTTGGTTAATCATTTATTTTGCAGACGTTTTTAATGATAGTTTTGGTATGGCTATAATAATAGTAACTATTTTACTAAGAACATTAATTTTACCATTAATGATCAAGCAAACGAAGAGTGCAAAGGCGATGCAAGCAATACAGCCGGAAATGCAAAAACTACGTGAAAAATATAGTGCAAAAGATCAAAAAACACAACAAAAGCTTCAACAAGAAACGATGAAAATGTTCCAGGAAAAAGGAGTTAATCCTTTAGCTGGATGTTTACCTTTATTTATTCAAATGCCAATATTACTTGCATTTTATCATGCAATTATGCGTACTGAAGAAATTGGCCATCAGCAATTCTTGTGGTTCTATCTTGATGTTCCTGATCCAATTTTACTTCCGTTGATTGCTGGTATTACGACTTTTATCCAGCAAAAGATGATGATGGTAACGGACAATCCGCAAATGAAAATCTTACTTTACATGATGCCGATCATGATTTTCGTCTTTGCGATGTTCTTCCCAGCAGCTTTAACATTGTACTGGGTAGTAGGTAACTTATTTATGATTATACAAACCTACTTTATTACAGGTCCTAATGTAGGAAAAAAAGATGAGCCAGCAAGTGCAGGAGGAAAGAAAAAGTGAAAAAAGTGACTGCATCTGGAAAAACGATTGAAGAAGCGATTGAAAAAGCGTTAGTGGAACTAAATACCACAAGAGAAAAAGTAGAAGTACAAGTGATAGATGAGCCTCAAAAAGGATTCTTCGGACTTTTCGGTGGAAAACCTGCAGTGGTTGAAGTTGAATTAAAACCTGATTCCATACAGGAAGCTATGGATTTTCTCAATGTTTTATTCGAAAAAATGGATGTCCAAGTGAATATCGTCTTAAAGACGGATAATCGGGAAACTATTTTTGACTTACAAGGTGAGCATATAGGAACTCTAATTGGAAGAAGAGGACAAACATTGGATTCGCTTCAGTACTTAGTGAATTTAGTGGCTAATCGCAACTCAGATGGCTTTTTACGTATTCGTTTAGATGCAGAAAACTACCGGGAACGCAGAAAGCAGTCGTTGGAGGAGTTAGCTGAACGACTAGCAAAAAAAGCAATCCAAACGAGAAAAACGGTCAAGCTAGAGCCTATGCAAGCTCATGAACGTAAAATCATTCACACTGCACTTCAAAATAGTAAGGGGATCGCAACATACTCTGAAGGGCAAGAGCCGAAACGATATATTGTGATTAACCCGAAATAAGGATCAACGGTAATATCTATAAGTGGCTGTGCATCTCAAAATTGAGGTGTACAGCTTCTTTTTTTACGTTAAGAAAGTACGAGTTGTCAGAAAAGAATTCATCAAATAGTGGATATTTTAGAAAATAAGAAGAAGTGCAAGTATACAGATGTCTCTGCCTAAACGTTTGAAACCACTGAGTGTTCTTAGCGCTTTAGGATTTAAATAGGATAGTGATGTTGATTTTAGCAAGAGGGAGTAAAAAATGCTTTTTTTTTTTTTTTTGATCGGAAAATGAATTATCCACATGTGGACAGTTTTTCTTCTGAGAATATAGGTTAAAATATTACGGAGGTTGTTGATATCTTTTTTTGAACGGGAATATGTGGTATTCTATTTTTTTAGGGAAGTATATTGGAACGAAAATATAATGGAAGTTATTTTATCATAAAAACAAAGGTCAGGAATTGAGGTGACACAATGGAGTTCGATACAATTGCTGCAATATCAACACCGATGGGAGAGGGAGCGATTGCCATCGTAAGACTTTCTGGTGATGATGCGATACAAATTGCGGACAAGGTATATAAAGGAAAACAACGATTAGGAGAAGTGGAAAGCCATACGATCCAATATGGATATATTACTGATCCTCAAACAGGAAATAAAGTAGAGGAAGTCATGGTCTCTGTATTAAGAGGTCCTAGAACCTTTACCCGTGAAAACATTGTAGAAATTAATTGCCACGGCGGCTTAGTTTCAGTTAATCGAGTTTTGCAACTGGTGTTAAATGAAGGAGCACGCCTAGCTGAACCCGGTGAATTTACTAAGCGAGCTTTTTTAAATGGAAGAATAGATTTATCTCAAGCTGAAGGTGTTATTGACTTAATTCGCGCCAAAACCGACCGTGCTATGAATGTCGCGCTAGGTCAATTAGATGGTCGACTTTCAAAAAAAATTAAAACATTACGCCAAGCTCTATTAGAAACGGTAGCACATGTAGAAGTAAATATTGACTATCCAGAGTATGATGCTGAAGAAATGACAAATCAACTCTTACTCGAAAAAGCTCAATTTGTGTACCGGGAAATAGAAAAGTTATTAGAAACAGCAGCACAAGGGAAAATATTAAGAGAAGGTTTAGCTACCGCGATTATTGGACGCCCAAACGTGGGGAAATCTTCATTATTAAACAGCTTAGTTCATGAAAACAAAGCCATTGTTACTGATATTCCAGGTACGACAAGAGATGTGATTGAGGAATATGTTAATGTAAGAGGTGTTCCTTTACGGTTAATTGATACGGCAGGAATACGTGAAACTGAAGATATTGTAGAAAAAATTGGTGTTGAGAGATCACGACAAGCATTAAAAGCTGCTCAACTAATTCTTTTAGTTTTGAATTATAGCGAAGAATTAACAAAAGAAGATGAAGCTTTAATGGAAGCCATAGAAAACATGGACGCCATTATTATCGTTAATAAAACAGATTTAGAACAGAAAATTGATCTAGAACGGGTAAAAGAACTGGCAAAAGATCGATCCATTGTAACAACATCCTTACTGCGAGACGAAGGTGTCGATGAACTGGAGGAAGCAATTAAAGAGCTGTTTTTTGTTGCGGGTATTGAAGGAGAAGATGTAACCTATGTCTCAAACTCCCGACACATTGCTCTTCTTAACCAAGCTAAAAAATCGGTTCAAGATGCGATACATGCCGTTGAAAATGGAATGCCGGTGGATATGGTACAAATAGATATAACTAGAACATGGGAATTACTAGGTGAAATTATTGGCGATAGTGTACATGAAAGCTTAATTGATCAACTGTTTTCTCAATTTTGTCTAGGTAAATAAGTAAAAGGAGCTGAAAACCACATGCAGTATCAAGGTGGTGAATTTGATGTTATCGTAATTGGTGCAGGTCATGCGGGCTGTGAGGCAGGCCTTGCAGCCGCTCGAATGGGAGCCCAAACGTTAATATTAACTTTAAATTTAGATGCAGTTGCGTATATGCCGTGTAACCCTTCAGTAGGAGGACCAGCCAAAGGGATAGTCGTGAGAGAAATTGATGCCCTTGGCGGGGAAATGGGTCGAAACATTGATAAGACCCATATTCAAATGCGTATGCTGAACACAGGTAAAGGTCCTGCAGTTCGCGCATTACGAGCACAAGCTGATAAGTTTATGTATCAGCATGAGATGAAAAATATAATTGAAGAAGAAGAAAACTTATTACTTCGTCAAGGCATGGTGGACCGTTTAATTGTTGAAGACGGAGTATGTAAAGGAGTAATTACAAATACAGGTGCAGAGTACCGTTCAAAAGCAGTCATTATTACAACGGGAACCTATTTAAGAGGGAAAATCATTCTCGGTGATTTAGCCTATGAAAGTGGTCCGAACAACATGCAGCCGTCTGTAAAGCTCTCGTATCACCTTCAAGAATTAGGGTTTGATATGGTTCGTTTTAAAACAGGAACACCGCCTCGTGTTAATAGCAGTACAATTGATTATTCCAAAACAGAAATTCAACCAGGTGATGATGTTCCACGAGCTTTTTCTTATGAAACAACAAAATACATTACCGATCAACTCCCTTGTTGGTTAACGTATACGAGCGAACAAACACATCATATTATTAATGATAACTTACATCGTTCACCTATGTACTCAGGTGTAATTGAGGGGACAGGACCGAGATATTGCCCTTCAATTGAGGATAAGGTGGTACGATTTAATGATAAACCGCGCCATCAAATCTTCTTAGAACCTGAAGGTAAAAATACAAAAGAAGTGTATGTTCAAGGATTTTCAACGAGCTTGCCAGAAGAAGTGCAATTAAAGATGTTAAAGACAATCCCTGGACTAGAAAACGTGAGAATGATGCGCCCGGGATATGCAATTGAGTATGATGCAATTGTTCCGACTCAATTATGGCCAACACTTGAAACGAAAAAAATCTCAGGGCTATTTACAGCAGGACAAATCAATGGAACATCTGGTTATGAAGAGGCTGCAGGGCAAGGTTTAATTGCAGGAATTAATGGAGCGAGATATTCCCAGGGAAAAGATGGACTTATTCTTGACCGTTCGCAAGCTTATATTGGTGTGTTAATTGATGACTTAGTAACAAAAGGTACAAATGAGCCTTACCGCTTACTGACTTCACGTGCAGAGCACCGCTTACTGCTGCGTCATGACAATGCTGATTTAAGGCTTACAGAAATTGGGCATAACATCGGTTTAATACCAGAAGAACGATATGAACGATTTAAAGAGAAAAAGCGACTAATCGAAGAAGAAAAGCAAAGGTTAGAAGAAGTGATGATCAAGCCGAATGAGGATGTTCAAGCATTGTTGGCCGATGCACAGTCTTCTCCATTAAGTGAGGCCGTTCGTGCAGTACACTTATTAAAGAGACCAGAAATTAAATATTCACTAATTGAAAAGATGGTTCCTGCAGATAAAGATATATCGGACGATGTTGCAGAACAAGTTGAAATTCAAGTGAAATATGAAGGTTATATTGAAAAACAATTACAGCAAGTAGAGCGAGCATTGAAAATGGAAGATAAAAAAATTCCGGAAGATCTCGATTATCATGCCATTTCAGGGTTAGCGACAGAAGCGAAGCAAAAATTAAGTCAAGTTCGTCCGTTATCCGTCGGTCAAGCTTCACGTGTTTCAGGTGTTAATCCAGCTGATATTTCCATCTTGCTTGTTTACTTAGAGCAAGGAAAGCTAGCAAAAGTAAAACCATCCTAATTGCATTTTGGAGGACCTATGAGTAAAGAACAATTTCAGCACATGTTAGAAGAGAAAGGGATTTCTCTTTCGCCGACACAACTTGAACAATTTGATCGGTATTTCCACACATTAGTCGAGTGGAATGAAAAAATGAACTTGACGGCAATAACAGAAGAGAATGAAGTGTACTTAAAGCACTTTTTTGACTCGATCTCCGCAGCTTTTTATTTTGATTTTTCGAAGCCATTTAAAATTATTGATGTAGGAGCAGGGGCAGGATTTCCGAGTATTCCATTAAAAATCTGCTTCCCGCATCTTCATGTGAGCATCGTTGATTCACTAAATAAACGAATCGGTTTTTTAAACCATTTAGCGGAAACACTGAACTTAGATAACGTATCTTTTTTCCATGACCGCGCTGAACTGTTTGGCAAAAATAAAGATCATCGTGAAAAATACGATATTGTCATGGCGAGAGCAGTAGCAAGAATGCCTGTACTTACTGAACTTTGTATGCCATTAGTTAAAGTGAATGGAACATTTATAGCGATGAAAGGCGCAGGGGCGAGTGAGGAATTGCAAGAGGGAAAAAAAGCAATCTCATTACTTGGCGGAAAGCTAGTGAAAGATGAGCGATTCCTCCTGCCGATCGAAGAAAGTGAACGTCATATTATAATAGTAGAAAAAGTAAAAACAACACCGAATAAGTATCCAAGAAAGCCAGGTACACCTAATAAACAACCACTAGTATGAGCAAGTCCGAAGGGGAGAGTTGTGGAAATAAAAGGTATAACACACAGCTCTTTTCTTTTAAGATTTATGCCAACTGATTTTGAAAGTGATGTTATAATTAATGTAGAAAAGAAAAAAGTTAAGTTATTATATTGAACGAAAGCTATCCAGTGTTTGTTTGCTTTATAAATTAATGATTAAAATATGGGCTTCAATATAGTTGGGAATATTTTACATATAATTATATTTAGTCAGTTTACTTGTTACGTATTCTCATAGATTAAGTGTTTCACGTGAAACACTTAATCTAGCAAGAAATACTTGACGTGAAGCTTCAAACCAAGATATAAAAGACTTATAGATATAAGCAGGAATATTGTATGATCTTATCGAAATAAATACTATAATAGACGGTATTATTCAGAAGGTGGTGTAAGGCGATGAAACAGCCGTTTTCACGCCTATTCGGCTTCGGAGAGAGAAATGAAGAAGAAGTGGAAACAGGTGAAAAAAAAGAAAGCGAAACTAATGAGGAAAGAGAAGAAGTAAAACAAATTCCTATTCATGAAATTGTTCCAAATCGGTTCCAACCACGTACTGTTTTTGATAATGAGAGAATTGAAGAATTAGCACAAACGATAAAAACACATGGTGTCATCCAACCCATTGTAGTAAGAAAAAGAGAAGATCAATATGAGTTAATTGCTGGAGAACGACGTTGGAGAGCGGTCACGAGTCTAGGATGGGAAACGATTCCCGCTATTGTTAAAGAATTTAATGATTCGCAAACAGCTTCAGTTGCATTGATTGAGAACCTACAACGTGAAGGTTTAACAGCTATTGAAGAAGCGATTGCCTATGCAAAGTTGCTTGAGTTACACGGATTAACTCAAGAAAGCCTAGCACAGAGATTAGGAAAAGGACAATCTACGATTGCAAATAAATTACGACTGCTTCATTTACCGCAGTCTGTTCAAGATGCAATTTTAGAGAGAAATATAACAGAGCGTCATGCAAGAGCTTTAATCTCATTAAAAAATGCGGAGTGGCAAGAACAGATCTTAGAAGAGATTATTGAAAAAGGCTTAAATGTAAAGCAGACGGAAGAACGGGTAAAAGCGAAATTAGAAGCTAGCGAGACTCCTAAAAAGAAAAAACCGAAACATAAATTGTATTCGAAAGATATGCGAATTGCGATGAATACGATTCGCCAGTCTGTCGATATGGTTATGAAAACAGGTTTAGACGTTGATACATCAGAAGAAGAAAATGATGAATTCTACCAATTTACGATAAGGATCCCTAAGAAATAATCTATCTAAACGATAGGTTATTTTTTTAGATTAAATGATGTCTAGCTTCAGGTGTCATGTGCTCGAAGTCGCTTCGCTCCATCCAAATTGACCAAAGCAGGTCGCTTATTGCTAGTCCCAAGCCTTTGTCACCAATAAGCGGACGCCTTTTGCTTTTCTTGTCCATAGCAGCACCCAGCGACTGCGAGACTTCGCCCACCTCCTTGTGATAAGTCAACATCAGCTCGTTATAGGAGAATTGAAGGAAAAAAGTAAAAATTTTAAATAAAAGAAAACAATAAAAACAATTCATGATAAAATAAAAAAATGAAGGGTGTTTTAGAGAAGAAAGAAGGTGTCAGGATGGGGAAGATCATTGCGGTGGCCAACCAGAAAGGTGGGGTTGGAAAAACGACAACAGCTGTGAATTTAAGCGCATGCTTAGCATATATCGGGAAGAAAGTTTTACTTGTAGACATCGATCCTCAAGGTAATGCTACGAGTGGTGCCGGGGTAGAAAAAGGCGATGTTGATCAATGTGTTTACGATATTTTAGTTGAAGATGTTCCTGCCAATGAAATAATAAAAGTAACGAATGTAGAAAATCTACATATTATTCCTTCAACCATACAGCTATCTGGTGCAGAAATTGAGTTGGTTCCAACTATCTCCAGAGAAGTTCGTTTAAAGCGAGCTTTAAACTCAGTAGCTGAAGAATATGATTATATGATTATTGATTGTCCACCTTCACTAGGCTTATTAACAATAAATGCATTAACTGCAGCTGACTCTGTACTAATTCCAGTTCAATGTGAGTACTATGCGCTAGAAGGGTTAAGTCAGTTATTAAATACAGTAAGACTGGTCCAAAAACATTTAAATACAGAATTAGAAATAGAAGGTGTCTTATTAACAATGTTAGACGCTAGAACAAATCTTGGAATCCAAGTCATTGATGAAGTGAAAAAATACTTCCGTGAGAAAGTTTTTCAAACGATTATTCCGCGAAATGTTCGGCTTGGTGAGGCACCTAGTCATGGACAACCTATCATTATATACGATCCGAAATCAAGAGGTGCCGAAGTCTATTTAGAATTAGCAAAGGAAGTGGTAGCTGATGGCCAAAGGGTTAGGTAAGGGGCTTCAAGCTTTTTTTCCCGAAGCAGCTAATGAAAAAGAAGAAAAGGTGCAAGAAATAAAGGTAAAAGATTTACGTCCGAATCCATATCAGCCACGTAAAAACTTTTCACAAAAGTCAATTGAAGAATTAAAAGAATCTATCCAAAATCATGGAATTCTTCAACCGCTAATTGCTAGAAAAAGTATAAAAGGATATGAAATTGTCGTCGGTGAAAGACGATATCGTGCAGCGATTGAAGCGGGGCTTGAAACGGTACCAGTTGTTATAAGAGATTTATCAGAAGAGAAAATGATGGAGTTAGCTCTTATTGAAAATTTACAACGGGAAGATTTAAATCCGATTGAAGAAGCGATTGCTTATGAAAAGTTAATGCAGCATATGCAAGTGACACAAGAGCAGCTAGCTATTCGATTAGGTAAAAGCCGTCCCCATGTAGCCAATCATCTTCGACTCCTGCAACTGCCAAATGTCGTGCAACAATTTATTCAAGACGGAAAACTGTCAATGGGACATGGTCGTGCCTTGCTAGGGTTAAAAGATAAAAGCTCACTATCACGGCTTTTAGAAAAAGTATTGCAGGAAAAGTTAAGTGTACGTGAGTTAGAAAAGCTTGTCCAAAGAATTAACGAAAATGTTTCACGTGAAACAAAGAAAGATAAAGACACAAAATCACCATTCTTAAAGTCAAAAGAGGAATCGCTTCGAAACTTTTTTGGTACATCGGTTACAATAAAAAAAGGCAAGCGAAAAGGAAAAATAGAAATTGATTTTTTCTCAGAAGACGATTTAGAGCGGATATTAGTTTTATTAGATAGAGAAACTGAATAATAGATAGTGGAAAGAGTCATCATCTACTGATGGCTTTTCTTTGTCTTTTTAAAACCGATATGGTAAGTAATAGATGGTAGAAACAAACACTATCTAAACTTATATAAGTGAACATCAGATTTAATAAAGTATATAGTAAGTAGGTGAAAATTATGAATTATATTTATTTTGATCAGGCAGCCTCATCTTTTCCAAAGCCCGATAAAGTAGGGCAAGCTGTTTTAGAAGCCATTAATGAATATGGTGCCAATCCGGGAAGGGGAGGGCATTCATTAGCCGTACGTGCCAATGATGTTATTTTTACCGCCCGAAAGAAAATCGCTGCTATGTTTGGGGAGAGAAATCCAGCGAATGTCTGTTTTTATTTAAATGCAACACAAGCGTTAAATCAGGCCATCCAAGGCATTTCATTTGAAGAAGGGGACCATGTTATCTCAACAAGTTTTGAGCATAACTCGGTTCGACGTCCGTTAGAAATGCTTAAAGAAACGAAAGGAATTGTTATTTCCTATATACAGCCAGATGGAAATGGCAGTACAATGTTAGAATTATTAGAAAACGAGATTAATAATAGAACAAAAGCAATAGTTGTTAGTCACGGCTCAAATGTGACTGGAAACATTTTTCCAATAGGTGAGTTTGGAAAACTTGCTAGTGAACGAAATCTATTGTTTGTGGTAGACGCTTCACAGACAGCAGGTGTACTTCCAATCGATATGAAAGAAATGAAAATTGACTTACTAGCTTTTCCAGGTCATAAAGGGTTAATGGGACCACAAGGAACAGGTGTCCTCATTATTAGAGATCATGTTGACTTACTTCCATTAATTTATGGGGGAACAGGAAGCCATTCTGAAGAAATTGGTCAACCGCTAAAAAGACCTGAGCGATATGAAAGTGGAACATTGAATACGCCTGGTATTGCAGGGCTTTTAGCTGGAGTAGAGGAAATTAATTTAGTCGGACTGGACCATATTTTCGAACATGAAGCGAAACTTACTACATATTGTTTAGAAAAGTTAACTCAAATTGATGGTATCCGTATATTAGGCCCGGAGGCAGGTATACCAAGGTTAGCGGTCATTTCGTTTACCATTGAGGGAATGGATGTTCATGAAGCAGCCATGATCCTTGATCAACATTACCAAATTGGGGTACGGTCTGGGTTGCATTGCTCACCACTTGCTCATTCCTTAATGGGTACTGGTGAAGTAGGAGCAATTCGTGTCAG
This sequence comes from Alkalihalobacterium sp. TH-98, assembly GCF_057473385.1. Lineage (NCBI taxonomy): Bacteria > Bacillati > Bacillota > Bacilli > Caryophanales > Bacillaceae > Alkalihalobacterium > Alkalihalobacterium sp. TH-98. The sequence continues at coordinate 28,637 of NZ_JBYCKM010000028.1, read as the reverse complement.
TTTTGGGCTTTATAACACAATAGAAGAAATTGATCGGTTTATAGAAGCCATTAAAGAGATAAAATCTTTCTTTTAGAGGATGTTCAAAAAGTCTAGGAAAAATCTCTCGCGGTAGAAGATCTTCGACAAAGCCCCCACGTCCTGTGGAAGCTCGTTGGTTTGCGCTGCATTCCACAGGTATTAATACCATACGCTGTGGTACTCGCAGCTGCACCGCCTTGACCTGGATCTTTTTGTCCTCCTTTTTGAACACGCACTTTTAATTTTAATAAAGATAAAGAAAGAACAAAATAGAGGGTGGAGAAACGATGGTTTTATTAGGAACAATCGTCAATGGATTGGCGATTATACTTGGAGCAATTTTAGGATCAATGGTTAAAAATATTCCAGAAAAGGTCAAATCAACGGTCATGCAAGCTATATCCTTAGCTGTTATTGTTTTAGGTGTTAGTATGGGATTAAAAAGTGATCAGTTTTTAATTGTTATTGGTAGTTTAGTCGTGGGGGCATTACTCGGTGAGAGATGGGATTTAGAAGAGAAACTTAATCGTTTAGGCAAGTGGTTAGAAAAAAAAGTAGGGGCCAAAGAAAATGGAGGAATTGCCAAAGGGTTTGTGACCACAACTTTAATCTATGTAGTAGGGGCCATGGCAATCATCGGCGCCTTAGATAGCGGGTTACGCGGTGATCATTCTGTTTTATATACAAAGTCAATGCTCGATGGGTTTTCTGCCATCATCTTTACTTCAGCTCTAGGTATAGGAGTTATATTTTCAGCAATTCCTGTAATGATTTATCAAGGTGGAATTGCCTTATTTGCAACACAAATCGATCGCTTTATTCCCGCCGAATTAATGGATACTTTTATTGTGGAAATGACAGCAACGGGTGGAATTATGATTATAGCAATTGGTTTAAATATACTTGGTTTAACTCAAATTCGTGTAGCTAATTTACTACCTTCCATATTAGTTACAGCTTTATTAGTGACTTGCGTCTATTATTGGAACTCGATTATTGCGTTTTTATCTTTTTTTGGATAATAAGAAAAGCGCAAGGTGCCTGTTTATCGGCGACAAGCGCTGGAGGGCTAGCAATAAGTGTCTTGCTCTATAGACACGTTTGATGGACCGAAGCGACCTCGAGCTGATGGCACCTGGAGCTAGACTAGAAAGGCGTAAGGTGCCCGTTTATCGGCGACAAGCGCTGGAGGACCAGCAATAAGTGTCTAGCTCTATAGACACGTTTGAAGGACTGAAGCGACCTCGAGCCGATGGCACCTGGAGCTAGACATCTTCGAATTTTATGCTTTTTTATCACAATAAAGAAACTCATCTATTACAGATGAGTTTCTTTTCGTTCTCGGAGGAAAATACTAGGTTTTAATGATTGTAGAAGACTTGATTTTTGCTCGGTCCGTTCAGAGAGAGTATGATCGGTGAGGTGTAAGCTTGAAGCAACAAGATTGGCCATTTTCATGACGGTATGCAGTCGTGTGTTTTGAAGGACAAAGTATTCCATCATACCCCCGACATTAACGATACCGGTAATATGAATATTACCAACTTCCGGTAACTTCTTGTTTACAGCAGCACCTGGTTTAACAGGTCCCTTTGCCACTGTAATATGGCCAACACTAGTTAAACGTCCAAGACAAGCATCGATACCAATGATATAAGGATTTCTATGATTCTGGTCGATTTCTGCTAGTTTTTCTTCCAAGTTAACAGCATGAACAGGGTATTCGAGAGTGCCGTAAACAGTAAACTTAGATAGTCGTTTTTCTGCTAGTTTCGTACCAATTAAAGGCCCTAAGGAATCTCCTGTCGAACGATCTGTACCAATGCAAACAATGACAAGCTCCCGATGTGAATAGGGGCTTAATAGTTCAGCTAGTTGCTCTGAAATCGAAAGTCTTGCATTCGGCTCATCCATATGAAAACGAGAAGGAGGAGCTTTTTTAGGGAAAATATTTCGATTAAGAATCATATATCTCTCTCCTTTGCAATAGTAGTAACAGTATACGGATATTTTTTCCTTTCTATACATAAAGAGAAAAGAAAAGGTAGTAAAGATATAGAGGCATGGAAACTATCCTTTCTGTTTTGTTAAAAGTACAAGCATTGGAAGGAGAGACATTGAATTGGTAACGAATGGATTGAAATGGTTATTTTTGATTATTGGAACAATGATCGGAGCTGGATATGCATCAGGAAGGGAACTTTGGGAATTTTTTGGGAGTGAAAGTGGACTAGCAATTATATTATTTGCCATTTTGTTTATTGTGAGCTGTACGGTAATTTTAAAGATTAGCTACAAGTCTCAATCTTCACACTACATTCCTGTTTTACAAACGTTGATGGGAAAACAGTTTACTAAAGTATATGATGTAATGATTGTCCTTTATTTATTTTCTACAACGGTGATCATGCTTGCAGGTGGGGGAGCTACATTAGAAGTCATTCATCTACCGTATTGGTTTGGAATTGGTATTATTTGTGGATTGTTAATTTTGCTGTTTGTCTGGGATACAAAAGGAATGACTTCAATGAATGCATTTGTTATTCCAATCTTAATCATTTGTTTATTGTCGGTATTATTTGCTTTTCAATATATGAAAGGCTTCCCATTTGAAATGTCACTTAGTGAACAAAGAAACTGGCCAGCTGCCTTAACGTTTACCGCTTTAAACATATTGCCTCTTATTGCGGTTTTGTCAGCGATAGGAAAAGAAATTAAACACGAGGGAGAGATTTGGATTGCTAGTATTGGCAGCGGGGTTATTCTAGGAAGTATTTCATTCTTATATAATGAGTCGCTACTTCAGGTCGCTGGAGAAATTATTCTTTATGAAATTCCGCTTTTTGCCATTCTAAAGCATTATCCATACTTTATGGTTTTACTAATGTCAGGGTTGCTATGGATAGCAATTTATACAACAGCAGCTGCTGGTGTCTTCGGATTAGTATCGAGGTTTAGAGAGTATGTAAACTTACCGGTTTGGCTGCTTGCATTGCTACTCTTAATGACAATGGTTCCACTCACGACGTTTGGTTTCTCAACACTTATTTCAATTTTATACCCTTTGTATGGAATATTAAATTTATATGTTTTAGCCTCGATCCTCCTTTATCCTATTTTAAGAAAAGGAACATTTAGCAAATAATTAACAAACATTATTCCTTCTTTTCATTAAAGTAGTGTATAATAACGTAAAAATGGACGAACGTCTCTTAGGAGGAGTCGATTCATGAGCGATAAACAGTTTGAAATCAATGATGTTGTAGAGATGAAGAAAGCACATCCATGTGGAGAAAATCGTTGGAAAATCATTCGCATGGGAATGGATATCCGTATAAAATGCCAAGGTTGTAACCATAGTGTCATGTTACCGCGGAAAGAGTTCAGCCGAAAATTAAAAAAGATCATTGAAAAAGCGAACAATGATTAGAGGACAGGAAGTTGACTATCTGTAAAATGTAGAACCCTTGCGTATTGAGATCGACAGTGATTTACTAAATCTCAATACACGAGGGTCTGCTGATTGTCAGCTTCTTGTTTTTTTATGGAACTATCTCTATAATTGTGAAGGGTATAAGATGTAAATATAATGGGCGAAAATATGCAATTTTTTCACTTTATTAAGACTACCTTAATAGTGGAGTAAAGTATAAGAAAAGACATCGCCTTTCGCCATCTCTGGCGATAAGACGTGTCTTTCTAAAATCTAAAGGAAGTGATGACCGATGGCTTTAACAGCTGGCATTGTCGGCTTACCGAATGTTGGTAAATCGACATTATTTAATGCAATTACTCAAGCAGGAGCAGAATCAGCAAATTACCCTTTCTGTACGATTGATCCGAATGTAGGAATGGTTGAAGTACCAGATGTTCGTCTTAACCGATTAACAGAACTTGTTCAACCGAAAAAGACAGTCCCAACGACGTTTGAATTTACAGATATTGCAGGGATTGTTGAAGGAGCAAGTAAAGGTGAAGGGTTAGGAAATAAATTTTTATCTCACATTCGTCAAGTAGACGCGATTTGTCATGTTGTCCGTTGCTTTGAAGATGAGAACATTACTCACGTTGCCGGACGAGTAAACCCTATTAATGATATTGAAGTCATCAATTTAGAATTGATCTTAGCTGATTTAGAATCAGTTGATAAACGAATTGACCGCGTAGGAAAAATGGCGAGACAAAAAGATAAAGAAGCGATGTTAGAGCATGAGGCACTATTAAAGCTTAAAGAAGCATTTGAAAATGAAAAGCCAGCTCGTAGTGTTGAACTAACAGAAGCAGAAGAAAAAGTAGTATATGGACTTCATCTATTAACGATGAAACCGGTACTATATGTTGCTAATGTAAGTGAAGAAGACTTACTTGGCGGCGATAATGAGTATGTGAAAACAGTAAAAGAGTTTGCAGCTAACGAAAACTCAGAAGTTATCGTAGTGTGTGCAAAAATTGAATCAGAAATTGCTGAGCTAGACGGTGATGAAAAAGCGATGTTCCTAGAAGAGCTAGGAATTGAAGAATCTGGGTTAGATCAATTAATTCGTGCATCTTATCACCTTCTAGGCCTTCGTACGTACTTCACGGCTGGTGTACAAGAAGTTCGTGCATGGACAATTAAACAAGGAATGAAAGCACCACAAGCAGCTGGAGTTATTCATTCGGACTTTGAACGTGGATTTATTCGTGCCGAAGTTGTGGCTTACAATGACCTTGTTGAAGCCGGGTCTATGACAGTAGCAAAAGAAAAAGGGAAAGTTCGTTTAGAAGGAAAAGAGTATATTGTTGAAGATGGCGATGTTATTCATTTCCGTTTTAATGTTTAATAATATAAAGTAAGTATTCAAAAAGGAGGACAAAAAGAGCCGAGAAGATCGAGGAAGTGCAGCCTCCGAGCACCACAGCGTATGTAGGTAATACGTGAGGAGCGGAGGAGCAAGCTGACGAGCTACCACAGGATGTGGTGACTTCGACGTTCCCACAGGACGTGGGGCTCTTAGTCGAAGTTCATCTAATGACAGCTATTTTTCCCGGACTTTTTGAATATCCTTTTAAAAGCTTGTATAGTACAAGCTACTCTGGTATAATGATTCAATGTGAGTAAATGACATTAGTTTTTTGCTCCTTGCTCCACAAAGATGGAGCCGTTAGACCAAAAGGAGGTGACGAGGAATGCGTAAATACGAAATCATGTACATTATTGCGCCAAACCTTGATGAAGCTGCTACAAAGGAGCTTGTTGAGCGTTTCAATGGCGTTTTAACTACTAATGGTGCTGAGATCGAGAAGGTTGAAGAAAAAGGTAAGCGTCGTTTAGCTTACGAAATCAACGACTTCCGTGAAGGTTATTATGTTTTAATCAACGTAATGGCTAACCCAGAAGCGATTGCTGAATTCAACCGTCTAGTTAAGATCAACGAAAACATCATTCGTTTACTAATCGTTAAAGACGAACAATAATAGACGATAATAACGAGAGTACAGAAGGGTAACTTTTGACTCTCTCTAGAAGAAGTGAAATATTGGGAGGGGTTCTGATGATTAACCGTGTCGTCCTTGTCGGGCGTCTAACAAAAGACCCAGAGTTACGTTATACGCCTAATGGTGTAGCAGTAGCGAATTTTACCCTTGCTGTGAATCGACAGTTTTCGAATCAGCAAGGAGATCGAGAAGCTGACTTTATTAACTGTATCGTCTGGAGAAAGCCTGCTGAAAATGTAGCAAACTTCTTGAAAAAGGGTAGTCTTGCTGGAGTAGAAGGTCGTATTCAGACACGTAGCTATGATAATAATGAAGGTCGCCGAGTTTATGTGACAGAAGTTGTAGCTGATAGCGTACAATTTCTTGAGCCAAAAGGTTCAGGCGGTGGTGGCGGTGGCGGTTCTCAAGGCGGAAACGACTTTTATAGCCGTGGACCAGCACCAACTGGCCAAGGAGGATACGGTCAACAGAATCCTAATCGTAACCAATCTCGATTGGACGAGGATCCGTTTGCATCAGATGGTAGTAGCATCGACATTTCTGATGATGATTTACCATTCTAATCGTAAACAAATCTCCCGATGACTTGAAAAATATGGGTAGTATATATAAAAATCTAATAAAGAAGGAGGAATTACAATGGCTCGTAGAGGACGTGGACCAAAACGCCGTAAAGTTTGTTACTTTACAGTAAACAAAATCGAGAAAATCGATTACAAAGATACAGATCTTCTTAAGAAGTTCATCTCAGAGCGTGGTAAAATTTTACCTCGTCGTGTAACTGGAACTTCTGCAAAATACCAACGTCAATTAACTACTGCAATCAAGCGCGCTCGTCAAATCGCTTTATTACCGTACGTTAATGAAGTTAACTAATTAACTTAAAAGGCATGATAGAGATCACTCTCTGTCGTGCCTTTTCTTATTCTAGGCTGTAGGAAAGCCAATTGTTGGTGATTGAGGTGAATCGGGATGGAATTCATTTTACCTTATTGGACATAACAACATCGGAAGTTGTTAAAGGAGATCCTGTTTTAAATGCAAACGACCGAAGAAAAGAGGTACAATATAAAAAGGGTCATTAGAATAGGCTGTTTTCGCATAAATTGTTGCTATTTTGACCAAACTCTTAGAAGGTGCTAAAATACTGCCATAGGAGGGGTTTTAGGATGTGGAAAGACGTTTATGCCGATTTCTCGGATTTGCCAAAACACGAGCAACAGAAGTTGTTTAACCTTATAAAAGAAGAATTCTTCTCTAATGCGGATGAAGATATGAAAGATGCGTTTACATCTATTAGAGAAACGCGCTTCAATGAAGGGTTAGGTTGTGTTCATTGTGGAAGTGTGAAAGTGAAACGTAACGGCAAATACAGAAACAGACAAAGGTATCTTTGTCGCGATTGCGGTAAGTCTTTCAACGACTTAACGAACACCCCTATTTCGGGAACTCGGTACATCGGGAAGTGGTCAACCTTTTTTAACCTAATGGTTGAAGGATACACCTTACCAAAAATTGCTGAAAGACTTAGTATCCACATATCTACTGCATTCTACTGGCGACACAAGGTACTCTTCGCTCTTCGTTCATTAGGATTTCAGACTTTAAAAGGTATCGTTGAAAGCGACGAGACCTTCTTCAAGGAGTCTTTAAAAGGGAGTGAAGTGGTTGATAGAAAGCCAAGAAACGTGGAGGTAAAGATAAGAAGAGAGGGATTAGCAACCTTAAAATTGCTGTTGTGGTGGCACAAGACCGTAATGGACAAGTGGTTGCTCAAAAAGCTGGCACTGGGCGTGTTAGGGCTGAAGAAATTGATGCGGTTATTGGGGACTTTATCTCCCCATCTTCTTTGCTATGCACAGATACTGCAACGAATTATAAAAAGTTCGCTCTTATGAAGAACCTTAAACACGAAACTATTAACCTAAGCAAAGAGGGGTATGTTAAAAAAGGCATATACCATCTTCAACACGTCAACAGTTACCATAAACGTTTGAAAGATTGGATGCGACGGTTCCAAGGTGTGGCAACCAAGTATTTGGATAACTATCTTTACTGGTTTAGCTTCCTTCAACAGAGCAAGAAAATGGCGACCAATGAGCGAGTAAACCAAATGCTATTAAGCGCTTGCCAGAAATCCAATTTGATTACGGTCAATGACTTGCGTCAGATGTAAAAATAGCCACTCCCCAAAGGAAGCGGCTGTGCCCGTTATTGAACTAACGCTTTCGTTAGCTTAATTAGAATAGTTAAGTTACTTTAAATGTTTCGTACAGTTATACAAAATACAATCCCATTTTTCTTCTGTATTATTTAAAATAGTAATAGATGTATTATCGATATATGTCTTTTGGAATTTCTGTGGCAGTAATCGTTGTAATGTTAAACCGATTAAAGCACCGTGGCTGACTACCAATATTCGTTTCCCTTTATATGTACAAACTATTTCCTCTAAAAAATCTCTTCCTCTGTTAGATACGTCTTCAAATTTTTCCATTCCAAGTTCTAAATTACGCCACTTTCCACCCCATAGTTTAACCCTTTCTTCCTCTGTTGTTCCTTCAATTTCCCCACAATTTATTTCTCGAACCCTTTCATCAATATGACTAATAGGTAAATCTATTTTACTTCCAATAATTTTTGCTGTTTCAATCGCCCTCGATAAGTCACTTGTAATTATCATATCCCATTTTTCTTCTTGAGATAGCCTATCTCCAATATCAGATGCTTGCTTTCTTCCAATCTCATTTAAAGGAATATCTGATACTCCTTGTGCCTTTCCTAAAGAATTCCATTCAGTAATTCCGTGTCTAATTAGTCCTATTGTGGTCATTCTCCCACCCTTTTTTATATATCTATATTCAATTTAGGTTGTTCCACTAACCTGCTCCGTTAGTTGAAGAAGAGCTATACATCTAATAATACCATAAAATAGTAAATTTATCCCTTTTATATTCTAATAGCAACAAAGTTTACGAAAACAGCCTTAGAATAAAAACGGTCTTTCACTTTCTTTATCTTTAGTTGAAACTAGGGTAAAATAGATGAGATAAAAAGAGAGGTGAAAATGTGAAGAAAACAAAAGCCTTAACAGAAGGAGCATTACTAGCAGCACTGTTTGGCATCGGTGTAATCGCACTCATATTTATACCATTTGTTTCAATGGTACTCATTTGGTTTATGCCTGTTCCATTTATCATTTATGTCCTTCGACATGGTTTAAAACCTGGTATTTTATTTTGGACAGTAACGTTATTTATAACATTTATTATAGCTGGATTACCTGGGCTTCCCATTCCGTTATTGTTTGGATTAGGTGGTTTAGTAACAGGTGAATTGTACCGAAGAAATAAGTCTGGATTAGCAGTGTTACTAGGTGGTAGTTTAACGTATATTGTTAGTATTATCGTCCTTTTCATTATGAGTATTGCTTTGTTAGGAATACATCCATTACATACGACGCAAGAGTTAATGCGTCAATCGATCGAAACTGCTGAAAGTATGTTAGCAGGGATTGGCCAAGACCCTGGGGAACAATTAGAAGCTTTCCAAGATTTAATTGATATGCTTGGTCAATTAGGTCCATTATTAATTATATTAATGGGAGTAACGACAGCCTTATTAACACAACTATTTTCAAGACTCATTGTTAAACGGTTTTATCCAAAGGTTCCATCTCTTCCACCGTTTAGAGAGTGGACGTTTCCAAAGTCCTTTTTATGGTATTATTTAATTGTATCGATTCTGGTTTTAATAGGAGTACCTGAAACTTCATTTATTTACACTGTACTAATTAATCTGTTTCCTTTACTTACATTTGTTATGACCATTCAAGGGTTATCTTTTATCTTTTATTATTGTTATGTCAAAGGTGTTCCAAAAGTGGTCCCTATTTTAATTACTGTGTTTACCCTGCTCTTACCAATGTTTCTAGTGATGGTAAGAATATTAGGTATCATTGATTTAGGTTTTGAATTACGGAAACGAGTAAAAAAGTAAGGGTTAGGAATATAAAGTAGGAGTTGACAATATGCCTAAGTTCTTGATGAAACGGTGGCATGGTTATCACGTAGTTTCCTTGTTTACTGTAGCAGTGCTTTTTATTGGAATATTAACATACTATCAATGGCAACTCGGGATCATTGGCTTCTTTATGTTAGGTGTTTTACTTATTTATACGATTCAAGCGAGAATTTCTTTCGAAAAGCAACTTGAAGAGTACATCTCAACGCTTTCGTATCGAATAAATAAAGCAGGTGAAGAAGCAGTTGTAAACTTGCCAGTAGGAATATTACTTTATAATGAGGAACGCGTCGTGCAATGGGTTAATCCGTACATGAATCATGTATTCGGAGATACGTTCATTGGAAAGCCATTAGAAGACCTATCTGAACACCTTCTATCGATTATAGAAGAGGAAAAGGAAGAAGGTCTGATTTCACTTAAAGAACATTTTTTTCATGTCGAATATAAAAAAGATGAACGGCTGCTTTATTTCTTTGATGTAACTGAAACCGTACAAACAAAAGAGATGTACGAAGAAGATCAAACAGTGATTGGGCTCATCTATTTAGATAATTATGATGAAGTTACTCAAGGTATGGATGATCAAGTCCGAAGCAAATTGTCGAGTCAAGTCACGGCAACATTAAACAAATGGGCGAGTGAATACGAAATTTTACTTCGACGAACAGGTTCTGATCGGTTTTTAGCCATTTTTAATAAACAAACACTTAGTTTAATCGAAAAGACCAAATTTGGAATTCTTGATGAAATTAGGGACGTTACTGGAAAAGAAAAAATTCCAATTACTTTAAGTATAGGAATTGGTAGTGGTGATGGGACGATCCGCGAACTTGGAGCTCTTGCCCAATCGAGTTTAGATTTAGCACTCGGTCGTGGCGGGGATCAAGTAGCGATTAAAGAAAAGAACGGTAAAGTTCATTTCTATGGCGGAAAATCAAATGCGATGGAAAAGCGTACCCGTGTTAGAGCACGTGTAATCTCCCATGCTTTACGAGACTTTGTTGTGGAGAGTTCTAAAGTGATTATAATGGGACATAAAAACCCGGATATGGATGCAATTGGTGCTGCCATTGGAGTTTTAAAAATTGCTGAAGTTAATGGAAAAGATGGTTATGTCGTCTTAGACAGGGATGAAATACATTCAGATGTTCAAAAATTAATGGAAGAAATAGAAAAGCATGATCACCTTTGGTCGCATTTCATTACACCAGAAGAAGCTGTGGAAATGGCAAATGACCAAACACTTCTTGTTGTGGTTGATACTCATCGACCATCGCTTGTCATCGAGCCTAAACTTCTAGATCGTGTAGATCGAGTAATTGTCCTCGACCATCACAGGCGGGGTGAAGAGTTTGTCACGGATCCGGTTCTAGTGTACATGGAGCCCTATGCTTCTTCAACGGCTGAATTAGTTACCGAGTTACTAGAATATCAACCAAAGAAACTGAAAATGGATATTCTCGAAGCGACAGCCTTATTAGCTGGAATTATCGTTGACACAAAGAGCTTTGCTGTTAGAACAGGCTCACGTACATTCGATGCGGCTTCTTTCTTAAGAAGAAATGGAGCTGATACCGTTCTCGTCCAGAGACTGCTTAAAGAAGATATCGATCAATATGTACGACGAGCGAAGTTAATTGAGTCGGCGATTATTTACCAAGATGAAATAGCGATTGCAAAGGCGGCGGAAGATGAGGTTTATAGTCAAGTCTTAATCGCTCAAGCAGCAGATACTCTTTTGACGATGGATGGTATTACGGCGGCATTTGTGATTTCAGCGCGTCAAGATGGACGAATTGGGATTAGTGCTCGTTCATTAGGAGAAATAAATGTCCAGATCGTCATGGAGCAATTAAAAGGCGGCGGGCATCTAACGAATGCAGCTACACAATTAGATGACACTTCATTGGATGAAGCTGAAGATTTATTAAGAGCTGTATTAGACGAATATTTAAAAGGGGGAAGTTAATAATGAAAGTTATATTTCTTGCGGATGTAAAAGGTAAAGGGAAAAAAGGAGAAGTAAAAAATGTTGCTGAAGGGTATGCACGTAACTTCCTATTCCCACAAAACTTAGCTGTTGAAGCTTCACAAGGGAATGTTAAGAACCTTGAAGCACAAAAGAAAAGTGAGTCAAAAAAAGCTGCTGAGGAATTGGCAGATGCACAGAAATACAAAGAAGAACTTGAAAGCATCACTGTAGAAATTAAAGCGAAAAGCGGTGAAGGTGGTCGTTTATTTGGAGCTGTTTCTACTAAACAAATCGCTGAAGAACTTGCAAAAATGAAGAAAAAGGTAGATAAGCGTAAAATTATGCTAGATGAGCCAATTCGTGCATTAGGTTTTACGAATGTTCCAATTAAAATTCATCCTGAAGTTGTTGCTACTGTAAAGGTTCATGTAACTGGACAATAAAATTAAACTAAAATGACAAATACACAATATACAAAAATGGTTGATTTTAATAATCAACCATTTTTGTGTTTTATGGTAGAATATATGTCTAAGAAGAATAGAAAAAAGACGTTGCATAATAAATAAAAATTATAAAATAAAAATAGATAGATTTTTATAAGCGTTAAGTTCAGGAGAGGAGGATTTTAATGAGTGATTTATTTGCTGACCGTACCCCTCCCCAAAATATTGAAGCGGAGCAGGCAGTACTTGGGGCCATTTTTATAGAAGAACAGGCTCTAGTTACTGCCTCAGAACGGTTAATACCAGAAGATTTTTATCGATCTGCACATCAACGAATCTATGAGGTTATGCTCAGTCTCGCAGAAAAAGGAGAACCCGTTGATTTAATTACGGTTACCTCAGACTTACAAGATCGCAATTGGTTAGATGATGTAGGTGGAGTTTCTTATTTAAGTGATTTAGCGAATTCCGTTCCAACAGCAGCAAATATTGATTACTATAGTAGAATTGTCGAGGAAAAATCGCTATTAAGAAGACTAATTCGTGTGGCTACAAATATTGCTGCCGATGGATATACGAGTGAAGATGAAGTAGATGCGATCTTAGATACAGCAGAAAAAACGATTCTGGATGTCGCCCAGCGTAAAAATTCAGGAGCATTTATTGCTATAAAAGATGTACTTGTTGAAACGTATGATCGAATTGAAGCGCTTGAAAAGCAAAGTGGAGAAATTACCGGTATTCCTACAGGGTTCGTCGAACTCGATCGGATGACAGCCGGTTTCCAGCGTAACGATTTAATCATTGTTGCTGCCCGTCCCTCGGTAGGTAAAACCGCTTTCGCCTTAAACATTGCGCAAAATGTCGCGACAAAAACAGATGAGAATGTTGCAATCTTTAGTTTAGAGATGTCAGCTGGTCAGTTAGTTCAACGTATATTATGTGCGGAAGGAAACATTGATGCACAAAAGATGAGAACGGGACAGCTAGAACCTGAAGATTGGCAAAAGTTAACGATGGCGATGGGGAGTCTGTCTAAAGCAGGAATATATATTGATGATACACCTGGTGTTAAAGTTAATGACATTCGTGCGAAGTGTCGTCGTCTCAAGCAAGAGAAAGGCTTAGGAATGATCTTGATTGACTATTTGCAACTTATCCAAGGAAGTGGAAGAGGCGGCGAAAATCGTCAACAAGAAGTCTCTGAAATTTCTCGTACATTAAAGGCCATTGCCAGAGAATTAGAAGTTCCAGTAATCGCTCTTTCACAGTTATCACGTGGTGTAGAATCAAGACAAGATAAACGACCGATGATGAGTGATATTCGTGAATCGGGAAGTATCGAGCAGGATGCCGATATCGTTGCCTTCTTATATCGTGATGATTACTATGATAAGGAATCTGAGAATAAAAATATCATTGAAATTATTATAGCCAAGCAACGTAACGGTCCTGTTGGAACAGTCGAGCTTGCTTTCGTAAAAGAGTATAATAAATTCGTTACCTTAGATAGACGTCATGATGAAAGTAGTATTCCACCTGGAGCATAACGATTAAGGTTAACAATAATCAATGACACAAAACCCATGCTGAAACAGCATGGGTTTTGTAGTAGTGAGGAAAACTGAATTATGAGTAGACTGGCTTTAACTTGATGTTGTGGCTTCATTCTTCATTCCAAATGATCTTCACTAACGAATTTAACAAGTTTTAACGAACAAATTAATAAAAAATATTAAATAATGTTCGGGTTTTATTGACTTTAAGGATGTAAATTGATAAACTAGCTATGGTTTGAGTAAGATCATTAATATTTACACAACATATATAGAGGTGTAAAAGCAATTGTGGAGGTGCACATAATGTCATCAGTAGTAGTTGTTGGAACGCAATGGGGAGACGAAGGAAAGGGTAAAATTACAGACTATCTTTCTGAAAAAGCAGAAGTAGTTGCACGCTATCAAGGTGGAAACAACGCAGGACATACAATTGTTTTCGGTGGAGAGAAGTATAAACTACATTTGATTCCATCAGGAATTTTTTATAAAGACAAAATCTGTGTGATTGGGAACGGTATGGTTATCGACCCTAAAGCACTAGTCGAAGAACTAAAGTATTTACATGACCGAAATGTAGATACAAGCAACCTTCGAATTAGTAATAGAGCGCACGTCATTCTACCTTATCATCTGAAGTTAGATATCGTAGAAGAAGAGCGTAAAGGTGCAAATAAAATTGGAACAACAAAAAAAGGTATCGGACCTGCTTATATGGATAAGGCAGCGCGTATCGGTATCCGAATTGCAGATTTACTCGATCGTGAAGAATTTGAGCAAAAAGTGGAACGTAATTTAGAAGAGAAAAACCGTATGTTTGAGAAGTACTATGAAGTCGAAGGATTTAAAAAAGAAGACTTCCTGGATGAGTACTATGAATATGGACAACAAATTGCGCATTATGTTTGTGATACATCTGTTGTTTTAAACAATGCATTAGATGATGGTCGTCGTGTACTTTTTGAAGGTGCACAAGGAGTTATGCTTGATATTGACCAAGGTACATATCCTTTTGTTACTTCTTCTAACCCAATTGCTGGTGGGGTTACAATCGGTTCTGGTGTAGGTCCATCAAAAATTCATCATGTAGTAGGAGTTTCAAAAGCGTATACAACACGTGTAGGTGATGGTCCATTCCCAACGGAACTTCATGATGAAATTGGTCATCAAATTCGTGAAGTAGGTAATGAATATGGAACGACAACAGGTCGACCGCGCCGTGTCGGTTGGTTTGACAGTGTTGTCGTACGACATGCCCGTCGCGTAAGTGGTCTTACGGACTTATCACTGAATTCAATTGATGTTCTAACAGGAATTAAAACGTTAAAAATTTGTACAGCCTATAAATATAAAGGTGAAATTATTGACGAATTTCCAGCTAGCTTAAAAGTTCTAGCGGAATGTGAGCCTGTATATGAAGAGTTACCAGGATGGGAAGAAGATATTACAGGTGTTCGTTCATTAGACGAACTACCTCCTAATGCGCGTCATTATATTGAACGTGTATCTCAATTAACAGGTATTCCTTTAGCAATCTTCTCAGTAGGTCCAGATCGTAATCAAACAAACTTAATTCGTGGTGTGTTTGTTTAAATTTTATAACTTTAGGCAAGAATAAGTAAAAGCTTGTTCTTGCCTTTATTTTTATAAATAAATCGGCTCTACAGCAATCAAAATATGAAAATAGCCTTTGAAGATAACTGCCATTGGCTAGCTTTTTAGCGAAGACAGAGGTGTAGTTGTCTTATACTTAATTCCTAAAATTGTTTACTACGTCAGTCGAGTCTACTTCTTTACCGAGAATTTATAATTGTAAACGAACAAAAAAGACTTGAAAATGAACGAGTTTTACAGTATTCTATTAAAGGTTGTTCAAGTGCTTGTCCAAGTAATAAAAAAAGAAAAAACTTTTTTTAAAAAACTACTTGAAAACGATAAATACTTATGTTAATATAATTCTTGTCGTTAAGAAACATTAACAAATATGAGAGCCATTAGCTCAGTTGGTAGAGCAACGAGCATAGGCATCTTCGAACTACTACGAGTTGTTTCGACGCATCAATCTTCAAAGAAATACTGGTAGAGGAAGAAACATCAATTTGAATAATCATCCTTAATCTAGGAGCCATTAGCTCAGTTGGTAGAGCATCTGACTTTTAATCAGAGGGTCGAAGGTTCGAGTCCTTCATGGCTCACCACTTTAAATTAAAGTGGCCCGTTGGTCAAGCGGTTAAGACACCGCCCTTTCACGGCGGTAACACGGGTTCGAATCCCGTACGGGTCACCAATTACATTGAAAATTAAATATTATTATGGTCCCGTGGTGTAGCGGTTAACATGCCTGCCTGTCACGCAGGAGATCGCGGGTTCGATTCCCGTCGGGACCGCCATAATAAAAAGTTTGGTGATGATGGCAAAGAGGTCACACCCGTTCCCATGCCGAACACGGAAGTTAAGCTCTTTAGCGCCGATGGTAGTTGGGGGCTTCCCCCTGTGAGAGTAGGACGTCGCCAAGCTTTTTATTTTTAGGCTCGGTAGCTCAGTCGGTAGAGCAATGGACTGAAAATCCATGTGTCGGCGGTTCGATTCCGTCCCGAGCCACCATTTACTTTAGTAAGTTGCTAATACCTTAAATATGTATGCCGGTGTAGCTCAATTGGTAGAGCAACTGACTTGTAATCAGTAGGTTGGGGGTTCAAGTCCTCTCGCCGGCACCATTTATTTTATTCTTCGGAATAAATATTAAAGATTTACCATAATCATATATATCGAGTAACGACAAATACACCGTTTAGATGGTGTTTTTTTTTTGCCTTTAACAGGAGAAATAGAAAAGACCACCTTCCTTTAGGAAAAGCTATTTCGTGTAGGATTATTACATAAACATTTCATTTTCAATTATCTGACACATTTTAAATCGCTTTATGTTAAAATGATAAAAGTTGTCTAAGTTTGTCTAATAGAGCAACTTTGGATGTAAGAGAGTTTTAGGAGGATCTTATGAATCTGTTTAAATCGACAAGTGCCGATGAAAGTAATAGGTTTAGGCACAGTAATTTACTAGAAAAATGTAAGAGCTTTGTACATAATTCCATACATAATGTAAAACTTGCGACTAGTGTAGCAGCATGTTCAGCTTTATTGTTAACAGCGCCTGCAGTGCTAGCTAATGAAAATAGCGATAGTTCATTACAAACGATCTATCACGTGTATGTAGATGGTGAAAGAATTGGTTCTATTAATGATACGGAAGACTATCAAAGACTAGTGGATCAAAAGATTAACCAATACACTAAACAATATGAATCATTTAATCTAATGATTGGCCAAGATGTTAAGCTTATTCCAGAACGAGTATTCCAAGCAAGAACAAAAACAGAAGAAACGGTGGAAAAACTAGATGAGCTTTTAACCATAAAAGCTGAAGCTGTAGCGATGCGTTTTGACGATGAGACCGTTTTATTCGTTGAAGAACAAGAAACAGCAGAACAGGTCTTACGGGATTTTAAATTACAGTATGTATCAGAAGATGAGTTAGTGTCTTATGAAGAGGATAAAGAAGATGTAGAGCACTCGGTAGAACCAAGTGTAGGAGAAACAGAAATTCAGGAGATTTCTTTATCATCGGAAGTAGAGTACGAATACAGCCTAGCTCGTCCAAGTGATATTTTATCAAAAAACGAAGCGATTAAAATGCTAAAACTCGGTACGCTAACTGAGGAAACGTATTCCGTTGATGTAGGGGATGTTCTTGGGTCCATTGCGAGTAAGCATAACTTATCAACGAACGAGTTACTAGAGCTAAATCCTGATATCACTGAGGATACACTTCTACAAATTGGGCAAAAAGTCAATGTAACAGCCTATAAACCTACTATTACTGTTCTAGTCGAGAAGGTAACAAAAGTCGAAGAAGAAATTACTTTCCAAACAGAAACGAAAGAAGATTCGTCGATGTGGAAAGGCGATACGAAAATTGTGCAAGAAGGAAAACCAGGAAAACGGATTGTAAGCTATGAAATCGTAGAGCGAAATGGTCAAACGGTTAAGCGAAAAATCCGTGAAGAGGAAGTTGTAGAAGAAGCAGTTAATCGTATTGTAGTTAAGGGAACAAAACAATCGACTTCGCGTGGAACGGGTAATCTAGGTTGGCCGGCTGTTGGTGGTTATATTTCAAGTTACCAAGGAAACCGTTGGGGCCGTTTCCATAAAGGAATTGATATTGCACGTCCTAGTAACTACAATATTTTAGCTGCAGACAATGGAACGATTGTTTCAGCAGGATGGCAAGGTGGATACGGGAATACGATCCGCATCAATCATAACAATGGAGTTGAAACATTATATGCACATTTAGCTTCTATTGACGTTCGAGTAGGTCAAACAGTTGCTAAAGGTCAAAAAATAGGTGTAATGGGGACCACAGGAAATTCAACAGGAATTCACCTCCATTTTGAAGTGTATCATAACGGTAAGCTTCAAAACCCAATGGACTATTTAAATCGTTAACATATACGGAGGCTGACTCATGGGTCAGCCTCTTTTTTTATACTCTACAAGAAAGAGGTAGTTCTTATCCCAATAATTACAGATTCATAGTTTAGTATGCATAATAGATGGAAAAATGCTCGAGTATACAAAATTAGCGGACTCAGAAGCTCTTATTTATGTAATAACTACCTTTTTTAGCCATAAACGGAATGAGAGGCCCTTATTTAATGGTTTTTGTGTTCATTTTGGGTGATTTTTATCAAATAGAGGTACCTGAGTCCGCCAAGCACAAAAAATAAAGGATTTTGTTAAAATAGGGGCCTCTCAGTCCGTAAAAAGGATAAACTCCTTCTTTAGCACACCAAAAGTAGCTCTGTGTATATCTAATATCTCAAATGGAAGGCTTCAGTCTATATGCCACCGTTAAACAATGGCCGTCACTTGGGTTGAGTAACTTTAACAATTAATGTCTAGTGCGATACTCCCACCCTTCCGCTTTTGAATTATGGAACATCTGGGTAAAAGCTATATATCTACTTTTGTGAACAGTTAATATGTTAAAATATGAAGATAAGTAAACGTAAACTAGGTTAGGGGCGATTAGAATGGATAACCGCATTCTTGTAGTAGATGATGAGAAACCAATTGCAGATATCTTGAAGTTTAGTTTAGAAAAAGAAGGCTTCAATGTCACTTGTGCACATGATGGTAATGAAGCAATTGAATTAGCTCTTAAAGAAGTACCTGATTTGATTTTACTTGATATTATGCTGCCGTATAAAGATGGAATGGAAGTTTGCCGAGAAATTCGTAAAAGTCATGATATGCCAATTATTATGTTAACGGCAAAAGACTCTGAAATAGATAAAGTATTAGGCCTAGAACTAGGTGCTGATGACTATGTAACGAAACCGTTTAGTACGCGTGAGTTGATCGCGCGAGTAAAGGCTAATTTAAGACGTCATAGTATAAAACCAGATGAACAAAAGCAGATGAAGGAGATTGTTGTGGGTGATTTAGTCATTAAGCCTGACGCTTACTTAGTCAAACGCCGCGGTGAAGAAATTGAACTGACTCACCGTGAATTTGAGCTCATTCATTACTTGGCCAATCATCTCGGGCAGGTTATGACGAGAGAACATTTACTGCAAGCCGTTTGGGGATACGATTATTTTGGAGATGTGAGAACCGTTGATGTTACGGTAAGACGACTTCGTGAAAAAGTAGAAGATAATCCTAGTTATCCAACTTGGATTATTACGCGTAGAGGAGTCGGATATTATTTACGTCTTCCAGGGCAGGAGAATTAAGAATGGACAACAAGGTCGGTTTTTTTAAATCGATTCAATTTAAGTTGATTATTATTTATGTATTGTTGCTCTTTATCGCCATACAAATTACCGGGGTTTACTTTATTCGTCAATTAGAAGAGCAACTCGTTAATAACTATCAAGAAATGCTAGATGAAAGAGCAAACTTACTAGCCTATAGTATCGAACAAGAGTTGACGAAAACGAGAGATGATAACTCTTCACTTGCTAGAGATATTAATGTGCTCCTAAGAGAGTTTTTCCCTGTAGAAAATTCGGAAGCCCAAGTCGTTGATATCAATAAGGTGGTTTTAGCAACTTCTAATGCTCAAAACCGCCATATTGTTGGGCAACAAAGCACTGAGGTAAGGGTTAAGCGGGCGCTTCTCGGTTCAAAAGATGGAGCGACCTTACGTGATCCTGAGACAGGCCATCGGATGCGTGTCATCGGAATGCCCGTGCAGTCAAAAGAAGGAACGATTGGTGCCATTTATATTGAAGCCTCAATGGAAGAAATTTATGATCAAATCAAGCAAATTAATAATATTCTTGCCAAGGGGACCGTCATTGCCATATTTATTACGGCAATCCTTGTTATATTAATTGCACGAACGATTACAACACCAATTATAGAAATGAAGAAACAAGCGAAACGAATGGGAGAAGGAGATTTTTCAAGGCAAGTTCAAGTTTACGGACGAGATGAAATCGGACAACTCGCCATGTCGTTTAATGATCTAACGTTAAAGTTGAAAGAAGCTAATGCCTCAACCGATCGAGAAAAGAAAAAATTAAGCTCTGTCTTAACGCATATGACCGATGGCGTGATTGCAACCGACCAGCACGGTAATATTATTTTAATGAACCAACGCGCAGAACAATTGTTGGAAACAACGAGTGAAGAAGCCTATTCTCAACCACTTCCAGAAGTGCTAAGACTTTCTGAGACGTTTGCAGCAAACGAATTAGATGACTATAGTGAGTCGATTTTGCTTGATTTTAGTACAGAAGAACAAGAATTTTTATTGCAAGCGAGCTTTTCAGTCATTCAAAAAGAGAATGGACCGATTACGGGGATCATTACCGTACTTCACGATGTGACGGAACGAGAAAAAATTGAACAAGAACGAAGGGAGTTTGTAGCGAATGTATCTCATGAACTGCGAACACCGTTAACAACAATGAAAAGCTATCTAGAAGCTCTAGAAGATGGAGCGATTGAAGATATAGAGCTGGCGTCAAAGTTTTTAAATGTGACGCAAAATGAGACAGAACGAATGATTCGACTTGTAAATGATCTGTTACAGTTATCTAAAATGGACAGTAAAGATTATCGATTCACATTTGAAGAAGTTGATTTCAATCATTTTCTTCACAATATAGTCGATCGGTTTGAAATGATTGCTAGTGAAAAAAACATTCATTTTGCCCGCAGTATACCTAAAGAGCAAATGTTTGTTCATATTGATAAAGATAAAATTACTCAAGTTATTGATAATATTATTTCCAACGGAATAAAGTACTCACCGGACGGCGGAACAATCGCTATTCACTTGCTTCATCAAGGAAATAACCTTCGCCTCAGCATATCTGACCAAGGTGTAGGAATACCTCGTGAAAGTCAGAAGAAAATCTTTGATCGGTTTTATCGTGTAGATAAAGCGAGGGCGAGAAATATTGGTGGAACAGGCTTAGGATTAGCTATTGCAAAAGAATTCGTCCATGCACACCGTGGCGAAATTTGGGTTGAAAGTGAGTATGGTGAAGGAACAACGATTTATTTCACACTACCGTACTCAGTTTTTAAGAGAGGAGAGTCCGATTATGTATGAGAACATTAAATCCGGGACACTTACTTTTCTCGTATTACTGAGCCTTGTGTTGACATGGCAAATTTGGACTTTCCAACCAAACTATGCACTGCTTCAAGATGCGGACTACGTGAATAATCCAAACTTAAATGAAGAAAGAAAGTTATCACAAGTGATAGTACCAGAACTATTGGTAATCCATGTTAATGGTGAACATTTTTTACTGAATAATAGAGAGTCGTTCTTTCTCGAGTTCTATGAACAATGGTTTACGAGTCGAGTGGAAGAAATATCGCTGATGTCGAATATTACACTTAGCCAAGTGTTAGAAGAATCAATCGAGCTTGTTTTTCCAACAAAGATCCCAGGTGATGTATTTTTAAGTTTATTTGAAAATGTCGAAGAAGACTTCGTATTGCCCATTAATCATGTGGAGCGAGTCCTTGTTTATATAAATCGCGAAACAGAGAAAGTTCATTATCGTGTCGTTTCAAATAAAGAGCAGCGATTTCTAGATATTGAAACGTCATTTTCAACTAGTGATTTTGAGGAAAATTACATGGCACACACCGATGAATTGATGAGAGCTTTCGATTATTCAGTAGGTTCACAAATGGGCCAGTGGCGAAAATCTCTATATCTACCTGAAGAAAATGTTAGTGTAGAAACGATTTCTTATACGGTCACCCCGGTTTCAGTCGATGTATTTAAGCAGTTACTTTTTAACGATCCGCTGTCAGCTAAATACTTTCGCCAAGCGAATGGCGATGAGTCGTACACGGATGGAAACCGTCTCATTAATATTATTAATAATGGCAATTTCATGGATTATATCAATCCGATTTATAGTGAAAACCCCGAGCGAGGAAGTCGAAACGTTATTGTAAGCAGCATCGATTTTATTAATGGACATGGTGGTTGGACCGATCCCTATCTATTAGACGATTGGGTTTCAGATGAAGGGAAGGAAGAAGCCAAATATCGACTATGGCTTAACGGACACCCGGTGATTTCATTAGGTGGTTATGACGTGATGAGTCTGCATGTGTTTAGAACCGGCAATCAAACTTCAAGATATATACGTCCTTTGTTTGATTTAGACCAACAACCGATGGAATATGCAAGAACGATCGTAGATTTACCATCAGGACATGATGTGATTCATCAACTTGAACAGAGAGAGTATTTTGATCGAACGCTACTACAGAAAATAACGATAGGCTATGAAATGAAAAAATGGAACGCGTTTGTAACGATAGAACCGCATTGGTATATTTTCTATGATAACGTGTGGCAAAAAATATCGTTGGATGATGGAAAAGAACGTGAGGGAGACGATTATGGATTGGAGTAGAGCGAAAACAATTTTTATCATTACGTTTATCCTGCTAAACAGCTTTCTTTTTTATCAGTTGCGAGAGCTCAATCATCATAATCAAATTACAATGATTATAGAAGCGACCCTCCAAGAACGTCTAAACGAGATGAATATTGTAATTGAAGACCCGCTCGATGAAGAAATACAATCTGGATTTTTAATTGTCGGTAAAAATATTGTGATCTCAGAAGAAGAGATTAATGGATTAAAAGGACAAGAAGTTACTTTTGTGAATGAAACAACGATTATATCAAGACTAAAAGAACCGTATCCTTTAGAGCAAGGCTCAATGAGTCAACAAGTAAAAAGTTTCCTCGAGGAATATGTTCTAAAGGGAGAGATGTATCGCTTTAGTCAACAAGAAGAAGAACGGAATCAGTTGCAGTTTATGCAACAATACGATAATAAAATCATGTACTCTTTCGATGAGGCACCGCTTATACTTCAATTAAATGATCAAAATGAAATCGTCGCTTATCAACAAATGATTTATGAGGTCGATGAAACAGGGAGAGAGCAAGAGTTTCTTTCAGGGTTAAAAGCAATTGAACGCTTGTTAAATGAACAGTTAATTACCGCCAATCAAACGATAACCCAAGTTGATTTTGGGTATTATAGTTTTTTTAAACAAGTAGGCGATGTCCAAGTATTTGCTCCCATGTGGAGAATATCTGTAGATGGAGAGGACTACTTGATCAATGCGATCGATGGTTCTGTACAGGACGTTTTTTAAATGAATAATCGAAGAAATTACTGGAGTGAAAAAATATGACTTTGCAATACAGCGTCTTAGCTAGTGGGAGTTCAGGAAATGCACTTTATGTCGCTACTGAAAACCAGCGGATCCTGATTGATGCTGGCTTAAGTGGGAAAAAAATGGACGAGCTCCTTAAAACGATTGGCTGTCAGCCTAAAGAACTAGATGCCATTCTTGTGACACATGAACACAGTGATCATATTAAAGGAGTAGGAATACTTGCTAGGAAATATAATCTTCCCGTTTATGCAAATGCAAAGACATGGCAAGCGATGGAGAAAGATTTAGGGACACTGTCTTCCGAGCAAAAGTTCCATTTTGAACGAGAAGAAGTCAAACAATTTGGGGACCTTGAAGTCGAGTCGTTCGGGGTTTCTCATGATGCGGCAGAGCCGATGTTTTATGTGTTTCACCATTCAGGGAAAAAATTAGTACTAGCAACGGATATGGGCTATGTCAGTGAGAGAATTAAGGGGACGATCAAAAATGCTGATGCGTATATTTTTGAATCGAACCATGATATCAATATGCTTCGAATGGGACGTTATCCATGGAGTGTCAAACGGCGAATTCTTAGTGACGTAGGACATGTATCCAATGAAGATGCAGCGCATGCTTTAGCTGATGTCGTCGGGGAACAAACATCGCGCGTTTATTTGGCTCATTTAAGTAAAGATAATAACATGAAAGACTTAGCAAGAATGACGGTCAGTCAAATTTTAGATGAACGGGACTGTGGTCATGGTCATCAATTTTCATTGTATGATACCGACCCAGACAAACCAACCGAATTGACGGCTGTGTAAGTAAGTATTTGGAACTTAGGATAAATGAACGATTACAGGAGTGTAGACGACTTAATGTCTCACTCCTGTTTTTCGTAATAAAGGAAATTTTTCTGAAGTCTATCATCCTTGGCTATATCGTAAAAAGCTTCAACTAAAGGCGTTTAATTATGGTTTGATGACGCTGATTTTTGGGAAATCTAGTAGATAGTATGTGAAATAATCAAAAGTATTGCTCTCATGTAGACTTTTTACTCAGGGCAAATATAATAAAATTAAAAGGACTTAATTTTACTTACTATCGATAAAAGGATGGTGGCAGACATGGGATATTACGATGAACACTATTCTACCGAAACGAGACAGAACCGACGCAATGGAAAAGGACTAGGTCTGTCAGCGTTTATTGGTGCAGTAATTGGAGGATTGATGGTTCTTTTTTCAATTCCCGTTCTCTCACAAATGGGACTTCTTCCATACGAAGTAGAACGAGTAAATGAACCGGTCAATGAAGTTATCGAAAGAACACCAGATGGTTTAGAACAAACGGTCAATGTTTCTGTCAATACGGATATTACCGATGCCGTTGAAATGGTATCTGATGCAGTGGTTGGTGTGATTAACCTTCAACAATCCAACTTTTGGTCTGAAGATATAAATGAGGGTACAGGATCTGGTGTGATCTATAAAAAAGCAGATGGAAAAGCATTCGTCGTAACGAACCATCATGTAATTGACGGTGCTAGACAAATAGAGGTTAGTTTGGCAGATGGAACTCGCGTAGAAGCGAGACTGCTAGGAGCTGACGTAATTACCGATTTAGCCGTACTTGAAATTGACGATGATGGAGTAACGACAGTAGCTGAATTTGGTAATTCAGAAACGCTGCGTGCTGGAGAGCCAGCCATTGCGATCGGAAACCCACTAGGCCTTCGTTTTTCAAGCTCAGTTACGCAAGGAATTATTAGTGCAAAAGAAAGAAGCATTCCTGTTGACCTAACTGGAAATGGACAAATCGATTGGCATGCGGAAGTTCTACAAACGGATGCTGCGATTAATCCAGGAAATAGTGGAGGAGCATTAATTAATATCAAAGGGCAAGTAATTGGAATTAACTCGATGAAAATTAACCAGAGTGCTGTAGAGGGGATCGGGTTTGCAATCCCAACAGCCGTTGCAGTACCTGTAATTGAAGACCTTGAACGATTTGGTGAGGTACAACGTCCGCAAATGGGTGTCGGTATTCGATCATTATCAGAAATTCCAGGGTACCACTGGCAAGAAACATTAAAGTTACCAGCAGAGGTGAAAGCAGGTGTATTTATTACAAGCATTGCACCAATGTCACCAGCGGAGCGAGCTGGGCTTAAGGAATATGATGTCATAGTTGATATTGATGGTACCGAAATCGAGAATAGTCACGATTTACGAAAATATCTATATTCGCAAACAAGAATTGGTGACGAAATTGAAGTAACCTTCTATCGACAAGGTGAAAAAGAAACAACACAATTACAATTAGCAGAACAACAAAGTTTTTAATTGAATAAATAATGAACAATAAAAAGGCATTCGTTGGGAATGCCTTTTTACTTTGGAGACTAGTTTTTTACTAAGTGCCCAGCTTTCCCTTTTAAAAAGTCCGGTTTAGCAAAACTCGGGTTGGGATATGTATAAAAGCCTTCTCCTGATTCTCTTCCTAATTTTCCTTTATCGAGATATTCCGTTTTTATAAAGTCAGCAAGTTTTTTTAGTTCCTCATTACCTGTTGCTTGCGCTCTGGCATTGGTAATATTATAAGCGGTAGTCACACCAACCACGTCTAAAATTGCAAATGGACCTATAGGGGCTCCAGTTCCAATCATCCATGTTTTATCGATTGTTTCTATGTCTGACACTTCATTGGATAGGAGCATTTGGGCAGCTTCTAAGAATGGTACTAATAAAGAGTTTATGATATAACCAGGTTGTTCTTTATATAGTGGAAGGCCAATCATTCCAATTTCTTCAGCAAATTGAAGTACTTCATCAAATACTTTCATATCCGTACCTGGGTGCTTCATCACTTCTGCTGTGTTGTTTTTCCAAATCGTATTAGCAAAATGAAGAGCTAAGAACTTTTCTGGTCTTCCTGTAGTTTCTGCAAATTGACTAGGTAGGAACGTTGAAGAGTTAGTAACAAAGACAGTTTTTTCAGGTGCAACTTGTCCTAATTTCTCATAAAACTCTGTTTTGATAGTAACGACTTCGGGAACAGCTTCAATCACGAGATCCGTATCTATTGTTGCTTGCGATAAATCAGTATAAAAAGAAATTCGGTCGTATGCAGCATTCACTTCTTCGTCAGAAGCTCCTAAGTCTTTTTGATAATGGCGTTTTAATTTTGAAATTCTATTCTTTCCTTGTTCAATTGCTTCATCATTAATGTCGTATACAGATACATTAAAACCTTTGAATGCCGTTTGATAGGCGATTTGACTGCCTAACACACCACTACCTGCAACAGTAATATTAGTAAAATTCATAATCTCGCTCCTTCAATTTTTAGAGTGGTTTGAATAAATAGATTGATTTATATAAATATTACCATTTAATTGTTATTTGGTGTACACAATAATAGTAAGAGAGTTAAAAGTTTATCCACAAGTAACGTGATATAGGATGGGGTATGTTATAATAAAAAGCCAAAAAGTTAATGAGCGGATTGAAGGGAGTAACAATATGAAATACTATACTTGTGAAGAACACGTAGAACTAGCGATGGACCACATTATTGACGAGTGTGAGGCAGCACCAAACATGGAAATTTTATCAGATGAACAAAAATTATCCACAGCCTGTACCTTCTGTGAAAAGCAGCCTACATATGTTATTACAGATTAATGGGAACAAGTGTGTGGATATGTGGATAAGTTTTGTGGATAACTTTGTTGAAGTGGGGAGAAGTAACCTGTGAATATCTCAATTGTGACTGTAGGAAAGCTAAAAGAGAAATATTTAACGTTGGGGATAAATGAATATTTAAAAAGATTAAGTGCCTATGCGAAGATAGAAGTCATTGAAGTACCGGACGAAAAGGCCCCGGAACAATTAAGTGAAACAGAAATGGAACAAATTAAACAAAAAGAGGGCGAACGAATTCTTGCCAAAGTGCATCCCGATGCGCACGTAATTGCACTTGCGATTCAAGGAAAGCAAATGTCATCAGAACAGTTAGCATCGGAGTTGGACAAGCTGGCCACATACGGTAAAAGTAAAATTGCATTTATTATCGGAGGATCGCTAGGATTAAGTGATGAAGTGTTAAAACGATCCAATGCGCAGCTGTCGTTTTCCAAGATGACGTTCCCCCATCAGCTCATGCGGTTGATCTTGGTGGAGCAGGTTTATCGGGCGTTCAGGATTAATCGGGGGGAACCGTACCATAAGTAGATGAGACTATATTAATTACTAAGCAGTAGTCTAGATTGTAACATCTCTTGTTATACTTTCCTCATTGGGAAAGTACTCTCCTTATTTACAGAAATAGAAAAGAAATAGGAAAAACGATATGTTCTTAGTGAAGAACATATCGTTTTAATCATTTATGGTAAGTGATATTTTAATTCAATTCTATTCTTTGACCTAAACCAATACTGAGATTTTCGATAGCTCCAGCTGGCAGCTCTAAAACTGATTGAGCTCCGCGAACAGGAGCAATAAACTTCCATGGGCTTAAATTATGGACGATCTTAACCACTTGATGTTTCTTATCTAAAAACACAACATCAATAGGGAAAAACATAAAGCACATATGAATAGAATTACAAGGTGTAATATGTAACCCCTCCTCTTTCAAAGGCTTCCTTCTAAACATTAATCCCCTAAGACGTGTGCCAAAAGTATTAGCTTCCTTAATGGTATAAGGCAGTTTTCTCTTTTTTTCAACAAGTAATTTTTGAACCATAGGTGCGTAACCTCCTTAATTTATAGGCTTTATTAAACATATAACATAAACAAAATGTTCTCAATAGCGAAAAATGTCGAACTCTTTTTTTTAAAAAATTAGGTAAAACTGTTTACACGTTCTTTATAATGAACTATTATTAACTCACACAAGTTCACTATATAGAACAAAAAGAAAGATCAAAGAACTATGTAGAGAACAAATTAGTTAATCTAGTACGCGAATGGATAAATAAAGTGCACTAGAGACCTAGTTACTTTTTAGTCTATTCGATACAGGAAAAAATTTAATTTTATTTAAGGAGGAAGAAGCATGGTAGAAAAAATGAAGAATTTATTGGTGGAAGAAGAAGGACAAGGGTTGTCGGAGTATGGGATATTACTGGCAGGAGTAGTGGCAGTGGTAATAGGAGCAGTAACACTATTTAGAGGGCAATTGACAACATTATTTACAGGCATCTTTAATGAGGTTGATTTCTAAGAGTCAAATAAAGAATAAGAAATCGCTAAATGAGTTGGGGAAATTATAAATAGTTAGGAGGAAGAAAAATGATTGAAAAAATAAAAAACTTAGTGGTAGAAGAAAAAGGGCAAGGATTATCAGAGTATGGAGTATTGCTGGCAGGAGTAGTGGCAGTGGTAATAGGAGCAGTAACACTAT
>NZ_JBYCKM010000027.1:0-140865 GCF_057473385.1 Alkalihalobacterium sp. TH-98 | reverse complement strand
TAAAAGTGTTTGATATAGCTCATTGTCACAAACGTGACGTTTTTAAAACATTGACGAGATATCATGTATCTCATTTATTTCGCTTGGCTTTTTGTTTAGTTTTCAAAGAACTTTTCTTGCCACCTCAACAGCAACTTTATTATCATAACAAAATCTCAAATAGTCGTCAAGGACTTTTTTGTTTGTTTTTTCAGTGCCGTTATCAGCGACAAATAATAATATATCATTTATAAAAAAAATAATCAAGTGTTTTAATAAAAAAATCTAAAACAGTTTTTTCATTTCATTAAGCACACGTAAAACAACATATAATAATCAATAAGGTACCTTACGTTATAATAACAGTTAAAGTACATTGTAATAAGAAGAACAACATACTTTAACTGACTAACTATAGTCTAACTTAATGAGTTAATTAATTGAAACATGGGTACGAGTATCGATAAAAACATTAGTAGTACGATTACACCAATGATGACAAACATACTTGGTTGCAAAACCATAACCATTTTCCTTGTCTTTTCTTCAATCGAAACAAATAAATGTTCACTATAATGAAGCAATTCAAGGTCTAATGCTGCTCGTTTTTGTCCATGTTCAATAACCAATGCTAATTCATTATTAAAAAAAGGTCTTTGACTTATAAGATCAGCTAATCCTTCTCCCTCCTTTAACTGTTGGATTAACCATACTGCCTCGTCTTGAAGAAATAGAATAATGCTTTGTTCTTTAAAAATATTTAACGCTTGAGAAATGGATAAGCCTCCTTTAAGTAAACTACTTAACTGAATACAGAAATAGTAAGTAAGCAACGAAGACACATATGAGGAAACAAACGGAACTTTAAAAATCAAAGTCATCTTTTTATGGGGAGTAAAATGGCGGAACTTTGTTATATAATAAGTAAATCCAAATAAGGAGGCGCTTAGTCCCCCTAATAATAAAAAGGGAATACTATCAATCATATGCAGAAATAAAACCGTGACAAATGGTAAATCTACCGACATTGTATCAAATAAGGTTTTAAAGTGAGGAAATAAATAAGTCACCATGACTGTCATAACAATGAACAATATCCAAATAAGGAAAAAGGGGTACATTAGTAATTTCCCTAATTTCTCTTTGATTTGTTCTTGTTTTAAATAAAGCTTTCCCGCTTCGGTTAAACCCGTTGGTAAACCTCCAATCTGCTCTGAAAAGTAGATAAATGTACTTATATCATTAGGTAACTTAATGCTTTCAAGTGCCTTATATAAAGCTTGTCCTTCCTTTAATTCGTTCATTACTTTTGAGAATTTAAGTTTTACCGGCTCTTTTTGAGATAATTGAAGCAGTTCTAATCCTTCTGATAAGCTATAGCCTTGTTGTAACAAATACCCCAAACGTTGAAGGATCTCCGCTTTTTTTATTCCACTTACATGCTTACCCCATCTCACTCATTTCACCATACCTCTCTAAAGAATGATGTGTTATAAATCCAAGCGCATAAGCTTTAATCAATTGTTTTTGTAACGTTCTAAAAGAAATTGAAAAAGGTTGATTGTGAAAAATATTATATTTAGCGATAGCCAAATTGGACCCAAACAGCATTTCATAAACAGCTGTAATTTTGCGATTATTAATCATATCACAAAAACTCGAACAACTTTCTCCTCCACATAATGGGCACTTTCGCTCAACTAACCTTTGTGTGACCACACCTGCAAGCGTTTGTTCAATGTCATGTTTCGGTATTCCTAATTCTAATAATCGATAAATGGCACTAACCGTATCTTTGGTATGCATTGTTGTGAGAACTAGATGTCCTGTCATAGCTGAACGAACAGCTAACCGGGCCGTCGCTTTGTCTCTAATCTCGCCGACCATAATAATATCAGGATCGTGCCTAAGTATTGCTTTCAAACCTTCATCATACGTTATTCCAGCCTTATCATTTATCTCCATTTGTATTAAGCCTTCTGTTCTTTTTTCAATCGGGTCCTCTAAAGTAACTATGTTTAAAGGTTTGGATTGTTTTGCTGCTAACATCATCGAATATAACGTGGTTGTTTTCCCTGACCCGGTTGGCCCTGTGACGATAATAAGGCCACTTCTTTTTTTTATCAGTTGTTTTAAAATTGAAGAGTCATTAGGGAATAAAGGGAGTTGTTCAAGGGCTAAAGTTTCATCTTGGGGAAGAAGTCTTATGACTAAGCTTTCTTGAAATGGCGTGGGGATTGTAGAAAGGCGTAGACTTATACGTTTTGATTGGAATATAAATTCTAAGGAGCCATTTTGGGGTTTTCTTTTTTCGCCTATATCCATACCAGCTGAAAATTTATAATGACTAATGAGTTTTTCACAAATTTTTACTGATATTTTTTCGAAAAACTGTAAGCTTTGGTGAATTCTAAAATAGATATAGGCATCCGCTCTGTTTGGCACTAGGTGTATATCGCTGGCCTTTCTTCTTGCAGCTTCATTTAGAATATAGGAACTTTTAAACTCGATTTCCTCCATATTTTCACCTCCTTTGATCCCTATAATTTTCACAATACTATCGAACTTATATTTTTTAAAGTAAATTTTTTATAAAAAAATTGTATATTTTATTTCGTGCCGTACATAATAATTACTGTCAACCGGTTGCAATGGGCTATAGCCAAGCGGTAAGGCAACGGACTTTGACTCCGTCATGCGTAGGTTCGAATCCTGCTAGCCCAGCCATACATAAGAAAACACCTCTCAAATCAAATGATTTGGAGGTGTTTTTCTCATTTTTCTTATTTCTCTTCTTCAGTAGTGTTTTTCTCATTTAGTCTGTTATTAACAGACGCTAATTTTCCTTCAAGGGATGATGCTTTATCACGACGGTCATCAATCCGAATATTTGTAGCCACTCGTTGAACACCCGCTTCAAACGGAACTTCATGTATTGCCTGAATGACTTCAAAAAGTACAGGTAATTCTCCTTCAATAAGGGTACTCATTGGTGTTAGTTGGTATTTAATTTTATCACCATACTTCTCAAGAACTCGGTGTATATCCGCCACGTAATGACTTACACTTGGTGAATTTGTACCAATTGGAATAATAGTTACATCTACTATAGCCACTTTTTTCTCCTCCTTCTTTACTACCCTTTTTTCCTTAATCAGTTCAGGAAATTCTTGCAGCGCCAATTTTCGATATGAACGGATTGCTGTCAGTAAATGAACTCGTTCAGGCTCAGTCGTTGTTACATGCTTCTGTAGAAAGTAAGATACAGCTATAATATATCTACTTACGATTCGCATAAACCTTTTATTAAATGTTCGATTGATAAAAATTACAACGACAAGTGCACTATAAGAAGCCCACATAAGAGCCTGTGCTCCTGTAAGAAAGGGAATTAATAATAACCAAAGTAATGCTACCGAACTAAAATAAATGACAACAGTATTCGTTGAACAGTAGCGATTAGTTATCGCGGCTTTTCGGATTTGATAAAGTCGTGACTGCTTTATTACCCCGCGAGCACTAAAGACTTTATGTTCTGCTCCATGATATTTTTTCAAAGTTGTCGGAAACATAAAATGTGTACCAAACATATAATAAAAGAAAGAGTAATACGGCAAACCTCTCCACGTTATAACATCTAGAAAAGCAATTAAGATTTTTGGTACAAATATTAGTGCCATAAAAACAATGGTTAACAATTTAAACATCCAAGGCAAAGATGTAAAAACTTGTCTAGACATTATAAATATAGTGGTAAGATTAAGCGGTTTTACCCAATCTGATATTCTACCCTTGTTGTTATAAGCACAAGCTACATATTCTTTTCCAATAAAAAAGATCCCATTTTGATAGGACAAACCTTTAATCATGTTGTCCAATCCTTTCTCATTGTGTTGGAATAGTCGTAAAACGCTCGATAATCCAATGTTCAATATCAATATTTACATTTGAAAAACGAGCATGTTCAAATGAGAAACTCCCATGCTCCTCCCATGTATGGAGATAGCTAATAGATACCTCGTTACCTGAATAGAGTGCACTACCTAATACAATCTCAAAGGAACCCTTATTCCCATAACCGATATGTTCTTGCACTTCATTTGGAAACTCGAAAATAATGCCGTCAGCTACAAGAGTTCCTTCTGTTTCAAAAATCACTTGTTCACCATGTAATAATTCTAGTTTTGACCCGCTAATCAATTGAGGATCGATCGAATCATGTTCTTCATCAACAAATTTTACGCCAATATAATCATGACCTAGCACACCATCAACAGGCATTTCTTTCCAATCCCAATAACCATTGATTGTATGTTTATCACCACTTGAACTAGCCTCTACAACAAGAGACATAACTGTGTCTAATTCTTCATTTGTGAGTTGGTCTGACGTATTTAGATAATGGTAGCCTCCATAAAAAATAAATCCCATTAATAGAAGCGGTAATATGATAACAGCAGCATTTCCTCTAAACATAAACAACCACCTTAACATTAATATATACATTGATATTGTCTCTAAGTTTTGAATATTTGTCCATCGTTTCCTAGGAAATTTTAAAGGCTGACCAAGGAAATCCTCCTAAAGGTCAGCCAACAAGTAATTTTTATTTATTTAATCGATAGGCAGCATGGTTAGTCGGCCCAATTCCTTTTCCAATTGACAAAGAATGAGTAATTGCTGCGCTAATAAATTGCTTTGCAGTTTGCACAGCAACAGTTATTTCATTCCCTTTTGCAAGTTGAGCTGCAATTGCCGCTGCAAACGTACAACCTGTTCCATGAGTATTTTTCGTACTAACCCGTTCCGCTTCTAAAAGAGTAATATTTTCTCCATCATACAAGATATCCGTAGATTTCTCATCACCTTGTAAATGCCCGCCTTTTAACACAACATACTTTGGTCCGAGTTCATGTAACTTCTTCGCAGTGATTTCCATTTCTTGTAACGTTGTCATTTCTTCAACACCTAATATTTTCGCTGCTTCAGGTAAGTTAGGTGTAATAACAGTTGCAAGTGGAAGCAGCTTCGTAACAAGAGCTTCAACAGCTGCATCTTGTAATAGTGATGCACCACCTTTTGCAATCATTACAGGATCGACCACAAGATTGTTTACTTGATAATGTTCTAGCTTTTGTGCAACAAGCTCAATAATTTCAGCTGAAAATAACATTCCTGTTTTAACTGCATCCGTACCAATATCAGATAACACAGCATCAAGTTGAGCTTCAATAGCCTCCATAGATTGTGGAAACACCCCATGGACACCTAATGTGTTTTGAGCAGTTAACGCTGTAATAACGCTAGTACCAAATACACCTAATTCTTGAAACGTCTTTAAATCGGCTTGTATACCCGCTCCACCGCCACTGTCGGAGCCTGCAATTGTAAGTGCTTTGTTCATAACTATTTCACCTTCCTAGATTGTTGACTCCCGCTTAACTAAATCGTTCTGGAGAAAACGATGTTAGCGGTACAATCTCCTGTTTTTTATCAAGAAGATCTGCAACGATATGAGCAGTTACAGGGCTTAATAATATACCATTACGATAATGTCCTGCCGCAAAAATAATTTCTGGCGAATTGGATAACGTACCAATTAAAGGGTAACCATCTTGTGTAGCCGGCCTTAAACCAGCCCATGTATGAAAGGGTACTTCATTCTCAAGAAAAGGCAACACATTTTTATTCCAATTGGTTAATCTGCGAATTCCTTTTTCAGTAACCGTCGTATCAAATCCAGCAATATCTTCTGACGCGCCGTTAACAAGCGTACCATTCGCTTTAGGAACTAAATATCCTTGACTCGTATATATAATATGATTAACTTTTCCTACCGGGATATTGTAAGCACAGATTTGTCCTCTAATCGGATACACTGGAATACTTAGATCGAATACGGTTTCTAATTCTTTTGCCCAAGCACCGTTACTAACTACCAAGCGGTCACCCGAAAATGTTCGTCCATCTTTTGCTACAATCGTTATTTCAGACTGCCAACTATGCAAAGTAACTTCTTCAAGGTAATCATAAATCTTTACACCTAATTTACGACAGCCTTCTTCTAAAGCTTTTACATAATCTGGTGCATATACATGACTCTCTTCAGGATAATACATCGCCGCAATCATATCTCGGGAAAGTTCTTTTTCTAACTTAAATAAGTCTTCGCCATAGAGAATTTCTGCTTTCGCGCCAAACTGACCTTGCCATTGCTGTCTCGTTTCAAGCGCTAAAAGATCTGCTTCATGATAGACACAATGTAAACTTCCTGAGTTCGTGTATTCAAAATCCATTCCCGAAACTTCTTTTACTTCTTTTTGCCATTTCGGATATAGTTTTAAGCTCTCAAGACAAAGTCTAAAAAAATCATCAGGGTCTTCTCCTATCTCAGAAAATGGAGCAAGCATTCCAGCTGCAGCTCCTGAAGCCTGTCCACCACAAGCTACTTTTTCTAAAACAACCACTTCATGTCCGCGTCTCTGACATTCAAAAGCGGTTGCAAGTCCGATAATACCCCCGCCTAGTACAACAATCCGTTCTCCCATTTACATTCCTCTTTCTATTTCAAGATCAACGATTCGTAGGCGCTGCTTGCTGTTGCATAGCGTTTTTGCGGAATTCGACCAGCTAAATAAGACATTCGACCAGCTTCAATAGCATAGCGCATTGCAGTAGCCATCTTAACTGGATCTTTTGCTTTTGCAACAGGTGTATTCATTAGTACACCGTCTACGCCAAGTTCCATCGCTTGAACAATATCTTTCGCAGAGCCCAGCCCAGCATCTACAATAATCGGTACATTAGCCTCTTCAACGATTAACGAAATATTATAGGGGTTTAAAATTCCTAAACCTGTTCCAATTGGTGCACCACCAGGCATAACAGCCGCAGCCCCTGCTTCCTCTAATCTTTTACATAATACAGGATCATCGGAAGTATAAGGCAGTACCACAAAACCTTCGTTAGCAAGAACTTCCGTTGCTTTTAAAGTTTCAATTGGATCAGGTAGTAATGTTTTCTCATTAACACTGATCTCAACCTTAATCCAGTCACTTAGTCCACTTGCTTTTGCTAAACGTGCAATTCGTATTGCTTCTTCAGCTGTTTTGGCTCCTGATGTATTAGGCAAGTACGTGAATGTTTGTCCTTCTAAATGTTGTAATATTGCATCTTCATCAGGGGCTTCTAGATTAACTCTCCTAATCGCAAACGTCAGGACTTCTGAACCAGATGCTTTAATAGCCTCATTTTGTACAAATGGATTTGGGTAACGTCCGGTTCCAATAAAAAATCGAGAAGACAACTCTTTTCCACCAATGATTAACTTGTCTTTGCTGTTGTTCATATGATCATCCTCCTCCTACAAAATGGACTAATTCAATTTTCATTCCTGGCTCAACGATGGTAGCCTCCCAGTTGATTCGATCAATGATTTCTCCATTCACTTCAGTAACCACTAAATTTTTTTCAAGCCCGTAATGTTTAACAATATCCGCTAGTGTACTTACTTCTAACTCTACCGTTTCACCATTCACATAAATTTCCATTATAATTTCACCTTTTGATTTATTTTTTCGATAAACTGTTGGCATACAGATTGAACATCTTCTGCTCCTACAATTTCACTAATTGCACAAATACGTGTAGCCCCTGCCTCTAATACTTGATCGACGTTATGAAGCTTAATTCCACCAATAGCAACAAAAGGTATCGTAATTTCTTGTACCACTTGACGAATGTAATCCGTAGTAACGGGGTCCACTACATCTACTTTACTATTCGTATGAAAAATCGGTCCTACCCCAATATAATCTGCTCCTGCTCGTTCAGCCTCTCGAGCTTCTTCAATCGCATGGGTAGATAGGCCAATAATCTTGTTCTCTCCAACAATTTTTCTTGCCTCTCCTATCGGTAAATCATCTTGCCCGATATGAATCCCATCAGCATCAACTGCGAGTGCTACATCAATATGATCGTTTACTATAAATGTAACCCCATATTTTTTCGTTAACTCTCGTAATTGCTTTGCTTTTTCAAAAACAACTTTTTTTGAATTGGTTTTATCACGTAATTGAATAATGTCTGATCCACCTAATATAGCTTGTTCTATTACCGTTACTAAATCCCGATTCGGGTGAAACTCTTCACCAGTAATCGTATAGAGTTTAAAATCTTTCATTTCTTGATGTCTCCTTTCACTGACTAAAGAATAATGACAATTAAAAGATCTACTATGCTTAAACAAAGCAAAACTATAAAATACCGCAGCTAGCTGCTTTCAAAACAAGTAAAAATAAAACCGCAATCCAACGACGGATTACGGTTAGATATTGATGTTTAATCAATTCTTCGACTTTCCTACGCTGGGATTACCAGATCAGGTTCGAGGGTAAAAGGATATCCTTTTTCTCAGCCTTGTTACAGGCACCCCTAGTCACTCTTATTAAATTTTCTCTTTTTTCATTATGACATATTTTTTATAGATTACAACTGAAAAGCACAGGTTCATTACTCTACTAGTGAATGAATCGTTTTATTAGATAGATCAATCAACCACTCAAATTGGTTTCCGTACAACATCCAATTTCCATCTGGTGACAAATTGAGCGGCGCTTGCAGATCCACATCTATTATTTTCTCTTCAGTACCATTCTCAACATTAAATTGAGTTAATTCAAAAGGATCGTCGTAACCAAAAAAATCACCGCTGTACATCGGTCTTAAATAATAAAAGAAGTGCTCATTATCATCATATTGATGAAAAGGGATCCACCACTGCTCTGAGTATGTATTTAACGTCGGAATTTCAAGTTGAGCTTTAAGATCTTGATTTTGATAAAATTGATAAATGGATTGCTCAGCCTCCAGCGACTCGACTGAAATAGCGACAAGAACATTTTCTCCAAATGTAAAAAATGCAATGACGTCCTCTAAAATTTCTTCCGTTGTGTTTGACACTAAGTTGTGTTTATATATTGGAGCGAAAAAACTTGGAGCAAAAGAAGACCATTCTAGAAAGGCAACTTCATCTTTAGACAACCACTGAAAATAGGTTTGCTCTAGTTTTAGCTGTGCCAATCTTCCTTCACTAAGATTTAATTGATACACATCAAACTCCCAGTCTGGAAGAAATGAAATGATAATGAGTTCATCAGAATTGTAAGGACTCCAAAAAAGAGAATATTCTTCACCAATGTCACTTAATTTATAAACCATCTGTCCTTCTGAATTAATAAAGTAAAGAGGAGAGCTTAAATCGTAAGTCGAAGTCTGGATAGCAAAGTATGAGTGGTCATAGTTTGCTTCTACCGAGAAAATTGGTTCTTCGGTCTGAAAAAAATCACTAATTTCACCTGTTTTCAGATTCACTTTGTTTATGAAGGAAGTTGCATTTTCGTCTTTTAATAAGAGAACCGTATCACTATCGTACCATTCACTTATTTCAACAAAGCTGTATGGATTTACTTGAAGTGGTGTTTGTAAATCTGTTTTCGTTAACAAATCTAATTTCTTCTCTATCAAATTGACATTTTTTTGAGCGTGGTGAGTTAGTCCTTCATCTTTCGTAATACATCCGACACTAAATATTACAAGGAAAGTTATTACGAAGAACAGAGATTTACTTTTCATTTGAACCTCCGTTTAAAACTACATATTTCTTCTTATTACAGACAAAGAATAATTTCCATTATTACATGTTTCATATATATGCTCAATAAAATAAAAGTTCGTCCATCAAATTGACATAAAAAGGGTGCAAATGCACCCTTTACTTAATTTAATTATATAAAAACTTAGCACCTGCTATTCCTGGGTTAGTCATTTCTTTCGGGTCTAAAATTTCATTTAGTTCTTCTTCAGAAAGAATTCCCCGCTCTATACAAATTTCTCGGACAGGGCGATCGGTTTGGATGGCTTCTTTAGCAATTCTACTTGCTGTTTCGTAACCCACATGCGGGTTTATTGCCGTAATAATCCCTACACTTCTCTCGACCATATCTCTACACTTTTCAATATTGGCCGTAATCCCTTCAATTGTATATTGCCTAAACACTTTTATTCCATTTTGCAATATAGATAACGATTGTAACAAATTAAAAACTAGAACGGGTTCCATCACGTTCAACTCTAACTGTCCTGCTTCAGAAGCAAGACTTATTGTGTGATCATTTCCAATGACTTGAAAAGAAATTTGGTTAATCACTTCACACATAACTGGATTTACTTTTCCTGGCATAATTGATGAACCAGGTTGACGTCCAGGTAAGTTAATTTCATTTAACCCTGTTCTAGGCCCTGAACTCATCAACCGTAAATCGTTTGCCATTTTGGATAAGTTTATTGCTAATATTTTTAGTGCACTTGATAATTCGGTATAGGCATCCGTGTTTTGAGTAGCATCCACTAAATCCTCAGCTGTCTCAAATGGTAACTTTGTAATGTCAGCTAAGTACTTGGCCACTTTTTGTATATATTCAGGCAATGCATTTAAACCTGTTCCGACTGCAGTTGCCCCCATATTTATTTGGTACAATTCACTTAATGAACCGTTCAATCGTCGAAGATCCCTCGTAATTACTCGCCTGTAGGCGCCAAATTCTTGCCCAAGCCTTATCGGTACAGCATCCTGAAGATGTGTACGTCCCATTTTTATGACGTTATCAAATTCTTCTTCTTTATCTGATAAAGCCTGAATTAAATCTTCTAATTGTTGTGTTAAACCTTTTGCTAAATTTAAACAAGAAATATGAATAGCTGTTGGAAACGCATCATTCGTAGACTGTGCCATGTTCACATGAGTATTCGGGCTGACTTTTAAGTACTCCCCTTTTTTTCCTCCTAGAAACTCAATGGCTCGATTGGCAATAACCTCATTTGCATTCATATTAAAAGATGTCCCGGCTCCTCCTTGAATAGCGTCAACGATAAAGTGATCATTCAGTTTCCCTTCAATTACTTCTTCTGCTGCCTCAACTATAGCATCAGCAATTTGCGGGTTTAGAGCACCTACATCTCGGTTTGCCATTGCCGCAGCTTTCTTTACATATCCGAATGCTTTAATTAACTCTTCATGTGGAGGATAACCGGTAATTGGAAAGTTTTCTTTTGCTCGCATCGTTTGTATTCCGTAATACGCATCAGCCGGTACTTCCTTCTCACCAATTAAATCACGTTCAACTCGGTATTTCTCCATGTAAACTTCCCCTTTATTTAACTAAATTAAATTTAGTTTTCTTTCTATAGTCGTTTTCAATGCACCCTTTTTCTTAATGGTTAATATTAATATATGTTATTGTTCATTTATCGTTAATGATATTGATACTAGCCTTTTACCTAATTATTAGATTTAGCTAACCAAGCTCCACCGATAACACCTGCATCGTTTCCTAAAGTTGCGGTAACGATTGATACTCCTTCTACCACACGAGGTAATGCAAACTTTTGAAAAGCTTTTTCAAGTGGTTGCAGTAAGGTCGGTCCTGCCTTAGAAACCCCGCCTCCAATTACGATCTTTTCAGGGTTTAAGGCATTGGCTAAATTCGCAAGTGCAAAGCCCAAGTAATATGTAACCTTTTCTATAACTTTGATGGCACATTCATCTTGCTTATTGGCACAATCAAACACTAATTTAGCCGTCATGTGTCCAGCTTTCTCCGATTCACTAGCTAAAAGGCTATTCGGATATTCAGTAATAAATTCTTTTGCAATTCGGGCGATGCCTGTTGCAGAACTTACAGTTTCAAGGCATCCTGTTTTCCCGCAATTACATTGATAACCACCTTCTGGAACTGCTGTTATATGACCGATTTCACCAGCCATACCATTAACCCCATGAAGGATATTACCATTAGCAACTATTCCCCCGCCAACTCCAGTACCTAAAGTTACACACAATAAGTTTTTCGCACCATCACCAGCACCACGCCACATTTCACCAAGAGCAGCGATATTGGCATCATTATCAACAATTACGGGAAGCCCTGCATCCATTTCCAAGCGATCTTTTAAATGGAAATCTTTCCAACCAATATTAACCGCTTGGTAAATGTACCCTGTTTCCATATTAATAAAACCAGGTGCTCCCATACCTATGGAATGTAAACGGCTTTTCGTTTCTCCTAAATGTTCTAAAGAGGCATCAATCCATTTTGCAATATCAGTTGTAATTTCACTGCCGTCATTCGAGGTATTTGTTGGTACTTCTCCTTGATAAACAATCTCACCATACGGGTCGATAAAAGCTAGTTTAATCGTTGTTCCTCCAAGATCTACACCTACATACCACTTTGTAGTCATGTCATCAACCTTTCTGTTCTTCACGTTGTTCTTTCTTCAATATAAGTAAAGCTTCTTGAAATAATTGTGTATCAAGCATGCCTAACTCATACATCTCGCGAATTTCTTCCTCCATCATAATAGCGTCTACATGACGATTTTTTGTATAAATAAAAGTTCCATACTTCTTTAATAATTGCTGAACATCATAAAATGTCCTCATCTGTGTATTCACCTACCCACCTCATTATAACAACTCCATTTTAATCAACAAGTATTTCAGTATACAATTGTTTAATAAATTGTCACATAAAAAAGCCCTTATTTGTTCTAACATAAAGAGAGAACATTTATAAGGGGGATTTCACCTATGGATAGCTTCACTTTTTTTATATTAGGATTACTCGTCCTAGTTAGTGCTGCCATTATTTCTGTTATTTGTATTGTTAAAAAGAAATCATTTATTATTCCTGTTATTTTATTAGCTGTTGGGTTTATTTTAGGTTTTATCGGTTTGTTTAATATGGAGCATGAAGAGCGTGATTATTATACACTAGGAATAATTACAGAAACGTTATTTGGTGGCAAACTCCTTTAAAAAATTTTAAAGATTGCTATTAAAAATAGGTATACTAACGGTAAATAAGACACATATTCAACACGCCAGATTTTCTGTAAAACTTCATATTGAATAAGTTGTCCTATAAGAATGGAAAAATAAAAAAAGCCGATTGATACGAAATGAAGCCAAATACTTGCTTCGCGAATCGTCCACTCCATGCCAAATAAAAAAAATAGTAAAAACAAAACGCCCCATAGCACTCGAGACTGTTGATGAAAGTATCCCATCATCGGATGAAAGTTAATAAACGCAAGTGCAATTGTAGCTAGAACGACTAGTCCTACTAAGATTTCAATAAACTGGAGAGCTATTACTTTCTCAAATAAACGGCTGATTACGATACCGAAATAGACTGCAAAAGCAAAAAATAGAGTTACTAGAAAAACCTGCAGTCTAGTTGGCATCATTCGTCTAGATATCATTAATCCACCAATACTAAACCCTATAGAAATCGTATAAAACATTCCGATTAAAGAACTTATCATAATTTTATCCTCCTTCTTAAAAGTGAAACAAGCTGCTATTATCATCTATATGTATGAATTAGGTGAATAAGACACTAAAGAGACAAAGGAGTCCAAGACATCATGGAAGACAAACTAAAAGACATTATTAACCGAGGACTTTACGGTAACCCAGAAATTAAACCTGAAGAACGAAATATTTTTCTTACAACTATTATGGAACGAATTCACCTTGCTCTAACGAAGAAACAAGTTATTCATCAAGGTATGTATAACGAAGCAGTAAGAATATTACAAAATGAACAAAACATTCACATGTATATCAACGGAAATTTATCTTATCAGCTGTATTCCAATTATGTAAAAGAAGCGAACAAACATCATGTCCCGTTTACAGTTGTAAATGCTAATCAAACTACACCGATTGGGCTTGTCATTGCAACCGAATTTCAGGCGATCAATAAACCGGAAATTTTTATTAAAGATGAATTCTATGGAATGGATTTCAATTTAGAAAAGTAGGGTACTCAACTACTGGTGGTTCGCCGCTCATCAAAATAAAAAAGTAAGCCAAGCGTGAGCTTAGCTTACTTTTTTTGTTTATACTTTACGGCGCAACCTTTAATCTTTTTAACGATCCGGGTCAAGCGGATGTATAGCTGGTGGTCTTCTATTTTTTAGCGGGATTGGAGAACGCAATAATACATCCTTAAATCCTTTTAATGAGAATGGTAAGAACGGCCATAGGTAAGGCGTTTGGAATCCTTTCATATTGACTAATAAAAGAATAAAGAAGACGATACCTACTAAATAACCAGCTAAACCAAATATAGCTGTACTAATTAGCAGAAAGACTCTAATTAAACGATTGGCAAGACTTAATTCATAGCTTGGTGTTGCAAATGATCCGACTGCTGCAACCGCTAAATATAAGACGACCTCTGGAGAAAACCATCCTACTTCAATGGCAACTTCACCAATTAAGATCGCAGCTACTAAACCAAGCGCGGTAGCAAGTGCACTTGGTGTATGAATGGCCGCCATCCTCAACATCTCTATTCCAACCTCTGCTAATAGAAACTGAACATAAATAGGGACCTGACCTTCCTCATTTGGCCCTATATAAGCAAGCATCTCAGGCAGTAAATGCTCGTTCGTTGCAAATAAATACCAAAGGGGCAATAAGAAGATAGAAGCCCATACGGCTGCGAAACGTACTCCTCTTAAGGCAATACCAACGATTGGCTTCTGACGATATTCTTCCGCATGCTGTAGGTGGTGCCAGAACGTAGTAGGCGTTATCATGACACTTGGTGAGCCATCAACCATGATGACAACATGTCCTTCAAAGAGATGGGATGCAACTACGTCTGGGCGTTCAGAATACCGTACCATTGGATATGGATTATAGTGTCGGCCGAAAATAAATTCCTCAATCGTTTTATCGCCCATCGGTAATCCATCTGTATCTATTAAATCTAATGATTCACTAATTTTATCTACAACTTCAGGGTCAGCGATATCTTCTATGTATGCAATACATAAATCGGTTTTGGAACGGCGTCCGACCCGCTTATATTGTATTCTTAAGGTTCGGTCACGAACTCTTCTCCGAGTTAAAGCTGCATTTTCAACTAACGTTTCAACGAAACCATCTTTTGCCCCACGTATGACTTGTTCTGTATCAGGTTCCTCTGGTCCTCTGACAGGGTAGGTTCTCGTATCAACTAATATGATTTTATCCAAACCATCTACTACCAAAGCGGCTTGTCCAGCTAGTACGTCATCTACTATAGCGTCTAAATCCTCATTTGTATCAATCTCTACATAAGGGATTTTCGTATGTGTTAACGTCTTTAAAGGATTTTCTAGTAAATCTTCCGGCTTAAGTGTGGCTAGTTCACGCTGAATTTGTGTTAAGGAGAAATCTTTTGCAAATCCGTCTACAACAAAAATAGCCATCGGGATTTCTGCATATTCCAAATCAAGGTGTATGATATCAAAGCTTTTATCAACACCTAGAGCCTCTTTTAGAAAATTTATATTTTCATCTATTTGTTTAGACACTGGATGTAAAACATTTTCTTTTGCCAAAATCAGATCGCCTCCACTTCAAGTACATTTTTTGCAAAGCTGGTGATTTTATGCAAAAAACAAAAAAATGGTGCCAGGCACCTTTAGTCGACTAAAGGTGCCTGGCACCATAGAAATTTTTCACCGTATAAATTTTTAATTCATCGGTGATAGAATGTAGTGATAAATTAATTTATATGTGTTTTCAAGTGAATTAACGTGTGTACGTTCATGCGCATGAGAGGCATCAATTCCAGGGCCGACTAAACCGTGTACAATATCGTGCCCTGAGCGAATTGCAGCAGAAGCATCTGAACCATAGAATGGATAAATGTCAACAGCA
The DNA here is from genome assembly GCF_057473385.1 of Alkalihalobacterium sp. TH-98. Lineage (NCBI taxonomy): Bacteria > Bacillati > Bacillota > Bacilli > Caryophanales > Bacillaceae > Alkalihalobacterium > Alkalihalobacterium sp. TH-98. Next base: position 125,105 of record NZ_JBYCKM010000027.1, on the reverse strand, counting down.
TAGTTTAATTGATGATCCTTAGCAATTTGTACTAATTTTTTTCTAAGACCAATGTTATACGGCCCACTAGAATCTTTTGCACAAATGGACACGCAGTGCTCAGTTGTCGTTTGTCCATCTCCGATCGCTCCCATATCAACAGCTAAATATTCCACGGTTTCGGTCGGTATATTTGAATTACCACCATAACCAATTTCCTCATTATTCGAAATTAAGAAATGGGTAGTATAAGGTAATTGACGTTGTTCTTCAACCATATTTCGAATTGTGTTCATCAAGATGGCAACACTCGCTTTATCATCTAGGTGACGAGATTTTACAAACCCATGATCAGTCACTTGAAATCTAGGATCAAATGAAACAAAATCCCCTACTTCAATTCCTAATTCGCGAACTTCTTCTGCAGTTGTTACGGGTGCATCAATCCGTACTTCTATATTCTTTTCATCTCGTTTAACGTCACCTGCATTTTTGTAAACATGAACAGACGATTGATGTACGAGAATCGTGCCGGTGAGTTCCTTGCCTTCACTTGTTTCAATTTTACAATACTCCCCTTCAACCGCATTCCAGCGAAATCCACCGATCATCGTTAAACTTAAACGGCCATCACTCTTTATTTCTTTTACCATTGCTCCTAATGTATCAACGTGCGCTGTTAACATCCGGTGTTCCCTATCATTTTCACCTGAAAGAGTGACAATAAGACCACCTTTCCGATTTCTTTTCATTTCAACACCTAATGGCTGTAACCACTCTTCAACTGCAGCAATCACTGTTTCTGTATTACCAGAAGGACTCGGAATGTTTACGAGTAATTCGAGTGTATCTACAATCTTGTTAATATTTAATTTTCCCATAATAAATTCCCCATTTCATCTTTATTTATCATAATCGTTCATTTCGTCACATAAAAATTACAGAATAAAAGGCTGTCCACTGGAGGTAGCATAAATGATTAAGAAAATGATTTTAATTGGGACATTCACTTTAATTACTGCCATTATATTATTTATCTTCTTTGATAAAAAACCAGCTTATTTAGAAACCCTTACATTTGAGCCAATTGACCATAAAGTAGAATATATTCAGGCCGATACTTCACTTCAATTTTTAACGATTGAAGATGAAGATGAGTATACAATTGACTGGAGTATTTCATCCCAGTTAAATCAAAAAGCCTATTTAAGAAAAGATATTTCTTTTTTATTTGAAGATGGCCGATTAACTCAAGTGATGTCTAAGTGGGATAAAAATAAACAAGAAATGAATAATAGAAAATCTATTAATGGTGAGGACAGTGGGCACTTTCAAGCCATATCCTTTCATCATTCAGAAATCCATTATCCTAATGATGAAACTAAAAGTCGGTTAACCATAAGTTGTGATGATTTATACGTGATCGACTCACCATTGGCTCCCATCCAATCTTTTAAAGTTCCTACTAACGACAAAGAAAAAGAAGGAAAGAGGATTCTTGATTATATTGTTGAGCAACAGCTCGCATACATTTGGAAAGATATGTTAAGTAAATATAACATCGATGCAAACAATTATTTAGCATTGCCACTAACGAATTTTTGTGAGTATAAGGAAAACCCTCTTCCTAACTTGGATGAAGAACAAACCACTATTGTTATTCATAAAATTTGGGAAAGTATATACAAAGAATACTTTTCAGGTATTCAAGAAGACGGATTAGGAATAAAACCTATAGGAAGTACCGTTCCACTCATTTTACTCTCCAACAATACCGATCATTTTATAATTCTTTTTCAAACCGAAAAAGGAGAGAAGGTTCAGCATATAAAATTCCTACCGTTCTAGCTTTTCTCTTAACTGAACATAGGGCTCTTCAGTCGGTGAATATACTAATGCCTGCCGAACAGCTTGAAGAGCTTTATCTTCTTCTTCGAAATGTACATAAATCAGTGCTAAGTTATAGTGGGCTTCATGAAATTCAGGCCGCATCTCAACAGTACGTATAAAATTCTTCTCTGCTTCTTCATATTTATTAAGGTGAACTTCAGTGTACCCTAACAAGAAGTAGAGTTCAGGGATGTCTAACTGTCTCTCTTGTACCGTTAATAATAGTGAGTATGCCTTTTCATACTCGTTTTCCTCTAATAATTCCTGTGAAAGTTGCAGATGTACGATTGGGGCCCCTGATTTTTGGTCATTTATCATGCCGAACCAAAATAATCCGTACCCTAGAGTTACTACTAAACCGAAGAGGAACAATTGTCTAATTCTAAAGCGTTGTTTTGGTAGCTGCACAACGAAAGAAGCTAAAAAGCCGCCAACTAATCCACCAATATGAGCACCATTATCTATCATTGGAACTAAAAATCCTAACGATAGATTAATGATAAGAATAACGATAACACTCATACCCATCGTTCGAAAAAATAACTTGCGATGATTAATTCCAAAATGCAATAAAGCTCCAAAGCAACCAAAGATGGCACCTGATGCACCAGCGGCCACTTGGTCATTAAAAGCAAAGCTAGCAATTGATCCAAACAAACCTGCAATGATATAGATAAATAAAAAACGCCAACTCCCAAAAATCCTCTCAACTGCACTTCCTAAATAAAAAAGAGCCAATGAGTTCATAAAGAAATGAAGAAAACCAATATGTAAAAACATCGCTGTAAAGAGGCGCCAATATTCCCCTCCCTCAATAAGTGGATTATACTTTGCCCCAAATTCAACTAATGTCAAAATTCTCATACTCCCGCCATTTAGCTCAAGTAGAACAAACATAACAGCAACTGAAAGGAGTAAGAGATAAGTAAAAAATGGTTTCCCAAATTTAAAGATCGCCTGTTCAGCCTGCAAACGTTCTTCGGCTTTCTGTAAAACCTCATTTCTTAAATTTTTTATTCGCTCTTCCATATCGTCAACTGCATAATAATCGTTAGATAAAACGTTCATTTCAGGAATGTGTAAATCTATTTTTAACCGTTCTAGTTCCCTAGCCTTATTCTCATTGTCTGCTGCTATTAAATATGTATTCATTACTGTTTTTTCTTGAGCCATCGTTAAAGGTTCGTTTATTAAATGCTCCCATGAGTCCACCGGGCTATATGTAGAAACGTATATATTTTCTGCTATCACTTTACGAAAGCTCAGTTGTCTGCGCAGGCCATTGAACTTCACCAACGTGTTATTCATATCTTCTTTTAATCGATTACTCCAATTCACATCTTTTCGAATAACTCGCAGTATTTTAGGTGACTGACGAACTTCTTCTTCTAACCATACTTCATTCATATTTGGATTTATTTCAATCACACGATAGCCTTTTTGGGTGACAAGATGGTGGACTAGTTGCCAGTAAAATAAATCATGCTGCAAAACATCCATTTTATCACCCTTTCATCGACTGATCACTTTTTATAAGGTCTAACACTTCCATTAATTCACTGCACGTTGCATATGGTTCATGGCTCGTATTAGCTGGTATTCCTCTCGTATTTAAATATATAGCATCCCAGCCTGCATCAATTGCGCCACAAATATCATGTTCCCAAGAGTCCCCTATAAATAACTTACCATTCGTTTCACCTAATTTAGTTATTGCTAAATCAAATATATCGCGGCTTGGCTTTGCTACACCAAGCTCTTCTGATACAAAAATATGCTCATTATCAATAAGGCTGGACAATCCAATTTTTTCTATTTTTCGGTATTGGGTATCGGCTGGACCGTTCGTTATAATTCCTACTTTAATGTTTCTTTCAGTAAGTTCATTCATTAAGTCCACTAAACCATCAAATGGTTTACTAAAGGAGTCAACAATTTCATAATAATGGGCATGAAAGTGGTCTGCTTCTTCGTCAGAGTACGGTAGATCAAATTTTTTCATCGTATCATGATAACGTAAGCGTCTATACGTTTTTGCAGTGACTTTTTTGGTTTCGAATGGCTCCCAGTATAAATCACTGTTTTTCTTAAATGTTTTAAACCATATTCCAACATCGACTGGCCTTTCAATTCTCTTTTCTTTCAGCCATTGTTCTTGAAGTGTTTGAAAGCAAAAGCATATTGCCTTTTCAAAAGCCTCTTCATGACTGAACAACGTATTATCTAAATCAAAACAAATTGTTCTCCAACGCATAGCAACCTCCTCCTTACCATATTATATCAATTCTTAGGTCATCCTTCATCTTTTAGCGGAATAGCATAGAGGCACTGTCAAGCTGACAGTGCCTCTAAATCATTCATTATTGGTTATTCACGCTACCCGTTCTAGAACCAAACATCATTTCTGACATGAACTTTTGTCGTAAGCCAGGAATTTTCATTGTCCATTGAACAGCCGACCTTCTAATCCATCTTTGGCCGAGCAAAGCATTTAAAATACGATAACGAAAGCGATAGGCAAAATAGATAATTACAAGCATAAATAAACGAGATATCAACTAGATCTCCTCCTTTGCTCATAATTTGCCTAATCTATGTCTGAATTATTCGGTTACTATTTATTAAAGTTTATAACAGGCTCCATCGCTTTCTTTAATACAGATGCCGAATGTTGGAGCTTTTCTTGTTCTTCTGCATTTAAATCTAACTCCACAACTTCACGAACACCATTTCGATTTACAATCGCAGGTACACCAATATATATGTCATCTAGATCATATTGACCTTCAAGTAGAGCCGAAACCGTTAGGATTGAATTTTCATTTCTTAGTATTGCTCTTGTTAAGCGGACGAGCCCCATAGCAATTCCGTAGTAAGTAGCTCCTTTTCGTTCAATAATATGGTATGCTGCATCACGAACATTCACAAAGATTTCATCAAGTCCTTCCTTTGTTATCTTTGACTGCTCATCTTCAACATAGCGCAAAATAGGTCTTCCTCCAATATCGGCATGACTCCAAATTGGAAGCTCTGTATCACCGTGTTCACCCATAATATACGCATGAACATTTCTAGAGTCTACATCGAAATACTCGCCTAACAAGAAACGAAATCTTGCTGTATCTAAAATAGTTCCCGAACCAATTACCCGCTCTTTTGGTAATCCTGAAAACTTCCAAGTTGCATAAGTCAAGATATCTACTGGGTTAGTTGCAACAAGGAAAATCCCATTAAACCCAGAATTCATAACTTCAGAAACTATTTTATTAAAAATGGCTGTATTTTTTTCAACAAGGTCAAGACGAGTTTCACCTGGTGCTTGATTAGCTCCAGCTGTAATCACTACGATATCGGCATCTTTACAATCGGCATAGGTTCCTGCCCAGATTTTCATAGGCGATGAAAATGGTAAGCCATGATTTAGATCCATTGCATCTCCTTCAGCCTTTTCCTTATTTAGATCAATTAATACCATTTCATCCGTAACACCTTGATTAAGGAGTGCATAGGCGTAACTTGAACCTACAAACCCTGTACCGATGATAACTACACGACTACTTTTTAAGTTGTCCACTAGAATGCCACCCTTCGTTTAGTTTATCTCAGTTAGATTGTACATTAGTTCACAAATATTTTTTACAGCTGAAAACGGTCTCAACATGGCATTTTTGTTACATTATGGCTATAGCCCAATATATTTGGAATAAATGGCTTTTGCTTTAACAACATCTTCGGTCCCCTGTATTAGTGCACGTCCATCTGTAAATAAGACGATTTTTTCACCTTCACTTAATTGAGCTCTCAGTAAGAATGGTGTTTTTTGGACAGCAGCTACTTTACTTAAACGTGCTTCCCACTCGTTTAAGTCAAATGTTTTCCTCATATGAAACTGAACCGTTTCACGCCCGCAAAGTGATGTCACCTCATCTTTAACCACTTCTAAAGCTGGATACTTTTTTTGTTGGCATGTTGGACAGTCTTTTTCCGGTGAAGTAAATTTAAGTTCATATGTATGATTTCGCCAAACATCAAAAGTAATCAGACTGCGTCGCTGTTCTTTGGCTCCCACTAGATATTTCATCGCTTCAACGACCTGATAAGATGCGACTATATCTACGACTGGAGAAATAACCCCAATCATATCGCACGTTTGTCCTCCAGTTTCTCCTTCTTTAATAAAGCAACGTAAACAAGGGGTTTCGCCTGGTACAAATAAGGCGGACATTCCTCTTGAGCTCACCGCTCCTCCATAAACAAAAGGGATTCCTTTTTTGAAGCAAATATCATTTAGAAGAAAGCGGGTTTGGAAGTTATCGGTGCCATCAAGCACAATGTCCATACCTTCTATGAACTCCTCTATATTATGCAATGTAACGTCACTAACTATTCCTTCCACTTTTACATCAGAATTAATAAGTGCTAACTTTTGTTCAGCTGCTACTGCCTTTGGAAGGGCTTCTTCTACATCCTTTTCAGTAAATAGCATTTGCCTTTGTAAATTACTTTTTTCGACATAATCTCTATCAATTACTCGTACAAATCCCACACCTGCACGAACGAGATGATTGGCTAGTACGGTGCCCAGTGCACCCATCCCCACGATTAACGCACGACTCTGAGAGAGTTTTCTTTGCCCTTCCTCACCAATCGGAGAAAATAACATTTGCCTCGAATAACGTTCATTTACATCCATTTTTTTCACCTAACTTTACTTGATCTTTGTATGCTAATAACAATACACCTAATTGATAAAGAATCAACACTTATACACCTTGTCTTCTGTTACAATCATTTGAACGGGAATATCAAAAGATTCTAATGGTATTTCACTTACCAACTGCTCCTCAAAAGCAAGTGCACATGTTTTACCTTTATAATGGGCTAAATAACGGTCGTAATATCCGCCTCCATAACCAAGTCTATTTCCATTTCTATCAAAAGCTACGCCAGGTACTATGATTAAATCAATATCTTCGCTAGTAGAAGGGAAACAATCCGTTTCTTTAGGTTCTTTTAGTTGAAAATAAGTACTTTCCAGATCATCAAAGCTGTTAATTTGATAAAATACCATTTCATTTTTTTCTGGATATGTCTTGGGGACAACTATTTTCTTTCCTTCTCTCCAAGCTTTTTCTATAATTTTATATGTACCTACTTCAGTTCCTCTAGAAATAGTGATTGCAATTGTACGCACTTCTTTCCATAAAGTAGTTGAACTCAAATGTTCTTTAATTTTTTCACTTTTAATATTATGTTCTACTCCGCTCATTTCCTTTAACTTATTTTTTACGACAGTACGTAATTCTTTTTTTAATTGCAAAAGTACCACCACCCAGTCAAAAAATTATTATTGTATAGAAACATACATTCATTGAATTTATTTGGGGCACAGTTATTTTTTTACACATATACTGTCCCAATCAACAATAATTAACAATATAGAAGAATCTTCCCACAAAAAAGACCGCAAATCCTAAGTATATAGGTCTTTTGCGGTCTCATTTGATTTCCTTACTTCGTTTCACGATGTAAAGTGTGTTTCTTAAGTCTTGGGCTATATTTTTTTAGCTCAATACGCTCAGGGTTTGTGCGTTTATTTTTAGTAGTGATGTAGTTACGATCACCAGTTTCAGTGCAAGCTAAAGTTACTTGTACGCGCATTATGTTCTCCCTCCAAACCTCTTGTTTTCATTCATACCTTTAAATGATAGCAAAGATATGCCAAGGTAGCAAGTGTATCTTTTTTACACTTTATAAGAAAGTCTCCTAAACGCCTGATTATAGTCATTAATAACGTCTATAAATGTTGCATGCGACCATGTGAGTGGGGCTACGGACAAAGGCTCACCTGTATGTGGGTGAATTTGTTCTGGAAGTAAACCACTGCTTAAAGAGTGCTCACAAACCCATTGAAAAATCTCATAGGCTGGTTGGAGCTCTTCTATACTAACCGCTTTCAAGATATGCCATTTAGCAATCCATAATGTACAAATTATCCATGGGTTTCCTGGTACTTCATTAATATTTTCTGTTTGTTTAAAATAGTTATCATTACTATAGCGTGCATATCCGCCTACATTTGTTTTCACTCTAAGTTGTTCGCTAAGTGCACTCATCGTTTGATTAACCTTCTCATCCTTAGCATCATACATGCCGAAAGCAAACAGCCCGTAAAGACTACTCTCAGGTGTTTGATCTATTGTGATTTCACCTGTTGTTTCATCCTTATATAAACCTCGAAAAAATGTCCCTGTATTCTCATCAAAAAGATACTTTTCTACACCTTCTTTTATCCGTTTAGCACCTTGTGCATATCGCTCGGCGCTCTCTTTCTCACCTAATAGGTTCGCAAAACGAGAAGCTGCTACTAAACCACCATAGACAGTACCAGCTGTAAACGTAAAAATTCCTCTTCGCTCTTCCCATAAGTCATAGGAAGGAGAAGGAAGATTTAATTGTTCATCAATAAAACTTAATATAAATTCAGCACTTGGACGAACAAGAGGACGGTATAGTGATTGAGCAAACTCGATATCACCAGTCGCCTCATAATCTTCCCAAAACGCCCATAACACAAGAGCTGTTTCATCTTCTTGTATTGGTAATTGTTCTTCACCACTTTCTCCAACTAGAGGATGCCAACTCGAGCCAATAGAACCATCCGGATTATACTTATGGAATAAATAACCCTCATCCGATAACACTTCACTACATCTTCTAAAGAAATTACGAACCATCCCGTGATATCCAGCTTTAACCATTGCCTGTGCAATAAGGGCTCCGTCTCTTGGCCACATGTAACTATAATGGTCTTGGTTGTACTGAAGAATATCAGAATCATTGGCAGCAATAATATATCCATTTTCATTCGTCTGTGTCCTCACAACTAGTAGACTACGTTTATATAGATCAATCATTTCTGGTGAAAAATTGGCTGTTAATACTTCTCCTTTATTGACCCAACTTTTCCAATACGTGTGAATTTTATCTAAGGTTTGCTGACGACCCGTCTCCATTACATAATCATTTAAAGTTTGAACCTCTTTTAATGACTGACCAACTGTCATCCAATAGTAAGCTTCTTGTATAGAATTAGGTTCAAGTTCTCCCTCGAGCGAGAATGTACTGTCGACAGACCCTTGAGCTATGGGATTAAAATGAAGTTGACCATCCTCAGCATCACGAAAAGTACCTTCTTGTTCATGGAAGCGCTTGACACCTGTTGTATATTGCTTAATTCCACTATCACCAAGAGATCCATTAAATAAGAAATAGCGATTTCTCTTATAATGAATCATCGTACGATCTTTTGGCGAAAAGAAAGCTGTATCTCCAACTTCATTTTCATATATTGCAAGATCTTGATGAAAGAATAATTTAATATGACGGTGGTCGTTTGTTAAATTTTCTACAGAAAACTTCCGCATGAATACCATCTCACGTTGATGAACTCCTTCTTCCACTCTTATAGCGATTTGTTGCTCTGGCAGTACAGCTAGACTATTCGTTATAAGAGAGTCCTTATGGTAGTCCGTTTGAATGGTCCAATTTTCGGAGTTTAACCAATAAAACGTATCATCAATCGATACTCCAATTCGATTGGGATGACCTTGAACATGATTTTGGTGTCCGACAAAAGGGAAGTAAATATCCCTCACCTGTAAGTCTTTATCAATATTAACGAGTAATTTACCATTCCCGACTACGAGCTCTCTAGGCACAATAAAAACCTCCTGTTTAAATGTTATAAGTGCTTAACGTTCTCTTATATAGAAATCAAATGTATCTGATTTGAAAGGTATTATTTTTCCTCCTTAATCTTACTGAGCATCTATTTTTGAGACAAGCAGTCTATTTTGTCTTTTCTTGTCACATGTACTAGGGATAAGGGATACACACCACAAAAAAAGTTTTTCGGCGATTTTCGCGAAAAAAGCGTATTTTCTTGAAGAATTTTGGAGTATGATGGGAAAACTTGAAATGAAGTATTGACTTGGCATGTATAATGAAAAGAGGCACAAAAAAATGAGCAAAGGAAGACGAGAGAGGAGATTTTTATGGAAGTCGTCATCATAGCACTTTTCGTCTTAGCAATTTTTTTATTAATATCTTCTTTTTTTATAAAGGACCGTACAAAAGACCTCGAAAACCAATTAGAAAGTTTCTCAATGACTTTCATGCAAGAAATATATCAACTAAAGAAAAAGGTTACGATTTTAGAAGAAGAGATCTTATCAGGAAGTGAAGAGGCATACTTTACTCAGACACCAAAGAAAAACACAACCAATGATCTTTTAAATGAAGTTACAGCCTATTATAAAGCTGGATATTCTATAGAAAAAATTGCGGATCTAACAACTCTATCAGAGAGTGAAGTCCTTGGATTGATTGCTACATATCAACGGAAGGAATGAAGATAGAAACGAGGGATATAATGGCGAAAAAAACAGTACAGGGAGTTGCAGCAGGAATTTTACTTGCTACTAGTGTATTTGCATATATGTACTTTTTTCAGACAACCCATATTGAAATTGAACAAGATGATATTGAAATACCGGAAATTGAATTAAGTAGTGAAGAAATGATGGATATCCTGAAAGATCAAGGCTTCATTGTTCTTGATGAGGAAGAATACGACCTCCTATTAAAAGGAAAAGAAGAAGCCGAACGAACAGAAGAGCCACTTGAGGAGGAAGTCGTTCCACAACCTCAAACGATTCATTATACTATTATAGAAATTCAAAGCGGTATGAGTAGTATGGACGTGGCAAACTATTTGGAAAAAGTAAATGTATTAGACGAGACAGAGAAATTTTTACAATTTCTTCGTGACAATGAACTAACACAACAAATCAAAGCAGGTGAATTTGAGTTAAATAGTACAATGACAGTTGAAGAGATAGCTTTGACGATTACACAATGATAGAAAAAACCAAATAAAAAGAGGCTGACTTATTCCGTCAGCCTCTTTTTTTAGTTCGTTTCTTCTTCGCTATTCTCGTCTTCCACATCGTTCTCAGCTGGAAGATTGAATGAAGGGTTTTGTCGTTTTTCTTCTAATTCAAAAAATGCGTCCATGACCCCTTCCAGAATATTTCTAGAAATTGTAGCATTCGTGTTTCTATTAACATTGGGTACAACAATAGAAACTGCTACTTTTGGGTCTTCGTACGGTGCATATGCAACATACGTTTGGTTATTACCTTGATTATTAAGTACCTGAGCAGTACCAGTTTTCCCAGCAAGTTGATAAGGTTTATTAGCAAAATGCCTTCCCGTTCCCCTTGAACCAGTTACAACTTGCCTAAATCCTCGCTGTACATGTCTAATATGCTCATCACTCATTTCAACTCGGTTCATAATAGTTGGGTGAAATTGAGTAATAACCCTCCCTAATTCATTTTTCGACGAACTAGGTTCTCTTATTTCTCTAACCAGCCGAGGCTGCATACGATAACCATCATTTGCAATGGTTGAAACATATTGAGCTAGTTGTAACGGAGTGTACGTATCATATTGTCCGTAAGACAAGTTAATTAAACTACCAGGTAAACTATTATCACCTTTAAGTCCAAGCCCTTCAGATGGTAAGTCAATTCCTGTTTCCACACCTAAACCAAACTGATTTAAATAGTTTCGAAAATTTTGAAATGCGCCAGGCATATCTCTAAAACAACATTTGGTAGAGTAATTATAACCTGCCATGTTCATAACAATATGAGCCATATAAATGTTCGATGACCTTTCTAAGGCTGTCAAACTGTTAATGTTACCCATCGTTGTTACAGACCGGAAACCTTGTCCTGATACAGTAATTGGAGCATCATAGAAAATGGTATTGGGACCTATAACACCTGCATGAAGCCCAGCTAAAACAGTAGCCCCTTTAACAGTTGACCCCATCTCAAACGCCTTGTTGACGACACCAAAGTGATCAAAATCATTTCCTTCATACCCCGCCATTGCATATATTTCTCCAGTCTTTGGATCCATCATCACGACATATGCAGAAGGAGTACGAAGGTAAGCTCCTCTATTCTTATCTACTTCACGTTTAAGAACTTCTTCTACTTGTTTTTGCAGCTCCATATCCATCGTTAGAACAAGGTCATTTCCTCGTTGCCCTAATTTATCTAACGATGTGCCAATGACTGAACCACGACTCGTAATATTTTCTACTACTGCTTTTTCCCCTCGTAAAGCTTGTTCATATTGAAGTTCAAGAAAACTCGTTCCCACAATGTCGGATCTTTCATATCCTCTTGATAAATAAAAATCTAAACTTTCTCTGGGAATTGAACCTGTACGACCAAAGAAACTCTTAAATGTATCATCAAAGACATATTTACGTGTTGAATCGAGCAAAATTTCAACTCCTGGTAGATCTGGCAGATGCTCAATAATCCCGTGTGCTTCTTCTTTTGTAAGACCTTGTTTTATCCTTTGAGGCGAGAGTGCATACCCTCGATCCATTTCACGCTTTATGGCTAATACCTTTTTCTCTTCTTCGGTAATTTCTGCTAAATCATTTTCCGTAATGCGGTCTAACGTCAATTGATATTCTTCATTGTTACTTAAACCTTTTCTCTCCTCGGCTGTTACCTTATCTAGTGCCTGTTCGCGTCGAGTTAAGATCCAATAATCTTTCATATCACGCTCAGTAATACTAGAAGTATCTAACTCAATAAAATTTGTTAATCTCTCGGCAACCTCTAACTTTTCTTGTTCAGAAGGTCGTGGCGGCTGGGTATAGGTGAGTGAGAGTTGTTTTTCGTTATCAACAACGATATTACCGTTGCGATCATACATAATACCTCTAGGAGCATCGATTCTCGTCGTAACATTACTCGTTCGCTCCAGTTCCCGGGTGAAATCTTCCCCTTGGACAATTTGAACCATACCTAATCTAAGAATAAGTGCAGAAAACAATATAAATACAGCAAAAAATAATAGATTCAAACGAGCTGGGACATGATTTTTTTTCTTTTTTTGATTTGTCATTTCCATTCCCTCTCTATAGAATTACTTCCCTTTAAATATCGCAGTTCAAAAAGGATAAACATTCATTATATGAATTCAAAATAAAAGCTGACCCAATAGTAAAGTGTCAAGCACCTCTCCTAATTGAGAAGCACAGACACTTTTGAGTCAGCCTCGTATGGTTTTTAATTCAGAAACCCGCGTATGCCGTTGCCCTATTGTTTCAAGAACCTACACTCGTAGGTGGGTGTTCGCAAAAAATTCTCCAACGTCCAAAAAATAGGCATGTTGTCAAATCTTTAATGTAGAACTCCCTTTTTAAATCCACGGTTCGAAACAAGTAGAAGCTAACTAACACGGCAGGTTGTTGTCTACAGATATTATAACATAAAAAATAAGAAATATTAAAGGTATGATTTGCTTTCCCACATTTTTTCAACAATTTTAGACAGATGTCCCCCCACTATCGCCCTCTCCTTTTTGTTGACGAGAGAAACTATAGGTTTCACCGCCTTTGTTGAGTGGTATCTTTACTTTTCTAACAAAGAAATAAATTACAAGATGACCGGCACCTAATATGAGAAAAAGTCCAGGTATTCCATGCTCTTCGTTAAACACGGTAATCGTAAAGATGAAAGCAAGAACGGAAGTAATTCTCCCGGAATTTAAAAATAATTCTCGAACAACGATGTATTCAACTCGCATTTCTGCTGCCTTCCATCCTTTTCCGATTACGTCGTAAGTTAGAGAAACATATGGAACAAGCAACATTGGGTAAGCAATAGAGATGACAACTGCATAAATAATAAGACGAGTAAAGTTTAAATCTGTTATGATAATGAAAATAGCTAAGTAAAGGATCGTCCCACCAATCAATATGGATTTTTTTCGAAAAGACGGTTTCATAAGTCGAGTCGCTAGAAAGTAACAAATAAACGAAACCGCTGAAGCTACTAATCCATACGTACCAATTGCAAGTTCACTGCCTGTTGCGATATAAACCCACACGACGATTACAAAAACAAATGTTCCTTCTCTTAATCCTTGGAAGAAATGCGCATGAAGAATATGCCTCCAATTGTCATTCCGCTTTCGCTCTTTTAGGACAGAGAGAAAAGAAAAACTACCTGTTGCAGGTCGTCGTTTCAAAAATAAACTTGTAATAACAGCAATGACAAACAACGTTAGAGAAATCCCAAATATAATTTTATAACCGAAAAGCTTCTCCATCCTCGTAATGATAAAGCCGGCTAATATCGGACCAATCATCCCAGCAAATGAAGTAAGTAACCCTAAAAATCCATTAAAAAAATCTCGTGTTTCTGGCTCTGTAATTTCAAAAGTTAATACATTAAATGCTAACCAGTAAAAACCAAAGCCAATCCCTAATAACGAGCCTAACAAAATTAAGTATTGTGCCGCATTTTCACCTAAAAATAGGACTGTAAAAAAGAAAACGGATAGGAAACTGACTCCTAGCCGCAACACGATAACCCGGTCAATTTTTTTTGCAAACCTTCCTGCAAGAATAAAGGTTATCGGCTGCATAACAACAGATGATAAGTTATAAAGAGCAATGTCAAGAAACTCCCCAGACTGCTTCCATAAATATACATTTACAAATGTGTTAGATAAAGCAATGCTCAGAGCATACAGTCCTCCAATTGTTAACAGCAGGACTAAATCTCGGTTTACTTCTACATCACCAACTAATTTTTGCAACAGTTTCATGCCGTCACTACACCACCTTAGGTGTAGTTTGGCGATTTTCGATAAACGTTATGCAACAATTATCGTGTGCTCGTACTCTTATATAACCAAAACACCGCTAACTATATAAGGTTAGCGGTGTTCATATTATGATATATTATTTAGCTTGGCTATATAGCTTAGCTACTTCGTCCCAGTTTACTACATTCCAGAATGCGTTAATGTAGTCTGGACGACGGTTTTGGTAATTTAAGTAATATGCATGCTCCCACACGTCTAAACCTAAGATCGGAGTTTTACCTTCCATGATTGGAGAGTCTTGGTTTGGAGTGCTCATTACTTCAAGCTCACCATTGTTAACCACTAACCAAGCCCAACCAGAACCAAAACGTGTAGCTCCAGCTTTTGCAAACTCTTCTTTAAAACTGTCAAGGCTTCCAAATTTGCTGTTAATAGCTGCAGCTAAGTCACCAGTTGGTTCGCCGCCACCATTCGGGCTTAAAAGCGTCCAGAATAAAGAGTGGTTAGCGTGGCCTCCACCATTGTTTCTTACTGCTGTACGAATATTCTCAGGTACAGCGTCTAAGTTGCTGATTAGTTCTTCAATTGACTTGCTTGCAAGCTCATCATGACCTTCTAAAGCAGCGTTTAAGTTAGTCACATATGTGTTATGGTGCTTCCCGTGGTGGATATTCATTGTTTGCTCATCAATATGAGGCTCTAGTGCATTTGCAGCATAAGGTAATGCAGGTAATTCATGTTTTGCCATTTTAATTCCTCCCTAAGCAATTGTTTTCAAATAATTGATAAAGTAATCCAATACAGTTAATAAATTTAAGCAACAGAAATGTTTACTAAGTTGCTCAATATTTACATTATCAAAAAAACGTATAACATGCAATTGATATGTATATGTATTTAACTGCTGTTTCTACTTTACCACTCCATACATTTCCCTCATTTTTAAAATTATAATCAAAACATACATATTTAACGGACAAACCCCATATTGTGAAATACATACAAATATGGGAGGTGTGGATTTGAACTGGTTTGAAGCTCTTCTATTAGGCATTATTCAAGGTATTTCAGAGTTTCTTCCGATTTCTAGTTCAGCACATTTGGTCATTGCTGAAAAGCTATTAGGTATTCAAATGTCTACGAGCAACTTGACTTTCGAAGTCCTTCTACATGCAGCATCTTTACTAGCCGTCATTTGTTTTTTTTGGCGTGATTTACTTGAAATTATTAGAGATTTCTTTGCTTACTTATTTTATAAGAATAAAAAAGCGAAAACAAACTATCGATTTGCCTGGCTTATCATAGGTGCTACTCTAATTACAATGGGTGTAGGTAAAGGAATTGAAGGTTTGATAGGGGATAATATCACCCAAGCTTCAACAATTGGAGCAGCATTAATTGTGACAGGGTTGTTTTTAATACTTATTGAACACGGTATTAATGTTGGAAGTCGAACGGTAAAGGAAATGACTTGGAAAGATTGTATAATTATTGGAATCGGCCAAGCTCTCGCTGTCATACCAGGAATCTCGCGAGCAGGCAGTACCTTAATCGTTTCACTTTGGTGTGGTTTGGATAAAAAGACAGCTGTTCGTTATTCTTTCTTACTATCGATCCCTGTCATTTTAGGTATTACCATTTTAAAAATACCCGAACTAACCGCAGAGACTTTTGCAGGTATTGGGTTTGAACTTGCCATCGCCTGTATTGCCTCATTTATCTTTGCAATTATCGGTATTAAGTGGCTGATCCAAATGCTAAATCAGGCTAAGCTCACATACTTCGCTATCTATTGTATTGCCCTCGGTACAATCACGTGGATCTTTCTAAATGACATTCAAGTAGTATAATGAACTGAATAAAAACCTATGCATGACGAAGCCTTTCTAACGTGAAAAATAAAAAAGCTTATGACTGAATATTTTCAGTCATAAGCTTATATTATGTAATGTTATGGCGGAGGAAGAGGGATTCGAACCCCCGCGCGGTTTAACCCGCCTGTCGGTTTTCAAGACCGATCCCTTCAGCCGGACTTGGGTATTCCTCCGAATATATGTTTTATAGATGTGTTGAACTTCCAACGTCTAATATGGTGGACCCTGTAGGACTCGAACCTACGACCAATCGGTTATGAGCCGACCGCTCTGACCAACTGAGCTAAGGGTCCTTAAATGGGGCGGCTGATGGGAATCGAACCCACGAATGCCGGAACCACAATCCGGTGCGTTAACCACTTCGCCACAACCGCCATTTTATTGAGTTTAAGAAAATTGGTAGCGGCGGAGGGAGTCGAACCCACGACCTCACGGGTATGAACCGTACGCTCTAGCCAGCTGAGCTACACCGCCAAAATAAATGGCTCCACAGGCAGGACTCGAACCTGCGACCGATCGGTTAACAGCCGATTGCTCTACCAACTGAGCTACTGTGGAATAATAAAGACAACTAATATTATAACTCAAAAAACTAACTTTAGTCAACACACGAGACCTAACCTTGAAAAGGTGGTGACGAAAAGTAATATATCACAATCTGTTATAAATGACAAGCTATTTCTGAAAAAAAGTCGTCACCTAATTGAAACAGGACATCTCTTGTACCATTATTTTTTCTCTTGTAAAATGTATGTTGGTAGTTACTTAATAGGTCCAGCTGCGTAAATTGTTTTTGATCTAGGTTCACCCGTGATTGTTACACTCTACAATCGGCTTGACGGAAATCTATACACATAAACACAAGCTTAATAAGAAGGAGTAGACATTATACATGAATATTTTTAAACAGCTAATTAAAAGTTTGTATTCCCCTAAGGATATTGCCTTATTTCGGTTTCAAGGGATTGGAAAAACCATTTTTTATGTATTCTTATTAATGGCGGTTGTTTCGATTCCAAGTGCAATTCAGTTATCAACAACCGCCTACCAGGGTATTAACTATTTAGCTACATCACTAGAAGAGGATATGCCTGATTTTGCTTTTCAAAATGGTATTTTGACATCAGATATAACAGAACCTTACATTGATGGGACAGAAGCTGGCGTTTTTATCCTCGACCCTACTGGACAACTAACGGTTGATGATATGGACGAATATGATAACGGTCTTGCGATGCTCGAACGCGAAGCAGTTATTATCACTGATGGAATAGCAGAGACTTTTAGGTACCGTGATCTTGGTAATTTAAACTTAACAAAAGAAGAAATCTCAGGTCTAGTCAATAGTATAGCCGATGTACTTCCTGTGATTTTAACGGTTTTCATGTTAGTATTATACCTTTTCTTTACAGCAATGAAATTTATTGGAGTAACCGTATTAGCTTTAATTGGACTCATGCTAAAAAACAAAGCGCAATTAAACTTGAAATACAGACATCTTTGGATTTTATCAGCTTATACTGTTACACTGCCGACAGCTATTTTTAATTTGACAGAGGCGTTCGGATTTATTATTCCATTTTCGTTCTTCTTCTATTGGGCTATTGCTATCTTCATGTTATATAAAGTTTTGCAGTATGTTCCAAAGCCTAAGACTAGCCCGCAAAACGCTGAAGCCAGTAACCCTTATAATAACTAATCAAAAAAAAACAAAAGGCTGTTGAGAACATTTCTCAACAGCCTTTTTTCTACCTTGTTTTATTTGTTAGAACTTTCTACTTTTTTTACAACAATACGCGTACCATCTACAGAAACAACTTCTATTTCTGTATCTTGTGTTAACCAATTATTTTCACTAGTAGCACTATATTGCTTTCCATCAACCTCCATCGTACCAATTGGACGGAAAGGCGTTATCGTTTTTCCTCTTTTTCCAATCAACTCTTTATACTTATCATTAATTGAGTTATACCCTAATTCCCCAGTTAATCGGTCTCTTAAAGTCATTTTTGACCATAAGTTTCTAGAAGGAAACACCTTTAGAAATAATAGTGAAGATGCTGCACCAAGAACTAATCCCATTGCTACTAATGCCCCATATAAGAAACTCGGTGCCGGAATAGCCAAAGCTACAATCATTAGGATAGCCCCTAGAAATGCGATCGTACCATCACTAATTGCCTTTCCATCAACAATAATTAGAATTAGTCCAGTAATATACAGTAATACGACCCAAATTCCTGTATCACCGGCAATATGATGAGAAAAGTAAACAGCCATGATTGCAATACCTAGAACACCAAAAACTCCTTTAACCTTAACCAGTAATTCTCCAAATAAGAAAAGTGTTCCTAAAAAAACAACGAGAAACCCGACACTCGCAATATTAAGTACATCCATTCCATTCAACCTCCAGTCCTATTTAATATACGAAATAAAATGAGATAAGTTTCATTTCATTTTTTGGTTAAACTATAAATGAGGTGAAAAATATGAAAAAAAATATGAGTAAAGATAAGCGTCTCACCAAATCAATAGCCGAGGATTCACCGAGACACCAACCTGCTTCTACAAACGCATTTGTTCCCGTGAAAACAAAATCACTTCTTGTTTAAAATTTTATCAAATCTTAGCCGAAAATACATACTTAAGGTGGTGTATTTAAGAGATAGTAATTTAAAGAATGATGTCGGGGTTAAAGTACTTCTGATTAACCGCTTAAAAAAGCTGACTCAATGAGCTTATGAGTCAGCTATCCTTTTATCTAAATAAGCCTTTAATCGCTTCAATAAATCGTTGAAGCACATCTAATAAAGATGCAATAAATGATTGTGTATCTTCACGATTTAGGAAATCTCCTAAATTGTCGCGAATTTTTCCAATTTGATTTTGTACTTGGTTCCAATCAATATTTAAATCCTTTAAACGCATAAATAATGAAACGAGCCCGTTTAACTCTTCCTCTGTTAAAGTGACTCCTAATTCTTGAGCTATCCTTTGAATGAGAGCACGTAAGTCTTCCTCTGACTCAACTGGATTTTGAGCAATTTCCTCTTTAATCCGGTTCATTAATTCTGTAGCTTCTTCCATCCCAATTCGCTCAGCAAGCTTACCTGTTCGGACCATTTCTTCGTTGGCAATTTGCTTTTGCTCTTCTGGAATTTGAATATCAGCGGTTATTTCATACGCTTTAATAATTCCTGTTAAACCAGCAGTCCCTGAAACTTCAAATGGTGCAGTTACATAAATATCTGCATCTTTTACTCCTGCTGTTACAAGAGCATTTGCATACATACCTTCAGAAACCCAGTTAATATTATTTGTCTCTACATTAAGTCCAGATCCAGATTGTGTTAAAGTAATCATGGAAGAAGAAATCGCTCTCGTCCCAATTTGAGCCCTGCTCACATAATTCCCTAAATAGTGATGTTCTTCTTCATTTGTAACATAGATAATTTCTACATCGTCTGGTGCACCCATTTCATTTAGTATGCTTCGCTTCTGTTCATCTGTTAAATTGGCTCCTAGTGTGACAATCATATCTCCAGGTGCTGCATCCGCTGCAACTAAACTCGGTATTAAAATTGTAAACACTAAAAGTAGAGGTATTAATTTCTTTTTCATAAAACTCATATCATCCATCTCCTTTGAAGATCTCAATCAAATAGTTGACATCCTAAATTTAAGAAAACTATTTTTTGAGCAAAATTTAAAGTGACTTTTGTCCTATTTGTGTGTGTAAAACTTTAAAACTTCACCATCTTTTCTCATATTCTAGAAACACAATCCTTTAAGATAGGTATACATGTCCATGAGGAAATGAGAAGGACAAATGAAATTCCTACTAGAAAAAATGAAGAGAAAAACAACTCCACAGGCTCGTACATTAAAACACTAAACGTAATAGGACCGAGAGCAACTCCTAAAAACCGAATCATTGAGTATAAGGAAACGACTAAGCCCCTTTCATTCACTCCAATAGAGGACGTCACTGCAGTATTAGCTGCTGGGAGAAAAAAACCTAGACCAATTGAAGCCAACGAAATTAAGAATAACAAACTTACTAGACCATGAAAAAAAATAAGGAATGCAAAGCTGAGTACGAGTAAACTCAACCCTAGCAGTAGAAAACGTTTGACATGATCTTTGTTATCCCCCATATTTTTACCTGTCCAATATGAGAATACAGTTAAAAACACAAGTGGCAACGCTAAATATATTCCTTTCACTGTCCCATAAATTCCATAGCTCTCTTCTAGATAAAAGGACATAAAAAACATAAGACCAAATAAAAGGAGCAAACCCACTCCACTAGCGAAAAATATAGGAACAAGCCATTTAAACTCGCGAAGAATAATTTCTTTCATTGACTGACGGTATTCTTTTAAACCTACAGGCTCAGTTTTCTTCCTGCTCTCGTTAATCCATATCTTTATTCCAATAAATGCGAAAAGTGCTAGAAAGAAATAAATAAAAAACGTGGCAAACCATAAATACACTGCAATAAAAGCACCAATTATAGGACTTATTACTTTTCCAAGGCTGTTAAACACTTCCACTGTACCTAGCGCTTTACTTCTGTCTATACCTACAAACAGGTCACCAGCTAAAGCCATTGCCATCGGTGCGGTTCCCCCTGCTCCTATCCCTTGGAGAAACCGACCTAAAAGTAACATTGAAAAGGCGCCTTGACCCTCAAAAAATATTGGGGCTGCGGCAGAAAATAAACTGCCTAGTATAATAAAAAGAAGTGAAGCTAATATCACCTTTTTTCTTCCTACCCGATCTGAAATTAAACCTATGATCGGTATCATAAGTGCTGCTGGAATTGAAAATACAGTAAGAACTAAGCCGCCTTCTACCGCAGTTAATTGTAATGCATGCTGTATATCCGGGATAATTGGAATAAACATTGAATTCCCGACTACCATGACAAAAGGCAGTAAACCAATGATGTAAATAACTACTGTTGTAGAAGTCTCCTTTTTCATCTGTGTTCCCCCTCCTAAAAAAAAGAAAAAAATTAGTCATATTTTTTACACTTGCTGAATATATATTGTTAAGATGTTTACTCACATTAGGGAGGACAAGCCATTGAGTACCCAATTCAGCTTTAAACACAGTGTGATCTTTATCACCGTTCTTTTTATTATTTGTTATAGCATTTATTATGATCTATCTACTGGTACTTTACCCAAAGCAGATAAACCAACAACTAACGAGACAAGTTCACAAAGTTACCCTAATATTGTTGTTGAAGAAGAACCGTTTCCTGCTCAAGAAGTCGTTGTTCAAAATGGCTATACCGTTCTATCCATTGTAGAACATTTGCATGAAGGGCCCGTACCTGCATCAATCCAACAAATCGTTTATGATTTTCAAGAATTAAATCCAGGTGTGGCAGCGGATAATATACAGGTTGGAAAAACTTATCTATTTCCGCTTTATTCAAAATCAGAGTAACAATACCTTGCCAAACAAAATGACAGACTGATAAAATAAACACGTATGTCGTTTATTACAATATATATAGTTGAAAATAAGAAAAGCGCAAGCACCCGTTTAGCGGCGTTAGTACTGGAGCCATTCGCATGAGATAAAAGATACACGCGGTCTCAAGTGAGATGATGTTGCTTATCTTAAGCAGGTGAGTGAAGTCTTGCTAGTCGCTGGGCGCTGAAGCTAGACATTCTCGAATTATATAATTTCCTATCTTTTTAAAAAGGGGCGAATGATTCATGACCCAAATCACACATCGAACCCAAACTCGACCTGTGAAAGTTGGCGGGATTACGATTGGCGGAAACAATGAAGTCGTTATCCAAAGTATGACAACAACCAAAACTCATGATGTTGAAGCAACAGTGGCAGAAATCCACAGGTTAGAAGAAGCAGGTTGTCAAGTGGTTAGAGTAGCTTGTCCAGATATGCGCGCAGCAGAGGCTATTTCTGCTATTAAAGCAAGAATTAACATCCCTCTCGTTGTAGATATACATTTTGATTACAAGCTTGCCTTGAAAGCCATTGAAGGTGGAGCGGATAAAATAAGAATTAACCCTGGGAATATTGGAAAAAGAGAAAAAGTAGAGGCCGTTGTAAAAGCAGCCAAAGCAAAAGGTATTCCCATTCGTATTGGAGTTAACGCTGGTTCACTCGAAAAGAAAATTCTAGATAAGTATGGGTATCCAACAGCTGATGGAATGGTCGAAAGTGCCCTGCATCACATCGGTATCCTTGAAGATCTTGATTTTCATGATATTATCGTTTCGATGAAGGCATCTGACGTTAACTTAGCGATTGAAGCCTACGAGAAAGCAGCTAAAGCTTTTAGTTACCCACTGCACCTAGGTATTACTGAGTCAGGTACACTATTTGCTGGTACAATAAAGAGCGCGGCAGGATTAGGTGCGATTTTAAACATGGGTATTGGAAATACGGTTCGTATTTCACTAAGCGCTGACCCTGTGGAAGAGGTAAAGGTTGCTCGTGAACTGTTAAAATCATTCGGTTTAGCTGCAAATGCTGCGACTTTGATCTCATGCCCAACGTGTGGGCGTATTGAGATTGATTTAATTAAAATCGCGAATGAAGTTGAAGATTATATTTCAACAATTAAAGCACCAATTAAGGTAGCTGTTCTTGGTTGTGCTGTGAATGGTCCAGGTGAGGCACGCGAGGCTGATATTGGTATTGCAGGGGCTCGTGGAGAAGGCTTATTATTTAGACATGGTGAAATAGTAAGAAAAGTTCCCGAGGAAATAATGGTTGAAGAATTAAAGAAAGAAATTGACAAAATCGCTCAAGAAAAATTAGCGAAACAAGAATAAAACTGGAAATTATATCTTAATCATGCAATAATAAGCACACGCTAGTCGCGTGTGCTTATTCAATAACTCCCCTTCAAAATTTAGGTGATGTGGATTCCTGCTTTGACCCTATTTAGAAGAATGGTGAAAAGAAGACAGTTAAGATAATGGACAACGCACCGATACCGATCGCCCAGTTACCAAGTGCATTCGCACCAGCTCTTCTCGCAACGAACCCGACAATGATCCCAGATGCACCTAAAAGGATCGGTAAAAAGAATAATGACAGGATAGAAAGCACGATAGCAAACGTACCAACACCACGGCCTGATGCAGTTGCATCATCATAGTTTGCTTCAGCTGTTTCTTCCCGTTCTTCTGTTCGACCACCAAAAGCACCTGTCATTGGTGTAACTTCAGCAGCCGTTTCCTCTTCAAATGTGTCTACTCTTTCGCGGTCTCTTTCTTCTGGTCTTAAGTCGATCGTACGAGTATCACGATCGTTAAAGTTGTTGTTGAAATTGTTATTGTCAGCCAAAACTAATCCCTCGCTTTCTATATTTGGGGGAGCATTAATAGTATGACTCACGATGCTCTGATTATAGGTGACAATGATTGCATGCATAGGAAACGATTTATTTTAATATACGAGGTGAATTATGAAGAAATCTAGAGTTTTTGGTTTTGATATCGACGGTACAGTAACAGATCCAGCTACTTTCGTTCCATATTTAAATAAGCACTTTAACAAAAATATTACATTAGATGATATAACTGAATATGATTTAACTCAAGTATTGGGTGTTACTTCGGAACAATTTTGGCAATGGTTAAAAGAGCATGAGGGTCATATTTATTCAAAAGCAGATTTAGCCCTTTATGCAAAAAATGCATTACATAATTGGAAAGAAAACCATAAAATGGTGTATATTAGCGCTAGAGGAGATCATTTATATGATTTAACCGAGCAATGGTTTCAAGCAAAAAAGCTTCCTTACGATAAGATTAACCTTATTGGCAGTCATGATAAAATTAATGCCGTAAAAGATCATAAGCTTGATATCTTCTTTGAAGATAAACATGATAATGCATGTGATATTGCTGAAGAGTGTAAAATACCAGTTGTTTTGTTCGATACGCCTTATAATCGTCTTTCTGCACCGCAAAATGTAATACGAGTAGAGAACTGGAACGAAGCAACCCATTGGGTGGAACAATGGTTAAAAAATGAAGAAAAGGAAAGGTAAGAGTCGATCTCTACCTTTCCTTCTTTTTTATGAGGTAGTGCTGACAGGTGCACAACTTTTGCAATACCCATATATTTCAAACTTGTGTCCCGTGACTTCAAAGTCTGGGAATGTAATATTGATGTTTTCCATTGGGCAACTGTGTACAGCTTTTGTTTTTCCGCAATCTAAGCAAATTAAATGGTGGTGATGTTGCGTTGTTGAACAAGAAAACCGAAACTTCTTTTCACCTTCTAATTCTGTTACTTCTAAAATTTCTAATTGTGCAAACGTTGCTAAGTTTCGATAAATCGTATCGAAGCTTAAACCTGGGTAATCATTATACATCTTCTCTAAAACATCTTTAGCAGAAAGGTACCGCTTTTCATCGGCAAAAAGACGAAGCATTTCTTCACGTTTTTTTGTATATTTGTATCCTTTCTCCTTTAAGAGTTCCATTGCTTGCGTAACGTTCATTAAGAATTTCTCTCCCTTCGCTTTCCTTTAATCAAATGGTATAGAATGTGCGCCACCACAAGCCAAATGGTTGCAAATAATACAATTCCACCACCAGTTGCTATATTTAAGTGATAAGAAAAATACGATCCAGTTGCCATTGACAATTGACCGAAAAAGACGGATAACATTAGAAGCTGCTTAAAGCTTTTAGCAAACACAATCGCAGCAGCTGCAGGCAATACAATCATTGCCCCGACTAATAAAATACCGACGACTTTCATGGATATTGCAATAACTAAGGCGATTAGAAAGGAAAAGATAAAATTTAAGTGTTTAATGGATATCCCTGAAACTTTTGCAAATTCCTGATCAAACGATATTGCCACGAATTCTTTATAAAATAAAAACAAGATAATTAGCACCAATATTGAAGTCGCAATCATAAAATACAAGTCCTGTAACGTGACACTAACAATGCTTCCAAACAAATACATAAACCATTGGTTATAGCCTGTTTTGGACACACTAATAATGATAGCGCTTAACCCCACTCCTGCTGATAAAATGATTGGAATAGCAATTTCCTGAAAATCCTTGTACACCTGTCTTAATCTTTCAATTAATAATGATCCAATAAACGCAAACAGCAAACCGAAATATAGCGGATTAACAGTTGAAAAAACGGCTAATGTTTGCGTAAGCAATACACCTGCAGCTATTCCTGTCAATGTAATATGCGATAAAGATTCTGAAATAATCGATATTCTGCGAACGAGCAAAAATGAACCGAGCAATGGGCAGATGAAACCAATTAAGAACGCTGCGACCATTCCTCGTTCAATAAAAGTTAAATTTGATAATAGATCTAACATCCATGTACTCCTACTTTAATCTGTTATTTGATTTTACTTTAGAACAGACCTTAAGACAATAAAGAACACTTTAGGTTTATGTACTTACACTCGTCTTTGGTTTATAAGTAAATTTATCCTTCACCTTTTTAATGGATAAACAAATCATTAAGATAAGAACGGAAATGATAACAATTGTTCCTCCTGGTGCCAAATCTAATTGAAACGCCGTGATTAATCCTCCAATTACTGCAATTTCTCCGAACAAAATCGAGTAAAAAAACATTTGCTTAAACCCTTTTGCAATGCGCATACTAGCTGCAACTGGAAGTGTCATTAACGCTGATACTAGTAGAATTCCAACGATCCTCATCGAAGCAGCAATAACAAGTGCTACAATAATAATAAAGACGAGATGGACGAAAGATTTATTTAACCCAGAAACTTTAGCATGTTCTTCATCAAAAGATAAATAAAACATCTCTTTAAACAAAAATGTCGTAATGATAATTACAATAATAGAGATAATTAAAACCGTATATAAATCAGAACGACTAACTGTAATAACACTGCCAAATAAATAATTAAACAAATCATTGTTAAATCCATCGGCTAAGGAGATAAAAACAACCCCAATCCCAATACCGCTGGATAAAATGATCGGTATCGCTAATTCCTGATAAAACTTATATACATTTCTAATTTTCTCAATAAGTAAAGACCCTCCTACTGCTGCCCCCATTCCCATGTATAGAGGATTAAGTCCTTGAAAGAAAATAAAATATTTTCCCAATAGCAAACTAGCTGCAATTCCTGTTAACGTAATATGAGATAGAGCATCAGCAATAAGTGACAACCTTCGAACGACAAGGAATACTCCTAACATTGGTGCAATTAAGCCAATGAGGAGTCCTGTATAAAAAGCATTTTGTAAAAACTCATATTTCAAAAAAGCCTCAATCATGTTCACAGCCCTCGTCACAATGATTGTGGCTTAATAGTTGAACATTATGGCCAAAGAATGATGATAAGTTATGGTTCTTCTCGAACTCTTCACGGTCACCATGGAAATGTATAGTCGTATTAATACAGGCAATATCGGTTACATGTTCTACCATTTTACTAATATCATGTGTGACTAATAATAAGGTAATGTTTTTATTCTTATTGAGGTCAATTAACATTTCATAAAAAGAATGGACAGAGCTGGCATCAACACCAACAGTAGGCTCATCTAAGATTAGGAGCTTCGGGTCGCTGACTAAAGCTCTCGCAATAAACACTCGTTGTTGCTGTCCACCGGAGAGTTCACCAATATTCTGATTCGTAAATTCGGTCATACCTACACTTTTAATTGCCTCATGAACTTTTTGTTTGTCTTTTTTCGTCATAAAACGAAATAAACCAATCTTAGCATATAACCCCATTGAAACCACTTCAAAAACAGTAGCTGGAAAACCGGAATTAAAACTATTTGCTTTTTGAGAAACAAATCCCACTTTATCCCACGCTTTAAATTTGTTTAAGGGTTGACCAAATAATAAAACTTCACCATTTTGCGGGGTTAATAAACCAAGAATGCATTTTAATAAAGTCGATTTTCCTGAACCGTTTGGACCCACCAGTCCTAAGAAGGCACCTTCTTCTATTTTTAAGTTAACATTTTCTAATACTTCTTTGTTATCGTAGCGAAAAAATAATTTATTGACTTCAATCGCAAAAGCTTGATGATCAGTCATACTGTTCCTCCAAATTAATACTATACCTACATTATAACATAAATAAGAATTGTTCTTATTCAATATAAAAAATGCCTCCTCACACATTGAATGCAAAGAGATGTAGAAAATTATATAATAAAACAAATACATCTGGAATCCAATTTTTAACTACAAGGATGTGAATTTTCATGGCACAAAAAAAGTTAGCAATCATTGATATGGGATCTAACTCTATTCGGCTCGTCATTTATACCATTCAAAGTAACGGGTGTTATCATGAACTCCATAACTTTAAAGTTGTTGCTAGATTGAGCAGCCATACGACTCAAGAAGGAAGCATAACAGAAAAGGGAATAGAAATTATTATCAAAACGCTTAATCGCTTTAATAAAATCATAAATGCCCATCAAATTGATCATGTTAAAGGGGTAGCTACAGCTGCCTTACGCCTTGCTCCAAACCAAAAGGAAGTACTGGACATCATAAAAAATAAAACAGCTCTATCTTTTACTGTTTTAAGTGATTATGAAGAAGCGTACTATGGTTATTTAGCTATTACCAATTCTACAAATATTGAAGACGGTATTTCAATTGATATTGGTGGTGGAAGTACGGAAGTTACCTTATTCAAAAATAGAAAATTAGTAAAGTATGTTAGTTTTCCATTCGGTGCTATCACTTTAAAAAAACGCTTTATTGAAAGCGATCCTCCCACCTTAGGAGAAATCAACAATCTACAACGATTTTTATTCAACCAATTTTCTTCACTTGAATGGATTGTCAATACAGAATTTCCTCTCGTTGGAATTGGAGGAACTGCCAGAAACTTATGTTTAATGCATCAGCGTAAAATTAACTACCCTTTGCCAGGCCTTCATCAATATGAGTTACAACCAAATAACATTCATGAAGTCCAAGAGTCTTTACTAGAACACCCTTTTACTGAAAGACAGAATGTAGAAGGCCTATCAAAAGATCGAGCAGATATTATTATTCCAGCGATTCAAGCTATTTCTACACTAGTTAAGGTGACAGGGGCACCAGTTTTTATCATGAGTAACAAAGGATTAAGAGATGGGATATTTTACGAGGAATTACTGCATCAAATCGGAATTGAACAATTTCCAAACGTTGCTGAAGAAAGCTTCTATCAACTTTCTTATAGTTATCAAATCAATGTGGATCATGTTAAGCAAGTATCGAAGCTCGCTTCTGCTATTTATAAAGAGTTATCACCGTATCTCCTTGAAAAGTTTAATGATGAGGACAATTTAAAATTACTTCGTTATAGTGCAAGGTTCCTCTACATGGGTGAATATATTAGTAATGAAGCTAGTAGTCAACACACCTTTTATTTATTATCCAATATGACCATCGATGGATTAACCCACGATGAAAGATTAGGAATTGCTCTTATTTCTTCTTTTAAATCAAAGTCGTACCTGTTTCAGTTCGCTGCTCCGTACAGTGCACTTTTAACGAAACAACAATTGAAACGTTACGAATTGCTCGGTGCCATTTTAAAACTGGCCTATTCCCTAAATCGAACTCGAAGAAATGTCGTCAATAAATGTGTTGCTAACAAAACATCAAAAAGAGAAATTGAACTTCACCTTCTTTGTAACGATGATTTTTACTTTGAAGAGGAACAAGCCCAAAAGTATAAAAAGCATATTGAGAAATTACTCAGTTTCAACGTTGAGTTACATTTCCAAAATAATAACTAATTTACACAACCTTTACATAAGATTTACAATTAATTGATATTATGGAATGAGATTAGATATTTTTATTTTGGAGAGGTTGATAATTATGTCGACAAACTACATCGAACAAAATATGCCCATTGATCTAAATAATCCAACCTTCTACAATAACCGTGAGCTCAGTTGGTTAGCCTTTAACGAGCGTGTCTTAGAGGAAGCTATTGACGAAAGAAATCCTCTATTGGAAAGATTAAAATTTTTAGCGATATTTAGCTCAAACTTAGACGAATTTTTTATGGTCCGTGTTGCTGGCTTAAAAGATCAAGTAAAAGCTGGATTTAACAGATCTGAAAATAAAGCAGGTTTAACACCGAAGCAACAATTAAAAAGAATCTCTGAAAAAACGCAACAACTTGTTCGTCTTCAAGATAATATGTTTTGCGAAACATTATTACCGATGCTCTACCATGAAGGCGTACAATTCCTATCCATTGATGAAGTATCAAGTGAGCAAATGAAGTTTTTAGAAGAACGCTTTTTGCACTATATTTTTCCTGTACTAACGCCTATGGCAATCGATGCCTATCGTCCTTTTCCGATGTTACTAAATAAAAGTTTGAACTTAGCTGTCTTGCTAAAGGATGAGCAAGGGAAAGAACGGTTAGCAATTGTACAAGTTCCTAGTGTTTTAAATCGATTTATTCAATTACCTAGTACATGTGAGAAGCAACAGTATATTTTGCTTGAAAACGTTATTAGCCACTTTATTGGAATGTTATTTCAAGGGTATGAAGTTCAATCTGTATCACCATTTCGTATTACACGTAATGCTGATTTAACGATACATGAAGAAGGAGCACGCGACCTCTTAAGAGAGATTGAAAAAGAATTAAAGAAACGTAAGTGGGGTTCTACTGTTCGCCTTGAAATCCAAAAGGGATTGATGGAGCCTAAAGTTTTAAATCTTTTACTTGATGTCTTAGAAGTTCATAGTAGAGATGTATATTCCTTCAAAGGCCCTTTAGATTTATCGTTTTTATTCAAACTTTATGGAAAACTCGCTGTAGATTTCGAACATTTAACGAATGAAAATTTTATACCACAACCGCCTGAAGATTTAATAGACGAAGAAAATATTTTTAAAGCGATTGATAAAAAAGATATTTTTCTTCATCATCCGTACGAGTCATTTCAACCGATACTCGATTTCTTAAGTATGGCAGCAGATGATCCGAATGTACTTGCTATCAAGCAAACTTTGTATCGTGTCAGTGGTGACTCACCAATCATCCACGCCTTAGCAAGAGCAGCAGAAAACGGTAAGCAAGTAACTGTGCTTGTCGAATTAAAAGCACGTTTTGATGAAGAAAATAATATTCAATGGGCTAAGAAATTAGAAAAAGCAGGTGTTCATGTTATATATGGTATTACAGCTTTAAAAACACATAGTAAAATTACACTAGTCGTTCGCCATGAAAAAGATAACATTCAACGTTATGTCCATTTGGGAACAGGAAATTACAATGACTCCACAGCAAAACTGTATACAGACATGGGCATTTTCACTTCAGATGAAGGTTTCGGCATCGATGCAACTAATTTCTTTAACTATTTAAGCGGATATAGTAACAAACCCGTTTGGAACCACCTTTCTACTGCACCTTTTCAAATTAGAGAAACCTTTATCGAAGCAATTGATAAAGAAATTGAAACCCATTTACAATCAGGTAATGGCCGTATTATTGCTAAGATGAATTCGCTAACGGACAAGCCAATTATTCTAAAGCTATATGAAGCGTCACAAGCAGGTGTTGAAATTGATTTAATTGTTCGAGGAATTTGCTGTTTAAGACCAGGTATTGACGGTGTAAGTGAAAACATTCGTGTAAGAAGTATTGTTGATCGTTTTCTCGAACATAGCCGAATTTTTTATTTTCATCATGATGGTGATGAAAAAATTTTTCTTTCGTCTGCAGATTGGATGACGAGAAATATGGAAAAACGAATTGAGATCTTGTTCCCGATCTATAGTCCTCATATTAAAAGGAGAATTATTGAAGTTTTAGACATTACCCTAAAAGATAATGTAAAAGCTAGAGAACAAGACCAGTTTGGTCATTACCATTACGTACCTCGGCAAGAAGGTGAAAAGTCATTACAAAGTCAGCTGACTTTTTATGAAATGGCCGCTCGCTTTAATGAAGATAGTTAGTGTAGAAAAGAGGTACCCATTCCATAAATGAGTACCTCTTTTTTGCTTGCTATGATGCGGCTTTATGAACTTTAGATCGAAAATATCTGGTGACGACACCTTGCTTTGGTGAAAAGAAAAACACAATTCCAAATAAAATTGAAGCGACAAGCACAATCGAAGCCCCTGACGCTACATCATATACAACCGAAAAGAAAATACCTAGTACAGCAGATATCGAACCAAAGAATGCTGATAAAAATAACATCACTGGGAATCGATCTGTTAATAAATAAGCCGTTGCTCCAGGGGTAATTAACATTGCCACAACTAAAATAATCCCTACTGTTTTTAACGAAGCGACTGTAACTAAGGATAAGAGAAGCATCAATAAGTAATGAATCATTTGTACAGGTATTCCAGCTGCTTTCGCCATAGTTGGATCAAATGTACTCATGAGTAAAGGACGGTAGAATAAGAAAATCATCAACAGAACAAAGACGCCAATTCCAAACGTTACCCATAAATCACTTCGAGATACAGCTAAAACATTTCCAAACAATATATGCCATAAATCTAATGATGTCCCACGTAAGTTGGTTAATAATACGACACCAAGAGCAAATGCAGCCGTAAATAATATTCCTATCGCTGAATCGTCTTTAATCCGACTATTCTGTGAAACATAACCAATCCCGAGTGCGGTTAATACCCCTGCAATTACGGCACCCACAAAGAAACTAGCACCGACCATATACGCAATGACAACCCCTGGTAAAACAGCATGCGAGATCGCATCTCCCATCAGTGCCATACCACGTAATATAATAAAACAACCAATTACGCCGCAAATAATCCCAACTAATACTGCTGCAATTAACGCTTGTTGAAGATAATTATAACGGGAAACTTGGTCAATAAAAGATAATATTTCTTGCATTAGTTACCCACCACCATCATTTGGTCATTGTCTTTAAATAGTTTAATCTTCCCTTTGTATGTTTGTGATAGCAGTTCTGGTTTAAACGTTTCGCTCACTTCTCCATACCCTATAAGTTCTTTATTTACTAACATGACTTGATCAAAGTATTCTTCAACCTTGCTTAAATCATGATGAACGACGAGGATCGTCTTATTTTCTTCTCTTAGTGATTTTAATATATTAATGATGATCTCTTCTGAGGTTACATCGATTCCTGCAAAAGGTTCATCAAGGAAAAACAATGTAGCTTGTTGGGCTAATGCTCTAGCAATAAAAACACGTTGTTGCTGCCCGCCAGAAAGCTCACCAATTTGTCGTTTTCTAAACTCGGTCATTCCTACCTTCTCTAAAGCCTCTGTCACAATATTTTTATCATCTTTTGAAGGGCGTTTATACCAAGGCAAGTGAATATAGCGTCCCATCATAACGACATCTTCTACGAGCACAGGAAAATCCCAATCAATCTGACTGCGCTGCGGTACATACGCTATTTGTCTTCGTACCTTTTTAATTGACTTCTCAAAGGCACTTATTCCGCTATTCGTTGATTTTTCTAAACCTAATATTGCTTTTATTAAAGTTGACTTTCCAGCTCCGTTCGGGCCGACAATTCCAATTAATTTCCCTTCATCCGCAGAAAAGCTTACATTCTTAATCGCTTGAAGATTATCGTAATAAACGGAGAGATTATTTACCTCTAACATTCTTCCCATCTTAAAACCCCTCTCTGTTATAATCGATCATCGGTCTTTTTATATAAGTTAGACCTTGTAGCACCAGGTTCTAATGTTATCTACCGTTAAACAACGTATCCGCAATTTCTCTAAACCTATTTTATGAAATAAATTTAGGTTTTGTGACTAAAAGTTTCCTTAGGTAAACTTTTTATAATATAACCAATTATATTAGCTAAGGGGAAACGTTGTAAATGTTTTTTTTTGAAATTCTTTTTCCGACAAGCTAAAAAATTCTGTTTGGGTTTTTTCACACTTTACTAGGCCGTTCATAAACTGTAGGTATTAGTGTGTAAGGAGGAAGAATTGATGTTAAATCCTTTTTTTCAACAAATGATTAATCATAAAATTAATTCTTTAACACCAAAAGAATTAGTTGCTTTATCACACCAACATCAAATGCCTATTACAGAGGAACAAGCAAGTAAGGTCATTCAAGTTCTACAGTCTGAGCCGATTGATGTTGGAAATCGTACACAAGTTGAACGGATGATCAAACGTTTACAAACAGAAGTAGATCCTAATGTTTCAAAGGTAATTTCTCAATTACTTAACCAATACGGCCATTTACTCAATCAACTGTAATTTGAAAATAAGGTCTATTATGCAACTTATCGTAAAAAAGACTGTTTCATTGACCCTGCACAAAAAAGTGCTGAAGGTATGAAACAGTCTCTTTTTTATTCACTATTTACTTTTTGATATGCGTTGCTCCCTTGGCTATTTCTTTACGCTATAACAGGCATGCTTATGAACCCATAATGACTTCTTTTAATTGATCATTAAAATTAGAGCTTTTTAGCATCTCAATCTCATGTCTGTATGGAGCTTTTTTATTATTTTTATCTTCACCAACATAAGGAGTCTCTAGAATTTTAGGAACATCCTTTAATTGTGGATGATGGACAATGTGGTGAAGTGCATCGTAACCGATATGACCAAAACCAATGTTTTCATGTCGGTCTTTTCTTGCCCCGCGTTCATTTTTACTGTCATTGATGTGAAGTACTTTTATGCGGTCAATACCAATTAATTTATCAAATTGATCAAGTACACCATCAAAATCATTAACGATATCATAACCTGCATCA
This sequence comes from Alkalihalobacterium sp. TH-98, assembly GCF_057473385.1. Taxonomy (NCBI): domain Bacteria; kingdom Bacillati; phylum Bacillota; class Bacilli; order Caryophanales; family Bacillaceae; genus Alkalihalobacterium; species Alkalihalobacterium sp. TH-98. The sequence continues at coordinate 90,884 of NZ_JBYCKM010000027.1, read as the reverse complement.
TGGGTATGGCAAGTATCAAAACAGACTGATAATTTTTCGTTATGTGTAACTCCATCTATAATGCTCGCTAACTCCTCAAATGAACGTCCACATTCAGTGCCTTTTCCAGCCATTGTCTCAAGAGCAATTTGAACATATTGCTCTTTTTCTAAAACTTCATTTAAACCTTCTATTATCTTTTTTATCCCTGCTTCAGCTCCTGCGCCGACATGTGCACCAGGATGAAGGACGATTTGTTTTGCTCCCAACGCTTCTGTTCGTTCAATCTCACTGCGTAAAAAGTCAACACCTAAACGGAAGGTTGCAGGCTTTTCTGTATTAGCAATATTTATAATATAAGGTGCATGGACGACGATTTCATCAATTCCATTCTCTTTCATATGAGCTAATCCAGCTTCAATGTTCAGCTCCTCAATAGGCTTACGACGTGTATTTTGCGGGGCTCCTGTATAAATCATAAATGTATTTGCACCGTATGAAACAGCTTCCTCACTTGATGCTAATAGCATTTTCTTCCCACTCATTGATACGTGTGATCCTAATAACATCTTCTCCACTCCTATATTTTTCTATTTATTCTTTCTGCGATTTATTCTTCTCTCTCGCTTATCTTGCTTCTCTTGTAAATAGCGTGCTTTCTTTTTATAACCTGGTTTCACTTTTTTAGGCCTAGCAATCGCTTTTCCACTACTAGCGGGGCTCTTAGCTTTAGGCTTATTTCCACCGAACTTCTGCTTATCCAATGTAATTAACTCATCATTTTTAATATCAGTGAAGATGAAGGAAATTCCTCTTTTTATCAGCTTCTCGATTGCCTCTTGCTCATGTGGTTCATAAATCGTCACAGCTAGTCCCTCATTTCCTGCACGCGCTGTTCTCCCTACACGATGAATATAGAAATCAAGGTCTTTAGGTATGTTGTAATTAATGATATGAGTAATTCCTTTAATGTCAATTCCTCTAGCTGCTAAGTCAGTCGCAACTAAATACTGAATTTTCACATCATTAACTTGCTTCATCACTTGCTTTCTTTCACGAGGCTGCAACCCTCCATGCAACCGTCCTACATTTAACCCTTCAGAAAGCATCGCATCTGCAACTTCATCTGCTTGTTCTTTGGTGTTTGTAAATATAATTGCTAGGTACGGGTTGACGATTTTAGCCACTTCAATGGTGACTGCAATTTTATTGCGATGTCTTAGTGAGATTAAACGATGCTCAATTTTAGGAGCTGCAGCATGTTCTGGTTTCACGTGAACATGTCTTGGATTGTTCATATATTTACGTAAGAACGGCTGTAATTTTTCAGGAATAGTTGCAGAGAAAACGAGCATCTGTAAATCGACAGCCATTCGCGAAGCTACTTTATCTACATCTTCTAAAAAGCCCATATCTAACATTTGATCCGCTTCATCTACAACTAGGATCTGTGTTTCTTGAACTGATAGAGCTTGATCTTCAATTAAATCATTAATACGACCCGGTGTACCAATAACAATATGGGGCTGTGTTTTTTCAAGTTTGTCAATCATTCGTGAGCGGTCTGTTCCGCCAACCAGCAGTTTTGCCTGAATGGTTTGTTCCTCTTGATGGTCTAATAACTTTTTCAACTCATTAAAAATCTGTGTCGCCAACTCACGTGTCGGTGCAGTAATGACAGCTTGTACTTCTTCCCTTTCAGAGTCAATTACATCTACAATAGGTAATAAAAACGCCAATGTCTTACCAGAACCTGTTTGTGATTGACCGATAACGTCCTTACCACTTCGTATTGCCGGAATTAACCGTTCTTGTATTTCTGTTGGTAACGTAAAGCCTTGTGCTGTAACTGCGTTTATTAAAAAAGCTTGTAAATCAAAACGAGCAAAATTTGAATTTGTCATACTGTCTCCTACCTCTTTTAATTTATAAAGGTTTATATTCTATGCAATTGTTTATTCTACCAAAAACAGAAGGTAAAAGCGAATTTGTCATTATTTACTGTGAACATCGTGCCCATTGCACCAAACGTTCTATCGTGCATATACCTAATCATAGAGAATAAATCATGCACGAAAGGATGAAAATGATGGTATTTCCTTACCAACAACAAATGATGATGCCGCCACCATCTCCAGGCCCAGGAGCTTTCAACTTTCCATTTTTAAATCAACCAACAACGCCCGGTCCAGGTATGTTTGGCGGCATGCCTGCTGGTGCCATGCGACCTCCAGGCGGTGGAGGAGGTCTGTTAGCAAGACTATTTGGCAGAGGTGCTGGTGGTTTAGGTTCAGGAATGACACCAGGAGCTGGTGGTTTAGGCTCAAGTATGGCACCAGGGGCTGGTGGTTTAGGCTCAAGTATGGCACCAGGGGCTGGTGGTTTGTTCGGTGGTATGGGCAGTAGTATGGGTCCTGGTTTAGGAGCTGGTGCTGCTGGACCAGGTGCCTTAGCAAGTGGTATGGGTGCTGCTGGTACTGGAGCGATGGGCGGCGGTATGAACTTAATGGGCATACTCAACAACGCTCAACGTGTAATGGGTGTCGTACAACAAGTGACACCTATGATCCAGCAATATGGTCCACTCCTAAGAAGCATGCCACAACTTTACCAAATCTTTAAAAATAATCCAGATAGTGATGAGAGTGCCTCAACATCAGACAGTGAGGAAAACACATCAACATTAGATAATGATGAAACTACCTCAACTTTAGATGTTGATGAAGTGACAAATAACTCAGAAAATATAGAAGCTGCCCCAGATAATCTAGAAGTAACAGTAGCTTCAGATACAAAGGCAACAAATGCAAATAAAAAAACTGCTACTCGTACCAACAATAAATCCATCAATGCAACAAAATCAGCTATTCCAACTAACAAAAAAAGTCTTGGCAGTCTTCCTGCACCTAAAATGTATATCTAACACTAGAAGTTAACTTCATTGTATAAGATACAGTCCTCCTTTATAATGGAATATAGTATGTTACTAATAGGAGGCCTAGCATGAAAGTATTAAAAATATCACCGCGAGGCTATTGTTATGGTGTAGTTGATGCAATGGTCCTTGCCAGACAAGCCGCCCAAAATCTTGATTTACCTCGCCCTATTTATATATTAGGAATGATTGTTCATAATAAACACGTTACAGATGCCTTTGAAGAGGAAGGAATAATCTCTTTAGACGGACCAAACCGCTTAGAAATTATAAAACAAGTCGATAAAGGCACTGTAATTTTTACGGCTCATGGCGTTTCCCCTGAAGTTCGAAAGCTCGCAAAAGAAAAAGGTCTAACAGTTGTTGATGCAACTTGTCCTGACGTATCTAAAACCCATGACCTTATCTTAGAGAAGAAAGCAGAAGGATACGATGTGATTTACGTAGGGAAAAAAGGTCACCCAGAACCAGAAGGAGCTATTGGTGTAGCACCTGATATCGTTCATTTAGTTGAATCAACAGAAGATGTAAAAAACCTTCAGTTAAACAATGAAAAGATCATTATTACAAATCAAACGACAATGAGCCAATGGGATGTTGCAGATATTATGAACCATGCGCTAAAAAAATATCCTCATGCTGAAGTTCATAATGAAATTTGTTTAGCGACCCAAGTTAGGCAGGAAGCAGTTGCAGAACAAGCGAAGCAAGCTGACTTAGTAATTGTTGTCGGTGATCCAAAAAGTAATAATTCTAACCGACTAGCGCAAGTCTCTGAACAAATTGCGGGGACAAAAGCATATCGCATTTCTGATTTAACTGAATTAGAGCTAGAGTGGTTAGAGGGCGTTAATATAGTAGGTGTTACTTCTGGTGCTTCGACTCCAACTCCTATTACTAAAGAAGTGATTGACTTCCTAGAAAAATATGAACCTAAAGATGAAACCACGTGGGCAAAAGACCGCAAAGTTACGTTGCAAAAGATCTTACCTAAAGTGAAAGCTAAAAAAGATTAATAAATAACTCAAAGGCTTTTTTCATACACGTTGCGAAAAGAGCCAATGAAAAAGAGATGCAGTGGATCTTAATACAAGATCACACTGCATCTTTTTCAACGCTATTTAGATAAACGTAAATGGGTCTGTATTTACATTACTGATAATGACCTTGGTTTGATAATTTTGAGTTGATAATTGCCCTGCTAGAAACTTTTGCACGCCTTGTTTCATAATTTTTTCTACATTATGCCCCGGATCAACGATGTTAAGACCATCCATCATCGCATCGTGAGCTACATGATAATACACATCCCCTGTGACAAAAACATCAGCGCCTTTAAATAATGCTTGGGACATGTACTTGTTGCCATCACCGCCTAGAACAGCAACCTTTTTTACTTTTGCTTCAAGTTTTCCTACAACTCTCGCACCCTTCACTTCAAAAGCTTGCTTAACATGATGAGCAAACTGTTCGAGTGTCATTTCTTCTTCAAGAATCCCGATACGTCCTAAGCCAAAGATTTCCCCTTTATTATCAAGCGGGTATATATCATAAGCAGGCTCTTCATACGGATGAGCTTTAATTAAAGCTGCAGTAACTTTATTTTGAAGATGAGCAGGGATAATCGTTTCAACTCTTACTTCTGCCACTTTTTCTAACTTTCCTTGTTCACCAATAAACGGATTCGTCCCTTCTAATGGGGTAAAGGTACCTGTTCCTTCGCTATTAAACGTACAGTGACTGTAATTCCCGATATGACCAGCCCCAGCATTACCTAAAGCTGTTCGAACTTGATCTACGTGACTATCTGGGACGAACACAACAACTTTTTTTAAGGAGACTTCAGTTGTTGGGGAAAGTACCTCCGTATTTTTCAATCCTAAAGCATCCGCCATCATGTCATTTACCCCGCCCTTAGTAACATCTAAATTGGTATGCGCGGCATAAATCGTAATGTTATGCTTAATAGCTTTTTCTATAATTCGTCCAGCTGGACGGCTCGTATCAATATTCTTTAATGGTCTAAAGATAAGTGGATGATGAGCAATTATTAAATCTACACCCGAATCTATTGCTTCATCCATAACTTCTTCAAGGACATCTAAGGCGATCATCACTTTTTGAATGGGTTTATTTAGTGTCCCAATCATTAATCCGTTCTTATCACCTTCTACGGCTAGTGATTTAGGAGACCAACTTTCAAATAACTGAATAATCGTTTGTCCATTTGCAAGTTTACTCATGTTGCAACAACCTCCTCCACTTTTGAAATAAGTTGTATTAATTCTTCTTTTTTGGTATTCACTTCATCTGTCTCTTTTGCTTGTTCAAATTGGAGCAAAATGCGCTTCCAACTCTGTAATTCACTTTTCCACTTCTTAATAAAAGCTGGATTTTTTTCTTGCATTAAATAAGGACCCAGGAGTAATTCAAGCTCCCGATTCTCGCTGTATGGTTGATCGGCATTTCCTCTTTCCGCCACTAATACTTCATATATTTTTTCGTCTTCTTCTAAAACGACTTCTTTAATTAATTCCCACCCATTCGTTAGTAACCATTTTCGAATGCGGTCAGCCATCACATTAGGCTGAAGAATAAGTCGCTTTACTCCTTCAAGCTTATCACGCCCAGCCTCTAGGATATCAGTAATAAGAGCTCCTCCCATACCGGCAATGATAATGTGATCGACTTCACCTGATGATACCACTTCAAGTCCATTTCCTTTCCGAACCTGAACTTTATCAGCTATTCCTAATTTCTCCACTTGCGATAACGCGGATTGATAAGGGCCTTCATTTACCTCTCCTGCAACCGCAAAGTTGATTCGGTCATTCACATATAAAAAAGAAGGGAGGTACGCATGATCTGAGCCAATATCAGCAATCCTGGATCCTTCAATTACAAAGTCAGCTACCGTTTCCAGCCGTTTTGACAATTTTGTTTCATTCATTTTCTCACCACATTTATGTAAACTTTGGTTTAATCATACCCATTTTCAATGACATTGTGCAACTATGAAAAGCGGAAGGTGCTTGATTATCGGCGATAAGCGCTGGAGGGCCAGCAGATCGTGTCTTGCCTTTTAGACACGGTTGATGGACCGCGAAGCGACCTCGAGCCGATAGCACCTGCAGCTAGACTTATGAATAGCGGAAGCGACCGTTTAGCGGCGTATGGACTGGAGTCTCTTCGCACGAGATAAAGGAAACACGGTGAGTGCTAACGAACCGATATTGACTTATCGAATAACTCAATATGCTCATTGATGCATCCTAAGGCATATATCCATACTCTTTGCTATGCACTTGAATCCAGCAGAGCAAATAAAAAAGAGGGGCCGATGTCCCCTCTTCCTCACATATACATATTACTCAGAAATGTGTAGTAAGTATGTAGCAATTGCTTCTGCTTCAGCAGGTTTTAGATTGCTCATAGCAGGCATGTTTACACCTTCATATTGTCCAAAAATAATTTGAACAATTTCTTCTTCAGTGAACTTACCTTCTAGAGCATTAATTGCAGGATTACTAGCCAATCCTTGTAGATCTTGTCCATGACAACTTAAACAGCTTCGCTGTGTTAGCTCTTCACCAGCTGCAATTGGATCATCGAATACGATTTCCTCTTCGGCTTCTCCTTCATCCGCTTGACTAGCTAATAAGCCTTGGAATGATAGTGCCACCATTAGAAGAATCCCTGCTATTGCAATTACTGCAAAAGGAAATAACGGTCTACCTTTCACGATCTTGTCCCCCTTTACACTATAATAATGACATATACATAACAAAAAGTGAATCCATTTGAATTCCCTCTACCATTTTACTTGAAAACAGGTAAAGAGAAAAGGGTTAACTGAAGAATTGCTTATTTTGTCATTCTTTTCTATTGCCTTTATTCATTTTAACAAATACAGAAAAAAATAAACTTTTAAATTCCCTATGTCCTTAATAGAATCCAAAAAAGATCATGGTAAGTGCTATTCCGACGCCGCCACCAATCATAAAGGACTTTAACCTCATTTTAAATCCAATAAACAACCAGGCAAAGCAGTTCAGCAAAACAACGAAAAACATAGCGATGCGATGGCCAGGTAGCATTAGTTCCACCACTTGAGTTAGAAGTAATAAAAGAACGATTGCCACCATTAAAAAATAAAGATAGGCTAATTGAGGCAGTCTATTTCGTGTTTTTTTAGCAATTTTTAAAATGAGAAACCCACTAAGTAATCCAGAAGCCATTTGCAATAAAAATGGAAAATCAGTAAAATAAATGACAACGACAATAAACAATAATAAAAATTGTACGAAAAAAAAGGTAAGCATAGACTTCACGTTCACAATAAAGCGTGACTCTTCTTCTACCTTTATATGTTCTTCTTCCCCTTCTGAATAAAGGGTAAGGAGAAAATTACAATATTGTTCGGGAAGAAGTCTCGTTTGTTTCCAATATTTGATTTCTTTAATGATGATTTCTTTCCGCTCTTGGTTCATCCCTTCCCCTCCTGAAGCTCGTTATATTTATTATCGTACGAAAGAGCAAAAAGTTGAAGTAAAAAAAGCTGACTCAATAAGAGTCAGCATGAAAATACTTATTAATCTAAGAAATCTTTTAGTCGCTTACTACGACTTGGGTGCCTTAACTTTCTTAATGCTTTCGCTTCAATTTGACGAATTCTCTCACGTGTTACACCGAATACTTTTCCTACTTCCTCAAGTGTTCGAGTTCTGCCGTCATCTAGACCAAAGCGAAGGCGTAAGACATTCTCTTCTCGGTCCGTAAGCGTATCTAGTACGTCCTCTAGCTGCTCTTTTAATAACTCGTAAGCTGCAGCATCTGAAGGAGCTAACGCATCCTGGTCTTCGATAAAGTCGCCAAGGTGAGAGTCATCTTCTTCACCAATCGGTGTTTCTAAAGAAACGGGCTCTTGAGCAATTTTAAGAATTTCTCTTACTTTTTCAGGAGTTAAATCCATTTCTTCCGATACTTCTTCAGGAGTTGGTTCACGTCCTAAATCTTGAAGTAATTGACGTTGGACACGGATTAATTTATTAATCGTTTCGACCATATGGACTGGAATACGGATCGTACGAGCTTGGTCGGCAATCGCACGAGTAATCGCTTGACGGATCCACCATGTTGCATACGTACTAAACTTATATCCTTTACGATAATCAAATTTTTCTACCGCTTTAATTAAACCCATATTTCCTTCTTGGATTAGGTCGAGGAATAACATTCCGCGTCCGACATATCGCTTAGCGATACTAACAACGAGTCGAAGGTTCGCTTCAGCTAAACGACGTTTAGATTCTTCGTCACCTTCTTCAATTTTTTTCGCTAAGTTAATCTCTTCTTCGGCAGATAGAAGTGGTACACGACCAATTTCTTTTAAATACATACGTACTGGATCATTAATTTTAATTCCAGGAGGTACGCTTAAATCATTTAAATCAAATTCCTCTTCTTCTTTTTCCATTTGTTGCATATTAGGTACATCATCATTATCATTTAATATCTCAATACCTTGCTCGCCTAAGTATTCGAAAAACTCATCAATTTGATCTGAATCTTGGTCAAATACCGCAAGCTTTTCTGTAATTTCTGCGTATGTTAATACTCCTCTTTTTTTACCTAGCTCAACTAGTTGTTCTTTCACTTGATCGATGGTCAAATCTCCATCCGCGAGTGGGCGTAATGGTTTCTCAGCCATTCGATCCCCTCCTTCCATTGATACAACACGTCAACTCTCATTAGATGAAATTATCATCTCTCTAGCAGGTGCTATCGTTTTAAATCTTTTTTCATTTGAATGATTTCCATGGCTATCTGAGCAGCCATTAAAACATCATTGCGTTTTTCAGCTTCTTTTTTTTCTTTCTCTTTTTGTTCTATTTCTACCCATTTTGGATAGGTTTCAATCTTATTAATGTAATCGTCTAATTCTTGATCGGATAAATCCTCTCTTATATCAAGCATTGCAACTTCTGTAGCAACCCTTCTTAGCTTTTCATCATTGAGTCTCTCAATAAATAAGCTTGGGTTCGGCTCGTACCCTTCACCATAATAAGCAAAAAGGTGCGCAACAATTGCATGATATTCATCTATGTTAAAAGCCCCACCTACTTTTTCTTGAATGGTAGCAGCTATTTCAGCATTTTTCATCATATACGCTAAAAGAATTCTTTCAGCATTGTGAAAGGCCGGAAGTAACTTTTTCTTTTCAAATCCTCTTTTTTTTACTTCCACGAAAGAACGAACGTTTGATTGTTGCTGTCCTCCCTTATTTCGCCGTTCACGATACATTCTAAACTGTTCTTGCTTTAATGCATCCAATGATAACGAAAATTCACTAGCAATTTGTCTTAAATAGTGGTCTCTTTCTACTGCGCGAGGAAGGTCAGAAATTTCATTAAGTACTTCTTCGATATACCTCATCCTTTCTCCTTCATCCAGAAGGTTTTTCCCTCGCCTAAGGTACTGCATTTTAAACGACATAAGTGTTAGACTGTTCTCAATAATATCCCGCTTAAATTGCTCCCCGCCATTAAGCCTTATATAATCATCAGGGTCTTGACCTTCAGGTAACAGAGCTACCTTCACATAACAACCTGCCTGAACAAGTATCGAAGCCGCTCTTGAAGTAGCCTGAATTCCTGCTTCATCTGAGTCATAACAAAGAATTACGGTTTCTGCATTTCTTCGAATAACTTTCGCTTGTTCCTCCGTAAGAGCAGTTCCTAATGTTGCAATTCCATTTAAGATGCCTGCTCCCCAAGCTGATATGACATCGACATATCCCTCAAAGAGAACTGCCTGATTTAGTTTTCTAATGGAAGGACGAGCTAAATGGATCCCATAGAGTGTACGGCTTTTATTAAAAAGGACAGTTTCTGGACTGTTTAAATATTTTGGTTTCCCATCATCAATAATGCGACCACCAAAAGCGATAACATTTCCTTGTCCGTCCCAAATGGGAAACATAACTCGATTGCGAAACCTATCGAATACTTTACCATCAAATTCGCGAAGAGAAAGTAACCCTGCATTCTCTAGAGCCTTAAGATTAAATCCTCGTTTTTCTAACAGGGTAGTTAAGCTGTCCCAATGATTAGGAGCAAAGCCTAGTTGAAATGTATCAATCATTTCCTTTGTAAAGCCTCGTTGTTCCAAATAATTTAGTCCAGGAGCGCCCATTTCTGATTTTAGTAAGATGTGATGGTAAAATTTCATCGCGAGTTCATGGGCTGCCTCTATTACAGACTGTTCATTTGACTTTTTTTGGTCAGTACTTATACTTGGAAGTTCAACATTAGCTTTCTTTCCTAGTTTGGCTACAGATTCAACAAATGAAAGTCCTTCTAATTCCATAAGAAAAGAGAAAACATTTCCTCCAGCGCCACATCCGAAGCAGTGATAAAGTTGTTTGTCTGGTGAGACTGAGAATGAAGGCGTCTTTTCACCATGGAAAGGACAAAGACCAATGTAATTTCTTCCTTGTTTTTTTAACTGAACATATTCGTTAATCACTTCAACAATATCTGCTGACTTACGAACCTCTTCAATCTTTTCTTCCGGGATGCGGTAGCCCATTACTCATCACCAATCTTCTACATTTCATTTGGATTACCTGTCCGGTTACTATGTTTTCGACCTTTTTCGGCAAATTCCTTCTTCTGTTTTAATATTTTTCTCAAATTCGCACAAAAATGTTCGCGATCCGATGGTTTAAATGCTTTTGGCCCTTTTGTCTTGTTTCCAGACCTCCTTTGTTTTTGAGACCAATGTCTTAGTTGAAGGATCGTTATCATTTCATCTTCTGAGAATACTTTTCCGCGGGGTGATAAAACGGATAAACCCCGCCCTACTAAAATGGAAGCGAGGGCATGATCTTGTGTAATAACTACATCATTTCCCTTCGCATGATTCATAATAAATAAATCGGCTGCTTCTTTGTCTGAGTCAACACGAATAATTTTGGCTTGCTCACTTTGAATGTTATGTGAATATGAGGAAACAAACACAACCTCAAAATTAAAACTTTTTGCAATTTCCAAAATTTCTTCTTTGACTGGACATGAATCAGCATCTACAAATATAGATGATTTCGTTAACATGGTCTCTATTTCTACATCTCCTAACAAAATCCTTCTAAAATGTTATTTAGAAATGAAATTTGTCGACAAATACCTATCAATAACTATCATTACCAAAAAACACAGAAAAAGTCTTGACTTTTTCAATTTATTTGTTCTTTTTTTGTTTTATGCTAAATCTTGCAGTTTTTTTCTCACAAATTTTCATTATAATAATTATTTCTGATTTTGACTACAATCATGCTTAAAAAATTTTTCCTAAAAGTAAAAAAGACAACTGATCGTATGTTAACGTGAATCGAGTAGGAGGGGGGAGGCTAACCCCCGGCCTCTCACACCACCGTACGTACGGTTCCGTAAACGGCGGTTCAATTAAGTATGACGTAGATATTCATATCGTTGATATAAACTTTTCAACCCTCGATTGCTCCAATAGGAGTTATTGAGGGTTTTATGTAGGACTTGGCTTTTAGAAATTCTGTGGTATTTCTTTCGAGAATTTCCCCATTCGTATGCCTTTTGTTTCGGCACTCCTAATCCAATGAGTTTTCTTACCCTTGTTTTAGGAAGCTTCCATTGTTTCCATTCACATACGCGTAGCCTTCTTCTAATCCATTCATCAAATTCTTTAAATTTACTCGGTGTATCTGCTAATGCATAGTATCCGCACTAACCAATTAAGTATTGGTTAAGCTTCTCAATCCTTTGATCCATGGATATTGACTTGGATCGAGAGGTTAGTTCTCTTATTTTCATCTTCAACCGTTTAATACTTTCTTTGGCAATCCGGATTTTCGGATCTTTTTGGATCGTAAAACTAAATCCTAGAAACTTACGTTTCCAGGGGCGATCTACTGCTGATTTCTCCTTGTTTACTTTTAGCTTTAGTTTCTTCTCGATGAAGTCTGTCACAGAGTTCATTACACGTAATCCCGCTTTCTTCGTTTCCGTGATAAAATTCGTTCCATTAACATCTCGATATTTCCTTTCCACGTGAATGAGTTAATCTGTTTGTTTCAATTCCTACTCCACCCTCTTGAAGTCCACCATGTATTCACCACTTCCTCCTTCAAGTAAGTCCTTTTAAGGATTGTCTGCATCAACGTAGGAATTGCACGCCGAGTTCTCACTCTTCTTAATTGTTCAGTCCTTCCCTCATTATCTCGAGTTAATGAAGTACTATGACATCTGCTGACTTCTGACTGTTCAGTTATTTATCACTAAATAGGTTACCAAAGGAGTTTGGCGTACCAGTCAGACCTCCCCAGGTAAGAATGCAATCTTTCCTTCCATCTATCTGCTTCATTTACTCTGTATCACCTTCGGCAGAAAGGGCTTTGTTTTGTGTGGCAGACTCACCCAATGATACCTAGCCTTATATGAAGTTCGTGTTCCTCAGACCGGAGGTTTGCCGCCCGCTTCCTTCAGATTCCGCGTCACCACGGACACCCTTGCGTTAAGCTAACTGTTACTTCTGCCTTCACAGCTCGGGACTTGCACCCTATAGATTGCACCCATGCTGGGCGCACCACAACAAAATAGAGGCTGACTACTCAGCCTCTATTTGCCTTGGAACATGTTCGATATAAGGTTTGCTGTTTCCTCTACTGCTTTACTTGAAACATCAATTACTGTACAACCGATGCGCTCCATAATTTTTTCGGCGTACTCAAGCTCTTGTTTAATTCGTTCGATATTTGCATAATTTGCTTCAGCTTTTAACCCAAGTGCCTTTAATCGCTCAGTTCGTATATCATTCAACTTATCTGCATTAATAATAAGGCCTATACACTTTTTAGGCGACACTTTAAAAAGTTCTTCAGGTGGTTCCACTTCAGGAACTAATGGCACGTTAGCCACTTTAAACCGTTTGTGAGCTAAGTACTGCGATAGTGGTGTTTTTGACGTTCTAGAAACCCCGACTAGAACGATGTCCGCTCGAACAATTCCTCTAGGGTCCCGGCCATCATCATATTTCACTGCAAATTCAATTGCTTCCACTTTACGAAAATAGTCTTCATCAAGTCTATACACCAATCCAGGCTCATAGCGAGGTTCTTTTTGTGTTAAGGTTCCGATCTTTTCCATCATCGGGCCAATAATATCAACAACCTCTACCTGTGCTGCTCGAGCTTGTTCAATCAAATAGCTCTTTACCTCTGGAATGACTAGGGTAAAAGCAATAATCGCTTGTGCTTGTTGCGCTAAACCTATCACTTCATCAATTGTACTTTTATCATCAACATATGGAATTCTTCTCACTTCGACACCAGATCCACTATATTGACTCGCTGCAGCACGTACAACTAATTCAGCTGTTTCACCTACAGAATCCGAAACAACATAAACAATCGGGCGATGATTAAATACCTCCATTACTACCTCCTCATTGACCAAACATACAACTTCATCAAATTAGGTCGTCGTTTGCTAGGTCCACTAACACTTTCGTAATGTTCGTTTTTGTTAATCTACCAATTACTTCTAGTCCCGAACCTTTATCAAACTCACGGACTACTGGCAAGGCATCAATTTGTTTGTCTATTAACTTATTCGCCACATCAATAATCAAATCATCTTTTTGACACATTGTAATATTAGGCATTCTTGTCATGATAATATTAACAGGCATTGTTTCAATTTTTTGACTGCCGATACTTGCTCGCAATAAATCTTTACGCGAGACAACTCCCATTAATGAAGAGTTTTGGTCAACAACAAATAAAGTGCCAACATCTTCTAGAAACATCGTAACGATAGCATCATAAACAGAAGAAGATTCGTTTACTACAACAGGTATTGATTGATACTGTTGTACTGTAATTTTTTTAACTTTTTCTGTCAGCAATTGTGAACCTGTTTTTCCAGTATAAAAATATCCTACTCTCGGTCGTGCATCTAAAAAGCCTGCCATCGTTAAAATCGCTAGATCTGGTCTCAATGTAGCTCTTGTTAAATTTAATCTTTCTGCAATTTGTTCTCCGGTAATCGGCCCATTGCTTTTAACAATATCTATAATCTGCTCTTGTCTCACAGTTAGTTCGATTGTACTTCACCGCCTTCATAACACAAAAATGTGTTATGCTTTTTATTCTATTATTATATACTAATACAATGAATTATGGAATATGCGGCGCATTATTTTAGTTCATTAGTATTTACTTTAAGTAACAGGCTGACTACAATTTATCATTTCTTTTGAGTCAGCCTTAGTATTTCTAAACTTTTTAAGCAAACACGATAGCATTAAAGTTAGCAAAACCTTGAATCGTATCAGCAAGTAACTTCATTTGCACTAAGCGGTTTTCTTTTACCTTCTCATCATCAGACATAACCATAATATTATCAAAATATAAGTTTATCGTCTCTTTTGTCTCAACAAGCGCTTGATAAGCTTCAGCAACATTCCCAGTTTCTAAAGCTCGTTTAACTTTTTCATCAGTCTCGAGGTAAACTTTATAAAGCGTTTTTTCCTCTTCCTGTTCAAATAAACTTTCCGATAAATCTGTAGAATGACCAGCTTTAGTCGCAATATTAGTCACACGACTTAACGTTTCAACCGTCTCTTTAAATGGTGCAGCTTCAATTTGTTCCATTAAAAGCTGAGCCTTTTTGACGATCGTATCTACCTGTCCAATTGTTTCTGAAAGAACAGCATCAACGATATCATAGCGTGTACCGCGCTCTTGAAGCGTATTTTTTACCCGCAGTCTAAAGAATTCGATTAAGTCTTTTGATACTTCTTCTCTGCTTCTCTTTAGTAACTGTTTTTCTTCCGCTTCATTTATGGCTATTTTAATGACTTCTTCAACAGATACACTCAAGTTTTTATCAAGGATCATTTGAATTACACCCGCAGCTTGACGACGAAGTGCATAAGGATCTTGAGAACCAGATGGGATGAGACCAATACCAAAACAAGTAATGATCGTGTCCAGTTTATCAGCCATACTTACAACTGTTCCTGTCACAGTAGAAGGGCTCTGATCATTGGCAAACCTCGGCATATAATGCTCTTTAATTGCTAAAGCAACTTCAGGAGCCTCTCCAGCCTTTAAAGCATACTCTTCACCCATTCGTCCTTGTAACTCAGGAAACTCATAAACCATTTGTGTAACTAAATCAAACTTACATAACTCGGCTGCACGGTTAATCGTTGAATTATCGGTTACTCCAAGCTTTGTAGCAAGTTTGCTTGAAATCGCCTGTACTCGACCGACTTTTTCAGCCAGAGTACCTAATTCCTCATGATAGACAATTGATTCTAATCGTACCAGTGCATCTTCAATCTTAAGCTTTTGATCTTCACGATAGAAAAATTGTGCATCAGAAAGTCGAGCTCTCAGTACTTTTTCGTTTCCTTTAACAACATTTTCTAAAAACTCATGATTACCATTTCTTACCGTTATAAAGTGCGGTAAGAGGGCACCTTCTTTTGTATGTACAGGAAAGTAACGCTGATGTTCTCTCATAGAGGTAATTAGCACTTCTTCCGGTACTTCAAGAAAGCTTTCATCAAAACTTCCATGAAGAGCAGTAGGGTACTCTACCAGATTATTGACTTCTTCTAGTAATTCCTCTTCAATCGGTATGACCCAACCATTTTGTTCCTCAATTTGTTTGATTTGATTTCTAATGGCTTCTTTTCTTTCTGAAGGATTAACGATAACATGCTCAGCTAAAAGTGTACGGACGTAATCGCGTGGTTCATTAATTGTTGTCTCATTGCCTAAAAAGCGGTGTCCTAATGACTTACGGTCTGTTTGAACATTGGTGATTTCAAAAGGAATAACTTCATCACCATAAAGGGCAACTAACCATTGAATCGGACGGACGTATCGCAAGTCATATTGATTCCAACGCATGTTTTTTGGAAAGTGAAGGCCTTTGATAATGTCTTCAACTTGCGGTAATATTGTTTTCGTTTCTTGACCAACAATATGCTTTTTAGCAAAAACATACTCTTGTCCATTCACTTCGTTGAAAAATAGTTCATCAGTTGAAAGACCTTGTCCTCTGGCAAATCCTAAAGCGGCCTTCGTCCAATTTCCTTCTTCATCTTTTGCAATTCTCTTCGCCGGCCCTCTTGCCTCTTCTATCATGTCTTCTTGCTTTTCAGCAACTTCAGTAATTAAAATAGCAAGTCGTCTTGGCGTTGAATAAGCTTCGATCGCTTCATACGCCACATTTCCGTCTTTTAGCCAATTCTCAATTTTATCTTTCAGCTGATTCATTGCATCTGTCACAAAGCGGGCAGGCATTTCTTCTAAACCAATTTCAAGTAAAAAATCCTTTTTACTCATTTGACATCTCCTCCTTATCCTTAAGCATTGGGAAGCCAAGTCTTTCACGTTCAGCTAAGTACACTTTTGCACAATCTCTTGCTAAATTACGGACACGTCCAATATAACCTGTTCGTTCTGTAACAGAAATTGCTCCTCTAGCATCAAGTTGGTTGAATACATGAGAGCATTTCAATACATAATCATAAGCTGGGAAAACTAGATTTTCTGCTAATGCACGTTTCGCTTCTTGTTCGTATGTACTAAATAATTGAAACATCATCGTACTGTCTGAAACCTCAAAAGTATATTTGGAATGCTCGTATTCTGGTTGTAAAAATATGTCTCCATAAGTTACACCATTAACCCAATCAAGGTCGAATACATTTTCTTTATCCTGAATGTATGAAGCTAAACGTTCAATACCATATGTAATTTCAACAGCTACAGGATGAGCATCGATGCCCCCTACTTGCTGGAAGTACGTAAACTGCGTAATTTCCATACCATCCAGCCAAACTTCCCAACCTAGACCCCAAGCACCTAAGGTAGGAGCTTCCCAGTTATCCTCAACAAAGCGAATATCATGTTCTAAAGGATTAATTCCTAATTCTTTCAAGCTGTCTAAATATAGCTCCTGGATGTTATCAGGTGAAGGTTTCATAATTACTTGAAATTGATGATGTTGGTATAGACGGTTAGGGTTTTCACCATAGCGTCCATCCACTGGACGTCTAGAAGGTTCAACATAAGCAACATTCCAAGGCTCTGGCCCAATACTTCTTAAATAAGTCATTGGGTTCATCGTTCCAGCACCTTTTTCAACGTCGTACGCCTGCATAATAATACAATTTTGTTTCGCCCAAAAGTTTTGTAACGTAAGTATCATATTTTGTACGTTCATCTTTCTTTCCTCCTTATCAATTAACTCCTGCAGTGGCTGATGCCACTATAAGAGTTTCTACCTACAACATAGAACTGAATATGTCTTCGTTAAAAGGTGCCATAAGTTCTTCATGTAGCGCCTTTTAAAATCAAAAAAACTCTCGTTCCTATGCTATAACTTATAGCATAGGGACGAGAGTAACCCGCGGTTCCACCCTATTTGCTAATCTCCTATATGGAGAATAGCCACTTTAAAGAGAAGTGCTCCAGATTGCCTTTCTTTATCATCTATATCCCTAGCTCACACCACCCTAGGTTCGCTTTTTATAGAGAGGATAAGTACTCCTTTTCCTTCTTTGCACTGTTTGTTTAAAATTAAGGTTGTTCTTTAAAAGCATAATACTCAAAAAGATACCTAATGTCAACTTTGATTTGAGTCTAACCAATCCATTTTTTCTAATTGGTCTAAGAATGATCTGGATTTAAGCTTCAAACCAGAATACTCATCATAATATGAATTTAAAACTTGTTTTAATTCTTGCTTTGTTTCTTTTTTTACTGAAATATTTCCTAAACGGTTCAAGTCAAAGTGATAAAAAAGCCGTAGCAATTTTATCGTTCCCGGTGAAACTTTTAAACGGTAAGGATCTTTTGCTGAACAGCGATGACATAAAAAGCCACCCTCGCCTATTGAAAAAGAAAATTCACCATCAACACTTCCACAACTAGCACAATTATTTAATTGCGGGCCAATTCCAGCTACAAAAAGCATTTTCACTTCATAGAGGCGGACTAATATTTCTGGATCTACTTCTTCGTCAATGTAATGTAGCGTTTGCATTAGTAGTTCAAATAAATACGGATTACGTTCACGGTCATTGGTAAGCTTATCGGTTAATTCAACTATGTAAGATGCATAAGAGGCTCGAAGTAAGTCGTTTCGAACCTCTCGATAAGATTGAATGATCTCTCCCTGTTGAAGAGTACCAAGACCTGAGCCCTTTTGTATGAGAAAAGTGCCGTAAATAAATAATTGGGAAACTGCAGCTAGGCGGCTCTTAGGCTTTTTAGCTCCTCTCGCCATCACACCAACCTTCCCTAATTCTCTTGTAAGTAATGTAACAATTTTATTAGATTCCCCGTAATCCGAAGTACGTATAACAATTCCTTCAACTTTCTGAAACATTCTCGTCACCACACATAGAAGTCGTGAGGTGCAAGCAAGATTAGTGAGCGTCTAAATTTGTAAACTCCTCTTCAATATCTTGAGCTGAAACATCACCATGCTCCTTTTCCAGTTCCTTGATCAACAAATAAGTATCAACACTTCCCGTCATCGAGAATACTTTCCAGGAAAAATCAAGCATTGGAATTCCACCTTTCGTTTAAGGATTGTTAGACCGCTCTATACTCTATAGCTTGACCTTGATTTGCAAATTCATGTTATGGAATAATTGTCAATTATGACAAATAGTCATATGCAACATTCAATTACTTCATACATCTATCTTAGAGATTTTTTGATAAAAAAACAATGGCTGAATACCGAGCCATTGTTAAATATTTGTTAATAACTGATTACGAACATTACATTTAATATTCATCTTCGTTAAAGCCAAAATCACGTAACTGATGCCCTTTGTTTCTCCAGTCTTTTTGGACTTTTACCCATAATTCCAAAAAGACTTTTGAACCTAGCAATGCTTCAATATCCGTCCGGGCTCGTTTACCTATTTCTTTTAGCATGCTGCCTTGCTTTCCGATAATAATACCTTTTTGTGATGAACGCTCTACAATAATCGTAGCTCCAACATAGACGGTTTCACTACCTTCACGCTGCTTCATCTGTTCAATGACAACAGCTAATGAATGGGGAATTTCTTCTCGAGTTAAGTGCAGAGCTTTTTCACGAATTAACTCAGCGACAATGAATCGTTCAGGGTGATCCGTTACTTGATCGGCAGGGTAATATTGCGGCCCTTCAGGTAAATGTTTTGTAATTTGCTCTAATAATGTCGGTACATTATTTCCTTCTAATGCCGAAACTGGAACAATTTCTTCGAATGTATGACGATCTTTATATCCATTAATAATGTCTAATAACTTTTCTGGATAAACTTTATCAATTTTATTAACGACTAGAAAAACCGGCGTTTTTGACTCTTTTAATCGATCTAAAATAAATTGTTCACCAGAACCAAAACCTTCTCCTGCATCGATGACAAACATAATTAAGTCGACTTCTCTTAACGTATTATTTGCAATTTTCATCATAAAATCACCGAGCTTATGCTTAGGTCTATGAATACCTGGTGTGTCTAAAAAAACGATCTGTGCGTCATTATTCGTATACACACCTTGTATTTTATTTCTCGTTGTTTGTGGCTTATCACTCATAATCGCTATTTTTTGACCTACAATATAATTTAATAAGGTTGATTTCCCTACATTCGGTCTCCCAATAATTGCAACAAAACCAGACTTGTATCCTTCTCTATTATTCATTTAAATCCCCCGCAGTAAAAGCTCCAGGCAATAATTCACCTACAGTTATTTCTTGTACATCACCTTTTAAATTGGTTAAGTAAACAGGCATTTCTGCATGGCAAAATTCAGAGAGCACTTGACGACATGCACCACATGGTGGTACCGGACGTTCTGTATCTGCCACAACAGCAATTGCAGTAAAGTTATTAATACCTTCTGAAACTGCCTTAAAGATAGCTGTCCTTTCAGCACAGTTGGTTAAACCATACGATGCATTTTCAATGTTACAACCTTTATAAACTTGTCCATCCTTTGTAAGTAAGGCCGCTCCAACTGAAAACTTGGAATATGGAACATATGCTTTTTCCCTAGCAGTTTTTGCTTCGTCCATAAGCTTTGTTTTATCCAAAATTTATTCTTCCTTTCTTTTTTCACGTATAAATACTTTCATGTTTGTTTTATCGAAAGTTGCTTCTTTTTCGATTACATCATCCATCGGATCAGGCGGAACAACGACCCCGCCAGATATAATAAATTTCAAACCTTGTTCTACTGTCATGTTGAGAACAATGACATCTTCTCTAGGAACGAGAACTAACCAGCCAGATGTCGGATTAGGTGTTGTTGGCAAAAAAACATTGATGCACTCCTTGGAAGTTAGCCGCTGAACTTCTCCTTTTGAAGAACCCGTTTGAAATCCTATCGTATAAAGACCTTTTCTAGGGTACTCTAAAAGAACGACATTCTTAAATGAGGAACGTTCTTGTGCGAAAGCATGGATCACTTGTTCGACAGACGTATAGATAGAGTTAGCAATAGGAACTTTCCTAAATCCTCTATCAATCGCATTTAAAATCCCACTTCCTTTACCTGTCAGCCGCATGGAACCAATCCATGTAATGAGAAAAATGGTTAAGATGAAGCCAACCCCAAAAATCCGTTCAGAAAATGGAGTATAGACACCAAGAAAATAAATACTACCGTCATGAGTAGTTATAATATTTAACCCTTTTAATATGCCAGTAATAAATGAGCCTAGAAATGCATCAATTAATGTAAACAAAAATTGAATAACATAGATTGTGGCAATTGCTGGCAACAGAAAAATAAGTCCAGCTATAATATTTTTTTGCAGCCTCTTCCACATGTCTCCTAGTAAACTCCTCTCCCACTATGAGCCTAAAATCATGGATACACGCTCAATAATCGGTGGTAAAAAAATTGCCAAACCAATTAACACTGAAATAATACTAAAAATAAACACCGCTCCAGCAGCAATATCTTTAGCCACTTTTGCTTGCGGATGGTATTCTTCTGTGATCATATCTACAGTCCGTTCTATCGCTGTATTCATCACCTCTAAAGAGACCACCATACCTACAACTAACAATAAAATAATTTTTTGATTTAAAGGAACATTTAATATAAACGCTAACGCCATAACTACTATGCTCATAGTTAAATGTACTCTCATATTTTGCTCATAACGAATAACATACTTTAAACCAGTCCATGCATATACGAAAGAACGAAGCAGTCGCTTAAATCCCCAAAGGTTTTTATCTTTTAAGTCCATAGGCGTTCAAGATTTCTTCTTGTCTAGAAAACATAACTTTCTCCTCTTCATCTGTTAAGTGATCGTATCCTAACAAATGGAGAAATCCATGGACAAGGAGAAACCCTAGTTCTCTTTCAAAAGAATGTTCATAATGTTGAGCTTGTTCGATCGTACGTGGTATGGAAATGATAATATCACCTAAAACATTTGGACCTTCTGGATCAATAATTTGTACCTCTTCCTCCCCGGCCTCATTTAAGGCGAAAGAAATTACATCAGTAGGTGTATCTTTCCCACGATAATCGCGGTTTATTTCTCGGATCCGCTCATCGTCTACAAAAGTTATTGAAATTTCAGTTGGTCCGGTTAAACCTTCCATTTTAGCTGCTTCGCTGATAATTTCTTCTGTCAACTGAATTTGTTCTTTCGTAACTTCATTAGTCTCATCAAGAATGTCAATCTCAAAGTTCATCATTTCGCTCCTTTTTCTTTAGGATCTTCTGGATACTCAATACGTGAATGGAATGTTCCTTGTAAGGTCTCATACATTGAAACCGCCACTTTGTCTAGCTCTTTCAAAGTAAGGTCACACTCGTTAAATTGACCATCCTCAAGACGATCATTTACGATCTTTCTTATCATCGCCAATATTTTGTCTGGTGTTGGCTTAGTTAAAGATCTTACAGCGGCTTCAATACAGTCGGCTATACCGACAATTGCAGCTTCTTTCGTTTGAGCTTTAGGTCCAGGATATCTGAATTGTTCTTCAGGTATCGTTTGATCCGTTTCTTGATTCGCTTTATGATAAAAATACTTCAACAATGTTGTTCCGTGATGCTGTTCAGCAATATCAATAATCTCTTTTGGCATCTTGTATTCCTTTAACATATCTGCACCGTCATAAGGATGCGAGATGATAATGGTTTTACTAAGTTGGGGTGATATTTTATCATGTGGATTATCGATCTTCATTTGATTTTCAATAAAGAAATGCGGTCGTTTCGTTTTGCCTATGTCATGATAATAAGAACCAACTCTTGCTAGTAAACCATTTGCTCCAATCGATTCACATGCCGCTTCTGCTAAGTTCCCGACTACTACACTATGATGATATGTTCCAGGAGCTTCTAATAAGATTTTTCTTAGTAAAGGATGGTTTGGATTTGATAATTCAATAAGCTTAGTTGTCGATAAAATTCCAAAGCCAGCTTCAAAAAAAGGAACTAGACCTAGCGTTAACACAGCAGCTATAAACCCTGATAAAAAGGCAAAACCTAAATACATGCCAACCTCGATCCAACTCTGTTGAAAGCCCTTTAGGAATAAGATCGATATAATCGTTACCATGTTAATAAATGAAACGAATAGTCCCGCTTTTAATATTCGAGTCATACTTGTTGAGCGTCCTAAAAAATAGACTCCTGCAAAACAACTGAATAAAATATATACACCAAACGTAAAATTAAACGTGCCTACCGCATCATTATTAAAGATAATACTCGCAATAATGGCAAAGAAAATACTTGAAAATAATGCAATACGTTGATGAATTAACGTCGTTAACAACATCGCACCAACTGCAACTGGCACAATTAAGCCTACTGCTACAATATCTAATCTTTCAATTAGGCTCGTTATTTTCATAACAGAAACACCAATAAAGAAGATTAGAATAAACATGAGCAAATGGCTATTATTGGTTTTTACACTTGTTTGTGCTTCATTCAAATAATATGAAAGCATCCCGACCATTAATAATACTAAAAGTGCTAATCCTAAATATGGAAATATATTAAACGCATCATCTAATAGACCAACCATTCGCAGTTGTTCATAAATCTCATGATTAATTAACTCGCCTTGCTTTACAAGCAGCTGTCCTTCTCGGATAATAACCGGCTCAACTGATTCAACCGCTTCTTGTTGAAGTCGTTCTGTTGCCTTATCGTCATAAATATAATTAGGTATAATAGCAAATTGTGCCGTTTCAATCATTGCATCATGCAAACGATTAGAAACCGTTAAAATCGCAATCTTATCTTTTACAGACCTTTTTGCTTGAGCTAAATCATTAATAGCAATTCTTTCACTCATTACCGAATGAACTGCGTTCGTTGTTGTTTCCCTTGCAACTTGCAGTTGACTGCTAGAAGATAATAATAATGTACGAACCGTTTCATCTGAAAGGTCATTCGTTGTCCCTGATGAAATCACTTCTTGAACATATGTTAAGCGTTCTTCTAAACTTAACTTTTCTGTCTCCTGACCTGCTTCTGCCTCTAACTCTGTCTTAGTCATTTCTTCATTAACTAGATGAATTAAATCGAAAATATCATTGATTTTCTCTACTTGCATTTGCGCATATTCTTTTTTAAGTACATAAACAGGTTGAACTGCCTCTAGTACTTCCCGCCGCTTTTGTTCAGTTGCAATCTTATTCTCGACTGTAATCGGAGCACGAATGTCTTGTTCAGCGACTGAAGACATTCGAACTTCAATCTTTTCTGGAATGATATTATCCAGCATTGACAGGAATAAAAATACGGCTAATATAACAAAAAGAACACCACGTAGGTAGCGATGGTCTTTTATTTTTTTCCACCATGTCATTTGATCGATCGGGGAACGTTTATTCAAGATCGGTCACCTCTATTTTCTTACCTAATACTCCTTTCCCTGTTTGTCCAACATTATAAAGTTTTAAACTAAGGGAAGAAACAATTATGTAATAAGGATAAGAGGGCGACTCATAAGTACAATTTACATCGCTTATTTGATAATAGTGTCTCAACGATGAGCAGCTAACTATCGAGCGAGGCCAGTACTTTAAAAATGGGTCACCCTCAGAACAAAATGTTTACTCTTCTTTTTCTCTTTTTTCTGAATGATCATACGCATCTAAAATCCGTTGAACGAGAGTATGACGAACGACGTCAGATTGTTGTAAGTAAATAAAGTCTACCCCTTGTACATTACCAAGTACATCGATACCAACTTTTAACCCGGATCTTTTTCCTTTTGGTAAGTCAATTTGTGTTAAATCTCCATTTACTACCATCTTCGAACCAAAACCTAATCGTGTTAAAAACATTTTCATTTGCTCTTGTGTCGTATTTTGGGCCTCATCTAAGATAACGAAAGAATCGTCTAATGTGCGGCCTCGCATATACGCTAATGGTGCAACTTCAATTGTCCCTCTCTCCATCAATCGCAGGGTTTGTTCAACACCTAAAATATCATGAAGAGCATCGTAGAGCGGGCGCAAATATGGATCAACTTTTTCCTTTAAGTCACCCGGTAAAAAACCTAAGCTTTCTCCAGCTTCTACTGCAGGACGTGTAAGGACAATTTTCTTTACTTGTCCTTCTTTTAATGCTGTTACTGCCATAACAACAGCCAAATACGTTTTTCCTGTTCCAGCAGGACCTATTCCAAAGACGAGGTCACGCTTTCGTATTGATGAAACATAATGCTTTTGCCCTAATGTCTTAATTAAGACAGGTTTGCCCTTTGCATTAACTGTAAGCTTTTCTTGATATAAATGAAGAAGTTCTTCGAGCATGCCTTTTTCTGCTAATTGAATAGCATATACAACATCTCGTTCTGATAATGCCGTTCCTTGACGTAACAGCTTCAACATCGTTTCTAGAACATCTTTCACGACTTGAACCGCTTCATCTTCACCTTTGACCGATAGATCTTCCCCTCGAGTCGTTATTTGAACATCGAGTTTTTCTTCAATACGTTTTAAGTGAGAATCGTTTGGACCATACAATCTTTGAACTTCATTTTGATCTTTAATTTCTAATGGAATATTCTTCATTTGTGACAATAGCCTCAATCTCCTTGAATGATCGGTTGCTCCGTCGTAATATCTTCTATAACTTGGTAATGAAGCTTTAATTTAACTTTACCATTCTCAACGTCTTGGTGCAAAACTTTTTCACCTTTTATTAACGCATCCTCTGGTAATCGCTCCTGTAATTCTTCTTTCGCCATCTTTTTGGCAACTTGTACCGCCTCGTCTTCAGTGTACTCTCGTTCAATTTCATTTTTTTCTAACCATTGCTTTTTCTTATATTGCACAGGTAGCGTCCAATTTAAAAGTTGTATTGAATGTTTTCTTTCAAAAGGCTCTGCTTTTTCAAAAGAATGTTTTTTCCAACCCCAGATTGGTAAGTCAAAATTAAAAACAGATAAATAATGGTAAGTCTTACCTTCTCCTGTTAATGTTTCAAAATGATTAACAAGGGGGACTGTTACCTCAGACTTGTACCAAATTTCGCCGAGAACACTTCCTTTAGCAGGAACAATTTGTGTATTATCCTCTTTTCCAATAAATCCAGAAACGAGTAAATCACCTTTATTTACAAATTCATTTCTGCGAACTAGCACTTGACCTTGTTCAATAAACATATCATGAATAATTGCTTTTTTCTTTGCTACTAGGTGTCTTGGGTTTAGTGTTTCCTGTTTTTCAGGTAAAGTCTGCTCTACAACACTGAACTGAAAGGTTGTACCATTCAGCTTTACACCAATCCATGTAGCATCTTCAATCTGATCGGTCACTTTCTTTTGGATTTCTTCAACACTAGGAAGCATAAAAATGAACTTCCCACGCTCAATCCCAATTTCTTCAACCGCTAATCGTAATTGATGCTCGACCTTAGGAGAGGCTCCCTCGATCGATATGTTCCAGACCATGTTTGACAGGATGAGAAGAACGATGGCAAAGGAAAAAATCCCTGCCGTAAATCCTCCTCGCTTCCACATTTTTTTGTATAAGAAAGGCAACCCTCGTCTTTCAGTAAACGTTACCTTACAGCTTGTCATACGTAAAAGAGGCCTCAGACGTTTAACGTCTTCTAAGGCAATATAACAAACGATTCGCTCGTCTCCAACTCTTTTAATGTTCCAAATATGGATGTCGTATTCTATACACCGGTTTAAAAACCGTTCCCCATATGGCCCATCTATCCTCATTCTAACGTAACCATAAAGGTAGTTTAACCAAACATTTTTCATTGTCATCCTCCTACTAACTATGATCTATTCATTAATAAATAAGACTTTATCGATCTTTCCTTCTAATAGGAGTTCTTCAGGTAGTATCGTCTTGATGACAAATTGTTCTCCTTTGATTAAGAGCTGACCTTGAGACAATAATAAACGGATCTCTTCATTAGAAAATTGAAGGACACCGCGATGATTTTCAATATAAATATGAATTTGTCCTATCATTGTAATACGGGGTAAATCCATCATTACATCAGGTGGTAGCTCCATCTGGTCTGTAAGAAATTTCTTCACTTGTTGTCGCCACTTTTTCATCAGAGAACCTCCTCTCCTCTCATTTTTATGACAGGAAGAGATTGACTATCACTATAAAATAAAAAAACAAGGCTAAGAATTTACTTAGCCTTGTTTTTAACCCAACCATATTATCTTTTATTAGAATAGGAACGCATCGCTCGAGGCTTACCCAAGATTTCAGACCAGATAATTCCTTTCATAGCCTCTTCTTGAGAAATGTTCTCAAAATTAAGATCGAGCTTCGTTCGCTTTTTCCCTATTTCATTTTTCATAATCGGTGAATCCGAAATGGCAGCTTGCGTACTGATCTCTGCACGCTTTAACTTTTTCCGCTTTTCCTCTAATTGATCGCGTAATTTCTCCATTTCTGTTCGTCGATCATTCGTGGCGGTATCCACCTCTCGATGAATCGGCTCAAAAGACGGTTCAAACGAT
Organism: Alkalihalobacterium sp. TH-98; assembly: GCF_057473385.1. Classification (NCBI taxonomy): domain Bacteria; kingdom Bacillati; phylum Bacillota; class Bacilli; order Caryophanales; family Bacillaceae; genus Alkalihalobacterium; species Alkalihalobacterium sp. TH-98. Next base: position 63,917 of record NZ_JBYCKM010000027.1, on the reverse strand, counting down.
GGTTCAACATCTCTTGCTACAGTCGGTTGAGGTTTATCCCTTTCGTCAGGAGTCTGCTCTTGACGGAAAATTTCTTTCCAGTCAATTTCTTGTTCTCTTTGTGGTTTTTTGTCTTGCTCAGCTTCTTTTCTTGCTTCTGCTTGCCGGCTGAAGAAATTCCACAAAGCACCTAAGATAAGTATAACGAAAAAGATATTCCCAAATAGGAAATCAAGAATATTCAATGTTAACTCCTCCTTTTAGAGGATTATTTACCGTACTTTTTATCATCGTCACTATCGTTGGTTGCTTTACCAATGGAGTCTCTCATATCCGTATCAGCCATAATGTTTTGATAGTTAACATAGTCCATAACACCCATATTACCACTGCGAAGTGCTTCAGAAAGAGCCATTGGAACTTCTGCTTCAGCCTCTACAACTTTCGCTCTCATTTCTTCAACTTTCGCTTTCATCTCTTGTTCTTTCGCTACAGCCATTGCACGACGTTCTTCTGCTTTAGCTTGTGCAATTTTCTTATCTGCTTCTGCTTGGTCTGTTTGTAGTTCAGCACCGATATTTTTACCGATATCAATATCAGCAATATCGATCGAAAGAATTTCAAACGCAGTTCCTGCATCTAAACCTTTTGTTAAAACAGTTTGAGAAATCATATCTGGATTTTCAAGTACTTTTTTATGATTTGTAGCCGAACCGATAGTGGATACAATCCCTTCACCGACACGGGCAATAACTGTATCTTCACCAGCACCCCCGACTAGACGATCAATATTCGCGCGAACTGTAATACGTGCTTTCGCTTTTACTTCAATCCCGTCCATCGCAACACCTGCAATAAATGGCGTTTCAATAACTTTCGGGTTTACACTCATTTGTACAGCCTCTAATACGTCACGACCAGCTAAATCGATCGCAGCTGCTCTTTCAAAGCTAAGATCAATATTAGCTCGCTGTGCAGCAATTAATGCATTAACAACGCGGTCAACGTTACCACCTGCTAAATAATGACCCTCTAATTTACTAGTGTTTAAATCAAGCCCTGCCTTAACTGCTTTAATTAACGGATTTACAACACGCGCCGGAATGACTCGACGGAGCCTCATTCCAACTAATTCAAAAATACCAATTTTTACTCCAGCAGCTAATGCCGAAATCCATAGCATCACTGGAACAAATGTAAATAATACCGCTAATGCAACAATAATTAAACCTAAAATAATGAGAATGAAAATATCTCCTTGTAGCACTCTTATTCCTCCCTTTGTGATTGTTTTTTAGCTTCTCTTACAACGATACGAGAACCAGAAGTATATACTACCTCTACTTCCTTACCTTGTTCAATATACCCTCCCTCAGAAACAACGTCAAGACGGTCGTTGCCGAACAGCGCCATTCCGGAAGGTCGTAATGGGGTAATTGTCTCCCCTACTTGCCCTATTAGTTCGTCTCTAGTCACATTTGAAATATAACCTTCTTCTGTTGTTGTGGCACCCGTAAAAACAATTTTCTTCATTGGACCACGGTAACCAAAATATTTAAAGATAAGAATGGATGCGATCGCTGTAATGATAACTGCAATTAATAATGAGATTAGAATATTAACTGTGGAGTACGAGGCCAAAATCATACTTCCTATAATGGAACCTATCCCTAGCACGCCAAATATTCCAAACCCAGGGACAAATATTTCAATGAGAATTAAAACAATTCCTGCTCCAAAAAGGATGACAGATTCCAATCCTGCAAATCCAGCAAATAAATGTCCAAAAAAGAAAAGTAATAATGCTGAAATTCCCATAATTCCTGGAACACCAAATCCCGGGGAATACAGTTCGAGCACTAGTCCTAAACTTCCAATCGATAATAGAATAGGTATAACAACCGGATGTGTAACAAAACGAGCAATTTGTTCCGCAAAACTTACTTCCATATCCTTTTCAATCGCATTTTCTAGCTGTAAAAATTCTAGTAGTTCTGTACGATTGCTGGCTAACGCATCAGCATAACCCACTTCTAATGCATCTCCTGATAATAACGTTAAAATTCTACCCTTTTCGGCATTGAACTCTGGTAAATCAACAGTATTATCCGCCATCGCTCTTGCATAAAGAGGATCACGATCATTTAGTTTAGCTGATTCCTCCATCTCTGCAATCCAATACGATTGCATCTTTTCTTCAGCGGCATTACCTGCTGCGTCAATAACACTAGCTGAGCCCATCAATGATCCAGGCGCCATTACAATTTGATCTGCATTAAGTGCAATATATGCTCCTGCGGAAATAGCATCTTTTACTACATAAGCTGTAATGGGGATATCTGTCTCTCTTAACAACCTAGCAATGTTTCCAGCCGCATCGACTGCCCCACCCGGAGTATCAATTTCTAGAACGATATGATCTGCACCTTCTTCTATAGCAGACTCTATAGATCGTTTCATAAACGCCTCTAGTCCTCGCTCCACTGTCTGTTCAACAGGAATGTAATAAACAATTGGTTGTGATGTCGGGGTTTGACTATGTACAAAAAATTGTAGTGGTATAAGACAGAAAGCAGTGACCATTAAAAATAGATAAAACCTAATAAGTAGCTTTCTCCCCAATCTTAAGCCCCCCTTTCTTATATTTGATCGGTTGTTATTACATATACGTTATTAGTATATCAAGGTTTCACTTTTTTAACGAATAATTAGTCATGAATTTAATAAAGCATTTCAAAATAAAACCTTGAAGAAGTAGTATTTGTGATGCAGAAAGAAAAAAATGAAAAATAAATGGTACCAGGTACCTTCAAGAAGGTACCTGGCACCATTTAAAAAGAATCAATTAAAAGAATAAATCAAAAAGAGCCTTGTATAAATACAAGACTCTTTTCTAGCTTTTATGATAAATGCTGTTTAACAAGACGGTTAACAAGACCGCCATCAGCTTTGCCTTTTACCTTTGGCATGATTGCTCCCATTACTTTTCCAAAATCTGCTGTTGAAGCAGCACCCACTTCAGAAATTGTTTCTTGAACAATTTGAGTGACTTCCTCTTCCGAAAGCTGTTCTGGTAAGTATTGCTGGAGAACTTCAATTTCTCCATGCAGCTTTGAAGCTAAATCATCACGGTTGGCTTTTTCAAACTCATGGAGGGATTCCCTGCGTTGCTTGAGTTCGCGGTTTAGTACCGTAAGTGTTTCATCTTCAGAAAGCTCACGTCCAAGTTTGATTTGTTCGTTTTGCAACGAAGATTTCACCATACGGATAACAGAGAGTTTTTCCTTCTCTTTGCTTTTCATCGCTGCCTTCATATCATCAGTAAGACGATCTAGAAGATTCAATCGATACACCCTCTCTTACGAATTAGAACTTACGCTTTCTTGCTGCCTCAGATTTTTTCTTACGCTTTACACTAGGCTTTTCATAGTGCTTACGCTTTTTCACTTCAGCTAATGTTCCTTCTTTTGAAAGTGATCTCTTGAAGCGACGAAGAGCAGCATCGATCGATTCATTTTTGCGAACACGAGTTTCTGCCATTTTATTTCCCTCCCTCCGAAACAACCAACTAGCGACTTCAAAAAAACAAGTCTTTTTTGATTATAATACAATAGATTGTATCGGTCAACCTTATTATTCGATAATAATTACTTCGCCGTTCTCAACATAGCCGATCGACGGTAACCAATCGAAACCTTGACCATCCATTCCAGTTAAGTGCCATACCATCTTGTCGTCCGGAAGTGTTTTAATTCCGGCATCCAGGTTAGCCATAATTGCATTTGCATCATCTACAGTTCCTGCAGCTTTCATAGCTTCTACAAGGACATAAAGAGCTTGATAGTTAAAAGCACCTTCTGCAGTTGGAATACGACCAAATTCAGCTTCGTACTTACTTACAAAGTCAGAAGCTCCTCCAGCGTCACTATCAATGATCGGTAAAGCACCGATTGCACCTTCTAACATTTCATAACCTTCAAGGATTGGTGCCATTTCTTCTAATTTCGCTTGGTCCATAACCATAAATCCACCTTCAAATCCTAACTCACGTGCTTGTTTGATAATTAAAGCAGTCGGTTGAGAAGGACCTCCTACAAAAATAACATCCGGTTTCTGAGCAAGTGCATTCGTAACGATTGTAAAGAAGTCCGTATCTTTACTGAAATCTACTTCACCTTTAAATACAACTTCACCGCCATGCTCTTCCCAAACCGGAACTAATGCCTCAGTCCAGTCCTTACCGTATTGAGTAGCTGTTGGAAGTAATGCTAATTTGTTACCAAAACGCTCTTGAGAATACTCAGTAAATACTTCAGGGTAAACCGTATACGCAGGAGGAATACGGAATGTTAAAGAGTTATTTTGCTCAAGAATCGTTGGTTCACTTGTGTAAGCTGCAATTAAAAACTCTTCTTGCTCGTTAAATACTTGTGTTGCGAAAACCCCACCGCTGTGTGGAACAAAAATAACAGGTGCGTTATGTTCTTGGACAATACGACGTGCATTAGTACCTGATTCGTTTGGTGCATACATATCATCTAAAGTAACTAAGTTAATTTTATATGTTTGTCCGTTTACTTCAAAACCAGTTTCATTTATTTCATCAGCTGCCATACGTAATCCACTAACTGTATTTTCACCATAGAATGCGGCTGGTCCACTTAGTGGTCCAGTGTATCCAATAGAAATGATTTGTTCCTCATCACTAACTTCAGGTGCAGCCTCTCCATCATTACTATTGCTAGCAGGTTCTGATGTTGAGTTCGAATTACCGCATGCTGCAACAAACAACATTAATCCAAATAGTAAGCAAGCTAAGATCCACTGTTTTCCTTTTTTCATCTCATAAATCCCCCTTAAATAAATGAATTCATTTCAAGCCAAACAAAATCATCAAACATAACTCCCCTCTATTACTTCACATCACCTCCTAAAACTTAGTTGCTTTATAGGTACTGCAATCCATTAAGCACCAATATACGCTTTTCTAATTTCATCGTTATTAAATAGCTCTTCTTTTGAACCACTCATTACGATCTTGCCACTTTCAATGACATACCCTCGAGTTGAAATCGACAATGCAGCACTCGCATTTTGTTCGGCAAGTAATACTGTGACACCGTTTTCATTAATCTGTTTGATAATACCAAACATTTGCTCAACAATAAGTGGTGCCAGTCCAAGTGATGGTTCATCTAGCATTAACAATTTCGGTTTGGCCATCAACGCTCTCCCAATGGCAACCATTTGTTGTTGACCTCCACTTAATGAACCTGCAGGATCATCTTTCTTATCTCTCAAAATTGGAAATAAGTCATACACTTCTTCTAGTGATTTTTTCATCCCAACTTTGTCTTTTCGATGGACGAACCCGCCCATTTTCAAGTTTTCATAGACTGACATTTGTGGGAACAACATTCTGCCTTCAGCACATTGAACGACACCGCTGGCCACCATTTTGTCAGGAGATATCCCAATCACATTATTGCCGTTAAAGAGATATTCACCTTTAACTGGCTTTACAAGTCCGCTTATCGCTTTAAACAGTGTACTTTTCCCTGCACCATTGGCGCCAAGCAAGACGACTAATTCACCTTGCTCTACATTTAAAGAAATGTCTCTTAACGCTTCAAATTTACCGTAATTAACTGTTAAGTTGGTGAGCTTTAGCATCAATACTCCCTCCTAAATACGCTTCTATAACCAATTGATTGTTTCGAATTTCTTCTGGAGTACCTTCTGCAATCTTCTTACCATGGTTTAGAACAACCACTTTGTCTGCTAGTGACATGATCATTGGCATCTTGTGTTCGATTAAACAAACTGTAATTCCTCGATCAACCATTTTTTTCATTAACGCCGCCAGACCATCTGTTTCATCTGGGTTAACACCTGCTGCTGGTTCATCTAACAAAATTAATTCAGGATCGGTTGCTAACGCTAACGCAAAAGCAACACGTTTTTTCTCTTCTTGAGTAATAGAAGAAATCGGATATTGGGCTAGGTGTGTAAGTCCTACAAACTCTAAGCACTCCATCGCCTTATCTAGACACTTTTGTTCTTCTAATTTCTCCCTTTTTGTTCGAAAAATGGCATCAAATAAACCAGATTTCGTTCGTAAGCGATGACCAACGATAACATTATCAATGACAGTCGCTTGTTCAAATAAGTGAGTCGTTTGGAACGTTCTACCTATTCCTAGCCGCGCTACTTTTTCGGCCGGCAGCGTCGTAATATCTTCACCTTTGTAAGTAATCTTTCCTGATGTCGGCAAATGGAAGCCGCTAATTAAATTAAAGAACGTCGATTTACCAGCACCGTTAGGCCCAATAACAGCTGTAATTTTTCCTTTTTCGATTTCTAAATCAACTTGGTTTACTGCTGTGAGTCCACCAAATGATTTTGTTAGTTGCTCTATTTTTAATAACAATGTTCTTGCACCTCCTATGCTGATTTTTGTTGTTTATCCGCTGCACCACTAACTTTCGCTTGTTTTTGCTTTCGCTTAAACTTCCACATTAAGTAGCCACCAACGATCCCACGCGGATAGAAGAGAATGAGTAATACTACAATTGGTCCGAAAATAAGCATTCGATATTGCTCTAAGAATTGAAGCATTTGAGTTAAGACAACTACAATGAATGTGCCTAAAATTGGGCCAGTTAACGTTCCAATTCCGCCAACTAGTAAGTATAGAAGAATTTCAAATGCTACATGGATATAAGCAATTTCTGGACCGATAAAACGTATAAATGACGCATATAATGCACCTGCCATACCTGCAAAGGCTGCAGAAATTACAAAGGCAATTAATTTATTTCTCATTACTGAAATTCCTAATGTTTGGGCAAGTTCATCACTATTTCGGATCGCAACAAATGTCCTTCCAATCAGTGATCTTACCATTCTTCTCATGAAGAAAACGGTTAAAATTAGGAAAAATAGAACTAAGTAATATTGAGACTGCATAGAATTAAAAGTGATTGGTCCTAAACCTGGTGGATTTGGAACACCGATGAGACCTCTAACTCCACCTGTAAATTCTGCTTTATAGATAATTAAATAAATTAAGAACCCAACTGACATTGTATAGATCGCAAAGAAGTGAGACTTCGTTCGAAGTGCAACTAAGCCAACTAAAAGACCAATAGCTGAAGCTATAATAATGGCAAACACAAATGCTACCCAGAAATACATGTTTCCTTTAACAGTAAGAAGACCTAATGAATAGGCACCTATTGCAAAGAACCCAGCATGCGCTAAAGATAGTTGGCCTATAAAACCAGTGATTGTATTCAAACCATATACAGCAATTGACCAAATAAAGACAAGGATCATAACTTGAATGTAATAGTTATTTTGAGTAACTAGCGGGAATGCGATTGCGACCAAGAGCAGAAGGAGCAAGGTATTTCTTTCATTAAGGAACGATTTCATTAATGAACCCCCTTCGCAAAAATTCCAGTTGGTTTGAACGTTAAGATGATAACTAGAAGTACGAAAGCAATGATATCTTTATAATCAGCTGAAATATATGTTGCACCCAGACTCTCTGCAATCCCTAGTATGTATCCACCTAGAATTGCTCCGGGAATACTTCCCATTCCTCCGAGGATGATGATAACGAAAGCTTTCATAATTACTAAGTTCCCCATACTAGGAAATACTAGATTAATAGGTGCGGCTAACGATGCAGCGATTGCTGCAAAAGCACCGGCAATAGCAAATGTAAGCATGGCAACTTTATTTGCATTAATTCCTACAAGGAAGGCACCATCACGATTTTGAGACATCGCCACAATAGCAGCACCAGTCATTGTACGAGTTAAGAATAAATGTAATAAGATCATCAGTACTACTGCTGCAATAATAATAAGGACCCTTTGGAAAGTAACTGTTAGACCAAACAAATTGATAGTATCCCCATAAGGAGTAAACATTCTTTGGTATTCTGTTCCCCATATATATTGAGAAAATGACTCTAGGAAGAAAAGTATACCAATGGCTGCGATCATTAATGATAATGGGTCAGCAGTCCCTAGTTTACTAAAGACCAGACGCTCAGTTAAGATTGATAATAAAGCAATAACTAGAGCGGAGATTGCAATTGCCACCCAATAATGAACCCCGAGTGCCGTCATTACTGTTAATGTCACATAAGCCCCTACCATGTAAAAGGCCCCATGTGCAAAGTTTGGAACGTGTAGAATACCAAAAACTAGTGTTAACCCTAGAGCCACAAGACTGTAAACGCTTCCAGTTGTGAGTCCATTTAATAGCTGTTGAAAAAATAATTCCAACTTGGTCTACCCCCTTTTATTATTTTTTATATACTAACCGGTTAGTATATGTATAACACTCATTATACCTACCGGTTAGTATTATTGAGTTAATTATACTAAATGTTTTGAAAATTTGTAAACTAGTATTTTAAAAAGAAGAGATTAGACGACAAAACTTGTTCTAATCCCTTCTTTTACGACAGGTAATCACTCTTATTCACGACAATTTACTACAATTATAAACAGAACTTTACTGCATTTTTCTTCCAATTTCTATGGTACTAATACAAGTTTTCCACTCGTTTGTCTACCCTGCATTAGCTCATGTACTTTTGCTGCTTGATCTAAAGGATATGTGCCTCCAATTTGCAGCTTTAATTGACCAGTTTGAACGTACTGTAACAATTCGACTAGACTTTGTTTGTACAACTCTGGTTTTCTCATCATTTGAGGCAAGAAAAAGCCAATAATTGACTGATTCTTTGCCATTAAAGACGAAGGATAGAGTTTATTTTGTTGACCACTAGCCACTCCGTAAACAACTAATCTACCAAACGGTGCCAGGCACGCAAGAGTCTTGTAGAAAATGTCGCCACCGGCCATTTCAAGAGCTACATCGACACCATTACCATCTGTATGTTCAAGAACTTTCTGTTCCCAGCCTTCTTCCGTATAATTAATTAAAACATCCGCTCCAAGTTCTTTTGCTAGAGCTAGTTTCTCATCATTACTCGCAGTAGCAATTACCTTTCCAGCCCCCATAAGTTTGGCTAACTGTACGGCAATCGTACCTACTCCTCCTGCTGCAGCATGAACTAATACGGTCTCTCCTTCTTCTAGGCGTCCCATCGATTTAATGACATGGTAAGCACTTAGACCTTGAAGTGGTAATGCAACCGCTAGGTTAAAATCAACACCGTCAGGAATGGGAATTAATCCACGCTCATCAGCAATCGTATATTCAGCATATCCTGTTGATTTTTTTGTCCCTAATAGAGTCACGACAGACATTCCTACTTTTACATTCTTAACTTCATCTCCAACCTCAGTAATAACACCAGCTACTTCAGCACCCGGAACATATGGTAAAGGAGTTGGAACAACATACTGCCCTTCTCTTCTAGCTGTATCTGCATAATTAACGCCGATTGCTTTAATCTCGATTAATACTTCTTTACCGACAGGTTTTGGCTTTTCTAGTTCTACCATCTCTAATACTTCTGGACCACCATATTTGCTAAATTGAATTGCTCTCATTATTTACACGCTCCTATTTTTCTAGTTATTTTCCTGTAAATTTTGCTTTTCTTTTTTCTACAAACGCTTGAACACCTTCCAAATGATCTTCGGTTGTAACCATTAATGTTTGTGTGATTTGCTCACGTTTTAATACATCTTCTAATGTCATATTTACTGATTCATCCACAATCTTCTTCATTAATCCAATAGCTCTTGTCGGTCCATTGGCTAATTGTTTTGCAAATACTCCGACTGTACTCTCTAATTCTTCTACTGGGACAATTTCATTTACTAGACCCCATTCTTTTGCTTTGGCTGCTTCTAATGGTTTTGCACTAAATAGTAATTCCTTTGCTCGATACGGCCCAAGCACTTTCGGTAGGAAGAATAAACCGCCACCGTCTGAAATGAGCCCTACCTGTGCAAAGCTTAGAACGAATTTACTATCATCAGCAGCCAAGATTAAATCACAAGCTAATGCTAAATTAAATCCAGCCCCTGCTGCAAAACCATGAACGGCTGCCACAACAGGCTTTTCTAATGATTTAATTTCTAGGACCAGTTCATTCAGCTTTCCAATGTGTTCATAAACTTGAGCACCAGAAGCCTTTCCCATCGTTTTTACATCACCGCCAGAACTAAATGCACGTCCTGCCCCGTTAATAACGACAACTTTTACATCTTGATTTTCCTTTGCCTCTTTAATAGAGCTCATTAATCCTGTGATCATTTCTGGACTAAAGGCATTTAGGGCTTCAGGTCGATTTAAAGTAAGTCTCATTACACCTGCTTCAATATGAGTTAATAAATGTTGATTTTCCATTCGATTTCCTCCTTTTAGGTAATAAGCCAACCACCGTCAACTAATACATCAGAACCTGTCATATAACTTGCTTCTCTTGAAGCGACGAACGTAATGACATTTGCAATTTCCTCAGCATTCCCAACTCTCTTCAAAGCTGTATTTCGCCTAATGGCAGCTGTAAAATGCTCATTTTCTAAGCCTTTTTCAGTTAAAGGGGTTTCTATAAACCCAGGTGAAACTGAATTGACTCGAATATGATGTGGGGCTAATTCATTGGCAAGCGCTCTCGTAAAATTAATAACTCCTGCTTTTGCTGCACTATAATGAGGAATTTTAGCGCCTGCTTTATAACCTGATAGTGAAGCTACATTTACAATCGACCCTTGTTGTACATTGGAGTCAATCATTACCTTACCTAGTTGCTTCGATACGAGAAAAACACTCTTTAAATTCGTATCCTGTGTTCGTTCCCATTCTTCTACATCCATTTCTAAAATCGCAGAAGACCCTGATCCTCCTGCATTATTAACTACAACATCAAGACGACCAAAAGTATCTTGAACAAATTGAGCTAATTTCAGAACATCTTCTTCTTTTGTCACATCAGTTGGAAATGGGGTAGCAGTTCCTTCTCCAAACGATGCGGTGATTTCTTTTGCTACATCATTTAATTTCGATTTTGTTCGTCCAACAAGAACCACCTTGGCTCCTTCTTTTGCAAAGCGAACAGCCGCTTCTTTTCCTATTCCACTGCCTGCACCTGTAACAACACAAACTTGCCCATCAAATCGTGACATCTCATCTCCTCCAAACGCTTAACATGTATACTGACCGCTTTCATTCGCATACGATGCAATTTCACGGAATCTAGCTACTCTATTTTCCATGCGATAAGAACATAGTTGGTTCGTAATAAGTGAAAGAAGACCATCGCTTTCGGTTGAAGCTTCTAGTCCGCCGATGAATTCTCTTGCTAAGGTTTGAACTTTTAATAATGCTTCTTCTGTGACCAATTTCGCCAGTTGTTCTTTTAACCTTTCTTTGTCAGGGCCATTTCTTTCTATCGCTTTCTGTGATCGTAGCACCGCTGACTCGGCAGCAAATAGTTCAATTCCAATATCCGCTAATTTCATCACTAACTCTTGTTGATCATCTAACTTGGCCCCAAACTTCTGATAAGCAATTCCAGCTAAAGCTAAATACGTATCACGAATAGATTGGACCGCTTGACGTTCTGCTATGAGCTCTCCGCCCTCAACCGTCGTAGCACCTGTCTTTAGTCTTTCAATGGCTTGATTAACAGCTTCTAAAGCTGGTAATTCACCTTTTGCTGCTTTCTTAAAGAAAATTCCTGGGACAAGTAAGCGGTTAATTTCATTCGTCCCCTCAAAAATTCGGTTAATTCGAGAGTCACGATATGCCTGTTCAATTCGATATTCTTTAATAAAGCCTGCTCCACCATGTAGTTGCAATGACTCGTCAACAACATAATCTAATGTTTCAGAACCATAAACTTTACAAATGGCACATTCTAAGGCAAACTCCATTAAACGCTGAGAAACAAGGCCTTTATCTTCCGTATCGTATACGCCACCTAATGCACTTTCTAATAAGTCAGCTGTGCGATACTGCAATGTCTCAGCCGCATAGATACGAGCAGCCATTTTAGCTACTTTTTCTTTAGTTGCTCCAAATTCTGCAATTCTTTTCCCAAATTGCTTTCTCTCATTAGTATGGGTAATCCCTAATGATAAGGCTGATTTTGCCCCACCCATACAAGCTGAACCTAAGTTGAAACGCCCTAAATTTAATACATTTAACGCAATGACATGTCCTTTGCCAATATCTCCAAGTACGTTTTCAACTGGAACAAGACAATCTTCGAAAATAACAGAACGAGTAGATGATCCTTTGATACCCATTTTCTTTTCTTCTGGCCCCAATGATAAACCTGGAAAATCTTTTTCTACTATAAATGCAGTGAACTTATCTCCATCGACTTTCGCATACACAATAAACGTTTGCGAAAAGACGGCATTTGTTATATAAAGCTTCGTCCCGTTTAACAAATAATGAGTTCCTTCCTCATTTAATGTTGCTGTTGTTTTAGCCGCTAACGCGTCTGATCCTGAAGAAGGCTCTGTTAAACAGTACGCACCTAAATATTCACCTGAAGCCATTTTGGGTAGATATTTCTCTTTTTGCTCTTTTGTTCCAAAGTACGTAATCGGCAAAGTAGCAATACACGTATGATTGGAATGAGCGACCCCATAACCGCCTGATTTGCCGACAATTTCACCGACAAGTCCTTTACTAACTTTATCAAGTCCTAATCCACCATAGGCTTCAGGAATACTATGAGCGAGAAGGCCTAAATCACCGGCTTGTTGAAGAAGAGAAACAATTTTTTCGATATCTTGATTTTCAATTGCTTCATTATGAGGTTCTACTTCTTTATCAATAAACTGTCTAGCTGTTTGACCAATCATTTTCTGTTCATCGGTAAAGTCTTCTGGAGTAAATATGTCATTCGCTTCTAATGATGAGACAAGAAAGCTTCCGCCTTTTGCTTTCATTTGTGTTTCTCCCATTCTTTATTCCTCCTTGACTACTTTCATATTTTTTTGATCATACACGGCAACAATCGGTAAAATATCTTGGCTGGCAACAAATTCTATTTCTTCCTCACAATCAAAATGTATGAGCATTTGTCCTACATATGAATCTTTCAAGACATTCTTTCCTTGTTCTTTGTAAGCCGAGTAAAATAATTTTGCCGCTCTAGCCGAGTCAGTAAGTTCCCAATTGGACTCTTGGTCAGCTAGTAAATGGTCAATCATACAACCTGCTCCATAGAAATCTTCCAAGCAAAATTCATTAGAAGAACCTGAGCAAATAATAACGATCGTTTCATCCTGATGACGCTCATTGATCACTTCAGCAATCGATTTACAATTTAGTAACGATGAGATATAGATGTGGTCAGCTCCTGATGCTTTATGAATAGCTACTGTGCCATTTGTCGTTGAAAGAATAACGTTTTTCCCTTTAACTTGATCTCGAATCATGACCGGATTGGGAACAAGGAAGCCGTCGATTGCTCTTCCTTCATATTCGCCGACTAAAACATCCTCATCATTATTTCTCTCGTTTGCTACTTTCTTTGCTTCTTCTTGGTCTATTACAGGAATGACACAGTTTGCTCCATAATGTATCGATGCTGTAATAGTTGATGTTGCTAGTAGAACATCAAATACGATCGCAATTTTACCTTCTACCTTTTCATTGCTTACTTCTTCTTTTTTTAATACGACATGAATTTTACTCATGTACACCACCTCATTCGGACTAGAACGGTTCTTTTGAAACAGTTAGCCCGTGATGAATTAAACTTGCAACGGTATAGTTAAACTTCGAGAAACGGGCGTCATTCGTTTGGCCTTTTTTATATCGATAGTAGATTTGTTGGGCAATAACCGCTAATTTGAAATACGCAAAAGTAAGGTAGTAATGAACATCGGATACATCACGTCCACTTCTTTTCGCATATGCTTCGACCATTTCACTTCTTGTCATAAACCCAGGAAGGATGGTAACTGGCGGTTTGCCAAATCCGATCTTTAGCAGATCTGGATCACTATCTTCAATCCAATACCCTAGAGCAACGCCTAAATCAGCCAGCGGGTCACCAACTGTTGTCATCTCCCAGTCAAATAGACCAACAATCTTAGTTATATCATCATGAGCAAACATTGAATTATTTAGTTTAAAATCATAATGAATAACAGATGGATCCGGTGACGTTGGAACGTTATTGGCTAACCAATTCGTAAGCTCTTCTACTCCTTTTACTTCATCGGTTTTGGCTTTGTGATATCTACCAATCCAGCCTTGTACCTGCCGTTCTAGGAAACCCTCAGGACGACTCATTTCTACTAGTTTAGTAGAACGATAATCGACGCTGTGCAAATCTACTAACGTATTAATCATCGTTTCTGAAATACTTCTGCAAATCTCAGGAGTCACTTCAATATTCGATGGGAATTCCGTATCAATGACGACACCATGACGGCGCTCCATAATAAAAAATGGACGTCCTATTACATCTTCATCTTCACAGAATACGATCGGTTTAGGCGCAACTGGAAAAAGCGGATGAAGTTCCTTTAAAATGTGATACTCACGCTTCATATCATGAGCTTTCGGAGCTACCGGTCCCAGAGGTGGACGGCGAAGTACTGCCTCCCAAGGGCCAGCCTTTAAGGCATACGTCAAATTAGAATGCCCTGAAGGAAATTGTTCAATTTCAAGATGGTGTGCTTCAAGTTCTTCAACATAACCTCTTAAGTACGTTTCTAATTGCTTTTGATTTAATTCCTCGCCTTGGCGAACTGGAATTGTATCCTTATAACTCATTCTAAGTCCTCCTTTTTCAAGAAAATTCAGTTTTTATAATAGACAACTTTCTTTAAGATGGAGTACTTATCGAAAATTGGTTTAACTTTTCTTTTATTGGTTCTGGTATAGGCTTACTTTTTTGGTCTTCAAAATCAAAGTAAACAACGACTGCCTTACCTTTTGCAATTAATTGTTGATGACGATTATAGATGTGATGAGACACTTCAAAACTAGAATTACCTACATGTTCCACAGACGTAGCAACTGTCAATATTTCATCAAAGTAGGCCTGATTGACAAAGTCACAGCCTGTATGCGCTAAGATAAAATTCCAGCTTTTCATATCCATATCTGAAGTAAATAATTTAAAAAATTCCACTCGTGCTTCTTCTAAGTAAATAAAATAGCTTATGTTACTAACATGGCCTAAGCCGTCTGTTTCACAAGCCCGCACTTTCACTTGTATTTCATGTTTCATGAACGAGCCCCTTTCTTTCTACTTATTGGTAAGCTTTTGAGGGTATAGAAGAGGTGAAAAATTTCACCTCTTCTAATTTGATTTAAACATCACTTATGAGTAAACACTGGACGTCTTTTTTCAATAAAAGCTTGGACTCCTTCACGGACATCTTCTGTTTGGAAGACTTCAGCAAAAAGCTCCGCTTCTCGCTCAATTGCTGCATGGAATTCCATATTGCTTCCCTCATCAACTGCTTTTTTAATTCTTGAAAGAGCTTGAAGAGAATAACCGCTAATTTTTTTAGCTGCAGCCATTGCTGCTTCCATCCCGCTTCCGCTCGGGACTACTTTATTGACTAAGCCAATCTTCTCTGCTTCTTCGGCTGTAATTGGGTCACCGATGAACATTAATTCTTTAGCTTTTGCTTCTCCTACTAAGCGTGGTAAACGTTGTGTACCGCCACCTCCTGGAAAGATACCGAGTTTAATTTCAGGTAAACCTAATTGGCTGTGCTCTTCAGCAATTCTTAAGTCGCAAGTTAACGCTAACTCAGCCCCGCCGCCAAATGTGAGCCCATTTAATACAGCGATCGTCGGCTTCGGCAAAAAGTCGATATGGTTAAGTACTTCATGTGTTTTCATCACATTTTCTTTCATGTTTGGTTGGCCGATCGACTGAGGAAACTCTTTGATATCTGCTCCCGCCATAAACGCTTTGTTTCCTGCACCGGTTAAAATGACAGTAACTACTTCGTCATCATTCTCAATCGCTGTAAACACTTCATTTAATTCTGTCACAACTTGTTGACTAAGTACGTTCAGTGGCGGGTTATCAATAGTTACAATTCCAATACCAGCCTCTTTTTTTAATGTTACTAATTGTCCCATTATTTCTTCACCCCTGCTTTTTCATAATCATACCAGCCCTTACCTGTTTTTCTTCCTAGCTCACCGGCTTTTACTTTTTCTTCAATACATTTTGCAGGCTTATCTTTTGGATCTCCTGTTTCCTTATAGTGCTGCTGTTGAGCAAAATAGCCTACGTCAATTCCTGATAAATCCATTAGTTCGAATGGTCCTAAAGGATGATTTAATGATTTTTTCGTAATGATATCGATATCTTTGAAGTCACAAATTCCTTCTTCATAGAGCTTAATAGCTTCCGCATGAAGAGCGAATAATAGGCGATTAGCAACAAAGCCCCAAATCTCTTTTTTTAGTAAGACAGCCGTTCGGTTAATTTGTTTACATACATCCATTGTAATTTGTGCTGTTTCTTCTGATGTTTGATCACTCATAACCACTTCTACACAGTCCATAACTAAAGGCGGGAAGAAGAAGTGCATATTACATACCTTTTCCGGTCTTGAAGTTACGTCTGCAATCTTAGAATTAATAATTGTCGAACTGTTTGTTGCTAAAATAGCATGTGGAGGTGTAAAACGATCTAGCTTTTCAAATAGCTCTCTTTTCACATCAAGTTTTTCAACGATTGCTTCAATAACAAAGTCTGCATTTACAGAAGCTTCTTCTAAGCTAGTCGTCACGTTTAATCTACCAAACGCCTCGTCTAAAGCCTCTTGGCTGATCTTACCTTTGCTTACCCATTTACCCATTTGGTACTGAAGACTTTCTTTCGCTTTTTGTAATGCATCTTCCTGAATATCTTGTAGCGTGGTTTGATATCCACCTAAAGCACAAAGCATTGCAATTTGATGCCCCATTGAACCTGCACCTATAACCGTAATATTTTTAATATCGTTTACATTCATCTTGTGTTACCTCCTCTTATACTGACCGTTTAGTATGTTACTGATATAATAACTCCCAAAAAGGGAGATATCCTTACTATTCAGCTTTTATTCCATTTAGGACTAAATCAATATATATTTTAGCGACTGTAATATCAGATAATGGACCATCAGGGTCAAACCAATGATAACTCCAGTTCACCATTCCTAAAATTCCTAATGCTACTATGTGTGAGTCTAGATCTTTTCGGAATTCACCTTTTTCCATACCCAATTCAATTAACTCTTGAAACTTAATTCGGAATTCATCGCGTTTTTCAAAAATTTGCGAAAGGTGACCATCAGAAAGATTTTGCATTTCTCGAAAGAAGATTTTTGCACTCTTTCCTTGAGCCTCAATATTTTTCATTAACATACAGATGATCTGATAAATCTTTTCTTGATAATTCTGTTTAGGATCTTGAATAATAGCTTCTTGTTTCGCCAATATATCATTTATAAAGCGTAAATGAATTTCCATCAAGATTTGCTCTTTGCTCGTAAAGTAATAATAAAATGTACCTTTTGTAACACCTAGTGCATCCACAATATGTTGAATGGATGTTTCTGAAAATCCATTTTCACCAAAAAGGTCTATACTTTTTTCAAAAATTTTATCTTTCATTGGCCTTAACCTCACCATCTCTTTTTATTCAATTTCCCATTATAGCATACTATGTGTCACTTCCCTTCATACCTGATCTAGTATTTATGACATTTTCTTATCTTCTTGATGTTCTTCGCGAAGTGTCCGTCTTAAAATTTTGCCTACACTCGTTTTAGGCAGCTCATTACGGAATTCTATAATTTTGGGAACTTTATAAGCAGCAAGGTTTTTCTGACAATACTTCATCATATCTTGTTCATCTGCTGTCTTTCCTGTTTTTAATACAATGACGGCCTTTACGGTTTCCCCACGATACGGATCTGGTATACCAATAACGACTGCTTCTTGTACTGCTTCATGTTCATATAATACTTCTTCAATATCTCTTGGATAAATATTAAATCCGCTGGCAATGATCATATCTTTTTTACGATCGACAATATATAGGTAACCTTCTTCATCTACTTTTCCGATATCACCTGTATATAACCAACCGTTACGTAATGTATGCTCTGTTTCTTCAGGCATATTCCAATACCCTTTCATTACTTGAGGTCCACGGATGATCACTTCACCTGTTTCCCCGGCAGGAACTTCTTCTGTCCCTGATGCAACATCGACAATCTTATACTCAGTTGATGGTATTCCGATACCTACACTGCCAGGTTTCCTTTTGGAAAACATCGGATTGACATGTGTAGTCGGTGCTGTTTCAGATAAGCCATAGCCTTCAAGAATTTTTGCTCCTGTCTTAGCCTCGAAGTCTTTCATCAGTTCAACTGGCATCGGTGCACTACCACTGTTACAAATCCGGATACTGTCAATTCCATAGTCTTGAGCATTCGGATGGTTCGTTATCGCAACGTACATCGTTGGAACCCCTGGGAATGTAGTAGGCTTTTCTTTTTTAATCGTCTCGAGGACTTCTTGTAAATCAAAGCGTGGAAGTAAAATGTTCGTTGCCGCTGTATAAATAGCTAAATTCATACAAGACGTCATCCCAAATACATGAAACAATGGAATAACGGTCAACGTTCGTTCTTTTCCTACTTCAAAATCATTCTTAAAAAATTCATAGACTTGCTCTAGGTTGGCAATTAAATTACGATGCGTCAACATAGCACCTTTAGAACGACCGGTTGTTCCCCCTGTATATTGTAGTACAGCAACATCTAGTTCAGGGTCAAATTTAGGAGGAGTAAAGCTTTTTGCTGTGCTAAGAAATTGTTCAAAGCTGAGGTCTTCCTCTAGTGATGGTGGCTCACCAAAGCTAACAACAATCACATTCTTTACCTTCGTTTGCTCTTGTACTGCTTTAAAACGAGGATATAACGCATCAAAGACTACGATTGTTTCTGCTCCAGAATCTATTAAAATATGAGCTAATTCTCGTTCTACAAGCATTGGATTAACCTGTGTCACAATAGCGCCGGCTGTCAAAATCCCGTAATAGGAAACGACAAATTGAGGACAGTTCGGCAACATAATAGCTACTCTGTCATCTTTTTGAACTCCAGCTCCTTGTAACGCAGAAGCAAATGCCTGTGATAATTGAGCTAACTTCTCATAAGTCATTTCATTTCCATAAAACGTTAAAGCAATATGTTGCGGGTATTTTTGAGTCGTTTCTTTTAAAATATCCGGTATCGTTTTTACTGGGATGTCTACCGTTGTTTTAATATCTTCTGGATATTGATTGAGCCAAACTTTCTCCATCACTTTACTCCTCCTCAATCCTGATTTAATATGTTAGACCGCCGCCATCAACCATCATCGTTGACCCTGTAACGAACGATGCTTCATCTGATGCTAAAAATAATACGACGTTGGCCACTTCTTCCGGCTTCCCTAAGCGTCTCAAAGCATTTGCTTTAGAGATAATTCCCCACTTCCACTCATCTTCTTTCCAGTCATTAATGATAGGTGTATCTATCACTCCTGGCCCTATTGCATTCACACGGATATTTTTTGTACCAAACTCCAGCGCTGCATTTTTCGTCAGCGTAATTACTCCGCCTTTAGCAGCGTTGTATGGACCTTGGTATCTCATTCCTTTAATTCCGAGAACACTTGATGTATTGATGATCGACCCGCCGTTACCTTTTTCCATATATGGAATAGCATGCTTCATACCGAGGTAAACACCTTTTAAGTTTATATTTACGACTTGATCCCACTCATCAGTTTCGATTTCGGTAATTTTTTTTTGTTGATTTCCAACTCCTGCGTTATTAAAGACAACATCAATGGATCCATATTGTTCAAAAGTAGATGCCATTAATGCTTTTACATCTTCTTCATTCGAAACGTCAGCTTTATGGAAGTGGGCTTCTCCACCTTTTTGTACAATATCAGAAACAGTAGCTTTCCCTGCTTCTTCATTGACATCAGAAACAACGACCTTAGCTCCTTCTTCAGCTAAGCGAAGAGCCGTGGCACGGCCAATGCCACTACTCCCCCCTGTTACAACCGCTACTTTATCTTTAACTCTCATCATTAGCACCCCGATCCTTGTTCATTAACAATTACACTTCTCGTTCAATTAATGTAGCAATCCCTTGACCACCGCCGATACAAGCCGTAATAATTGCTCTTCTTGCATTTCGGCGCTCAAGCTCGTATACAGCTTTTGTTGTCAGGATAGCCCCTGTTGCACCAAGTGGGTGACCATGAGCGATTGCTCCACCGTTAACATTTAGTTTTGCTAAGTCAATCTCTAGCTCGCGGTTACAAGCGATCACTTGAGCTGCGAATGCTTCATTCAATTCCACTAGATCGATATCATCCATTGTCAAACCAGCTTTATTTAATAGTTTACGAGTTGCAGGTACTGGTCCAATCCCCATAATATTTGGGTCAACACCACTAACTGTATACTCTCTTACAACCGCTAACGGTTTTAAACCTAACTCCTCTGCTTTTTCACGAGACATGAGGACGAGAGCACTAGCAGCATCATTTAGTCCTGAACTGCTTCCTGCTGTAACTGTCCCATCTTTCATGAAGGCTGGTGGAAGCTTTTGTAATCCTTCAAGTGTTGTAGACGGACGCGGATGCTCGTCGACAGCAACACGAATCGGCTCGCCTTTTCGAACTGGAATATCGACAGGAACGATTTGTTCGTTGTAATAACCCGCTTCCATCGCAGCAGCCATTCGTTGCTGACTCATTAAAGCGTATTCATCTTGCTCTTCACGAGAAATAGAATACTTGTTAGCTAAGTTTTCAGCTGTAATTCCCATTGGCGGGTCACCAATTTCTTTCGGTGATAATTGAGCTGATCTAAATTTTGGAGGCATCATGCTGTATGGTTTTGTTGGACGGTCCATTAAATAAGGTGCTCGACTCATACTCTCAGTTCCACCAGCGACAAAAATATCACCGTCACCTGCTTTGATTGCTTGAGCTGCTAGGTTAATTGCATTCATTCCTGAACCACACTGTCTATCCACCGTTACCCCTGGAATTTCTTGTGACAATCCCGTTTGTAAAGCAGTTAAGCGAGCAATATTTCCGCCGCCGCTTAGTACATTTCCAAATATAACGTCTTCGACCATTTCTGCTGACACATTGGCTCTTTTCAATGCTTCCTTAATCACAACAGCTCCATATTCGTGAGCTTGAAGTGTTGCAAAAGCACCTCCTTGTCTTGCAATTGCCGTACGAACCGCTGAAACAATAACAGCATCTCTTTTGGACATATCTTTTTCCTCCTACATTTTAGAATTTGAATTACATAGCGTGGCTTCCACCATCAACGATAAGAACATCGCCAGTTACGAAGTTCGAGGCATTCGATGCTAAAAATAAAGCTGCCCCTTTAAGGTCATAATCGCTACCAAAGCGATTTAACGGTGTACCTTCTAAGATTAACTTAGATCCTTGATCTAATAATCCTTGAGACATTTTTGTCGGGAAAAATCCTGGTGCGATCGCATTTACGTTAATATTATATTGACCCCACTTTGTAGCTAGATCTTTTGTAAACGTTATCACTGCACCTTTACTAGCGTTGTACCCAATCGTATCCATCACACGAGGGTCAGCACCGCCAAGCCCGGCTACAGAGGCAATATTAATGATTTTTCCAGATTGTTGTTTAATCATTTCTCGACCAACAGCTTGTGACATTAGGAAAGTACCTGTCACATTAACATTCATTACTTTGTTCCACGCCTCTAACGGCATTTCAACTGCTGGTGCACCCCAAGTTGCTCCACTATTATTAACAAGGATGTCAATCGAACCAAATTCCTCAAGCGTTCCATCCACTACGTCTTGGACTTCAGTTGGATTTGTTACATCACATTGGAATGCGATCGAACGAACACCTTTTTCACGTAATTGTTTACTAATTTCTTCACAAGCTTCGAGCTTTCTAGAACAAACGACTACATTGGCCCCCGCCTCAGCAAAGGCTTCAGCCATTTGTGCTCCAAGTCCTCGGCCCCCGCCTGTAACGATGGCTGTTTTTCCATCGAGTTTAAATAAATCTAGTACGTTCATCTTTTTTATCGCCTCTTTCTCTATTGTTCTGGTAATCTATCACTTTGGTGCTTTAATTTTTTCTAATTCTTCGTCTCTCAGTTTACGTTTTAATAATTTCCCTACCGCAGATTTTGGTAATTCATCTCGGAATTCAATGAATTTCGGTACCTTATAAGCTGCTAAGTAAGATTGAGAGAATTTAATTAGCTCTTCTTCTGTTAGCGGTGATCCACCCTTAAGTGTTACATATGCCTTAACGGTTTCACCACGATATGGATCAGGAATACCAAGTACAATAACCTCTTGAACATCTGGATGTTGATACAGCACTTCTTCAATTTCACGAGGATAAATATTATATCCACTAGCAATGATCATATCTTTCTTACGATCAACGATGTAGAAATAGCCATCTTCATCCATTCGCGCCAAGTCACCAGTATATAACCAACCGTCTTTAATTGTTTCAGCAGTAGCTTCAGGCTTTTTCCAATACCCTTTCATCACTTGTGGGCCTTTAATAATTAATTCTCCTACTTCACCGACAGGAGCTTCTTCAAACCCATTTTCCGTTACTCGAACAACTTTTGCATCTGTACTTGGTAATGGAATACCAATACTTCCTGCCTTACGTTCTCTAAAAGAAGGGTTAAAATGAGTTACTGGTGATGCTTCAGAAAGACCAAACCCTTCACAAATTTGAGTATTTGTTCCTTTTTCAAACTGCTCAAGAGCTTCTACTGGAAGAGAAGATCCGCCGCTTACATAGCTTTTAATTTGATCAAGTCCAAATACATCGTATTGTCCGACCGCATTAAATCCTACATACATCGTTGGAACACCAGCAAATTGGAAAGGCTGCTCTTTCTTAATTGTTTCAAGTACTTCTTGCATTTCAAAACGAGGTAGTAAAATTTGATTTCCACCGTGACGAACACATAAGAAATTGACACAAGTTAAACTGAAAATATGGAACATCGGCAGAACATTCACTACTTTTGCGTTGTTTGGAAACTCATCAAGTACTTTGTACATGAAGTCGTAAGTTTGTTCGATATTTGAGATGAAATTAAGATGAGTCAGCATAACCCCTTTCGATACGCCTGTTGTTCCACCTGTATATTGAAGTACGGCAATATCATCAGCTGGGTCGATGGTAACTGTTGGCGCCGGCGGATGGCTTTCGGCTACATAATCATCAAAAAGAATATCATCTCCTTGAAGGTCAACTTCAACTCCTGGTTGTAAACCGACAACGATTGCTTTCTTTAAAGAAGTCTTCTTACGGACATTGTTGAGACGTGAATACAAATCAGCCAAAATGACCATATACTCTGCATCAGAATCTTGTAATATATATTCCAACTCTCTCTCGACATACATCGGATTGACTTGAACAACAATACCGCCTACTCTAAATGTTGCAAATAACGAGAATACGTATTGCGGGCAATTCGGTAACATAATAGCAAGGCGATCACCTTTTTTCATACCGCTTGCTGCTAGAGCTGAAGCTAGCTTTTCAACAATTGCATATGTTTTTTCATATGTCCAAGTTAGATGATAGAAAGTTAATGCTGTATTTTGAGGATATTTTTTCACCGTTTCTTCAAATAAGTTAGTTAGAGATCTTTCTTCAATATTAGATTGTTCACTAATGTTTTCATGGTATAAAGGTAACCAACTCTTACTCATTTAACAGACCCTCCAATTAATAATTTCTTAATTCCAGTTTGGCAATTGACTCTCTATGAACTTCATCTGGACCATCCGCTAATCGAAGTGTACGAATTCCTGCATACTGATAAGCTAACGGGAAGTCTTCACTTACACCAGCTCCTCCATGCACTTGAATCGCTCGGTCAATGACGTTTAGAGCCATTTGAGGTGCAACGACTTTAATCATTGCGATTTCTTTTTTCGCCACTTTATTTCCAACCGTGTCCATCATATAAGCTGCCTTTAGCGTAAGAAGACGGGCTTGTTCAATTTCAATTCTTGAATTGGCAATCGCTTCTCTTACTACACCTTGCTCACCAATCGTTTTTCCAAAAGCGACACGTTCCTTTGCACGCTTAACCATCAGTTCAAACGCTCGTTCAGCAGCTCCGATCGTTCGCATACAATGGTGAATTCTACCAGGCCCTAATCGTCCTTGAGCAATGGCAAATCCTTTTCCTTCTCCCCAAAGAATGTTAGACGCTGGTACACGAACATCTTTAAATTCAATTTCCGCATGTCCATGAGGTGCATCATCATAGCCGAATACAGGAAGCATACGAAGAACATTAACTCCTGGTGTATCCATTGGTACGAGGATCATCGACTGTTGTTCATGTCGAGCTGCATTAGGATCTGTTTTCCCCATGACGATCAAAATTTTACAACGAGGGTCACCAGCTCCAGACGACCACCATTTCCTTCCGTTAATTACATATTCATCGCCATCTCTGCGAATTTCAGCTTGAATATTTGTCGCATCTGAAGAAGCAACATCTGGTTCTGTCATACAAAACGCAGAACGAATTTCACCTTCTAATAATGGCTTTAGCCATTTTTCCTTATGTTCCTCTGTTCCGTAACGAACAAGGACCTCCATATTTCCTGTATCAGGAGCGTTACAATTAAAAACTTCAGGAGCAATAAAAGAACGTCCCATAATTTCGCACAATG
This sequence comes from Alkalihalobacterium sp. TH-98, assembly GCF_057473385.1. NCBI lineage: Bacteria > Bacillati > Bacillota > Bacilli > Caryophanales > Bacillaceae > Alkalihalobacterium > Alkalihalobacterium sp. TH-98. The sequence continues at coordinate 39,197 of NZ_JBYCKM010000027.1, read as the reverse complement.
GAGCATATTCTAAATTGGAAAGACCTGCCCCATGATCACTTTCTGGTAAGAATAAATTCCAAAGGCCAGCTTCTTTAGCTTTTTTCTTCATTTCCTCCATTACTGGCGGAATGTCGCTCCAACGAGTTTCTTGTTGATCAAGTTGCTCTTTGTAAGCCTTTTCATTTGGGTACACAACTTCGTTCATAAAATCAGTTAACCTTGCTTGTAACTCCTGAACTTTCGGACTAAAATCGAAATTCATAATATACCCCTCCAAAATGGAATTTTACATACTCACTAACCGGTTAGTATGTTAGAGATAAAAAAATATATGACTGATTGAAAACACTTATTCTTGTATTATATTAGACTATATTTTCAGAATATTCAAGGGTAAATTATTAAAATCATGAAGTTGTCATGCTTGTATCCTCTTGTCCATAGGATGTAATAGAGGTGATTTTATGACTCATAAAGAATTATTCACTTTATTTATTGTGTTTATCGCCTTATTCCTATTTGGCATGACAATTATGAGGGCAGGTCTTCATAATTTAGCGGGGGATCGGTTCAAGCATATATTAGAAAAAATGACGGATAGTCCTTGGAAAGGTTTATTGTTAGGTGCTGGAATTACAGCACTACTCCAAAGTAGTTCAGCCGTTATGATTATGGCCGTTGGTCTTGTCGCTGCAGGAATCCTAACTTTTAAGCAGTCCATCGGCATCATACTTGGAACGAACATTGGGACTTGTCTAACATTAGAAATGTTAGCCTTTGACCTTTCAGCCTTTATCATGCCATTATTACTAATCGGGGTTTTCTTAATCTTCTTAAAGAACCAGATTACGTATTTTCTCGGATGTATTTCGTTTGGTTTAGGGTGTATTTTTGTAGCAATGCACGGTTTAGAAGGTCTCGCATTTCCAATCTCATCTTTGCCATTTGCCCATTCCTTTTTTACCTGGACGAATAATAGTGAATTATTTGGAGTGGGGTTAGGAACTGTCTTTTCAGCCATTATTCAATCGAGTACTGCGACTACTGCCATTGCGATGGGATTTATGAATGATGAAATTTTTGGGCTCACATCTGGAATAGCGATTATGCTAGGAGCGAATATCGGTACATGCTTTAGTGCATTTTTAGCTAGTGTTGGTGCAAATCATTCCGCTAGGCTAGTTGCTTTTGCACACATTTGGTTAAATGTATTAGGTGTTATTTTATTCTTTCCATTCATTGGATGGTTAAGTGAGGTCGCAAGTTCCTTAACTCACTTACCAAGCCTACAACTCGCCCATGCGAGTACCATATTCAATATCATTTCTTCGCTAGTGCTTCTTCCTTTTGTGCATTGGTATGCGAAGTTTATTATTTTTGTACATGGCAGAAAGAACTGATGAAAATAAGTGGGATGACTAAGCTTCCATAATTATGGAGCAGGAGCAAATATGACGCGGTACACAAAGCAGAGGTGCTCATCAACTTCGGCATTGATGAGCACCTCTACATTACAAATGAGAAGAAGATTAGCATTAGCGGACTCTAGAGCCCTTATTTTTGACAAAAGCAGTGATTTCTACAGTTTAGGGGACTCAGAAGCCCTTATTTCAGCCATAAACAGTCTTTCGCACAAAAATTACCACAGATAAGGTCCCCTCAGTCCGCTAACAACGGAAAATCGTCAGTTTTTAAGAAATAAGGTCCTGTGAGTCCTCAAAAATTTTGTCTTCTGCAATTCATCTTGAGGCAGACTACTCTTCGTTCTAGTAATCAGATTAGACTTAATCAAAATTTTAGTAATCCGATTGTGATTGACCACCATTCACAATAGCAATACCTGCACTCGCTCCTATTCGAGTGGCACCCGCTTCAATCATAGCTAATGCACCTTGACGGTCTCTTACGCCACCTGAAGCTTTTAAACCAATGTCAGGTCCGACCGTTTCGCGCATTAGACGAATATCTTCAACTGTGGCACCGCCTGTTGAAAATCCTGTTGAAGTCTTCACAAAGTCCGTTCCAGCTTGTACTGCCAGCTTACAAGCACGAATTTTTTCTTCATCTGTTAGTAGGCTTGTTTCAATAATAACTTTTGTTAACGCTTTACCTTTTGCCGCTTCCACTACTGCCTTAATGTCAGCCTCGACGAGTTGGTCATTTTTATCTTTAAGGGCACCAATGTTGATGACCATATCGACTTCAGTCGCCCCGTCCTCAATCGCTTTTGTCGTTTCGAAAGCTTTCACTTCAGATGCACTAGCTCCGAGCGGAAACCCAATAACCGTACACACCTTCACTTCTGGTGTATCTTTTAATTGCTCATAAGCATTTTTTACCCAAGTTGGATTTACGCAAACAGATGCAAATTTGTATTCTTTTGCTTCTTTACAAAGTTGAATAATCTGCTCCTTTGTTGCTTCTGCTTTAAGTAATGTATGATCGATCATTTCAGCGATTTTTTCACTCATATGTATTCCTCACTCTCAATTTACTTGTACGTACCTCTTTAATCCTAGCATAGGAGTCTAAAATTGTGCAAGCTATGATCGTTAACCTAATGGAAAACAAAAAGAGACTAACTCTAGCGTGTGCTTCTGTAGCAAATATAGTATACCCATTAAAACTTGGAACTATTTTTACTACATGACACTAAACTAGTAACGTTAGTCTCTTTAATATCTTTATCCAGTAACGACAGCTTGATGTTGATCTTCTAAGACACGCACAAATTCACCTTCATTGTAAGGATATCCGGCTTTTTTAATTTTTACTTTAACAATTTGCCCGATCATACTTTCAGTTGCAGTGAATTTTACTTTTAGATAGTTATCTGAATAACCGATATACTTTCCGCTATCTGCTGATTCTTTATCCATTTCTTCTGGAATGACTTCTAAAACTTCTCCTTCGAATTGGGAAGCATATTCCTTCGCTAATTGATTGGACAACTCAATTAGACGGTGAACTCGTTCATTTTTTACATCCTCATCCACTTGATCTTCCATACGCGCAGCAGGCGTGCCTGTACGTTTAGAATAAGGAAAAACATGAAGCTCAGAGAACTTGTGTTTTGCAATAAAGTCATACGTTTCTTGGAACTCTTCTGCTGTTTCTCCAGGGAAACCGACAATCACATCAGATGTTACTGCTAATCCAGGAAGGACTTCTTTTAAACGGTCTAAGCGCTCACCGAAAAATTCCATTGTATATTTACGGCGCATTCTTTTTAGGACCGTATCCGAACCTGATTGAAGTGGAATATGAAGGTGACGGACAACTTTTGTTGAACGGTCAATCACATCAATCACTTCATCCGTAATTTGACTTGCTTCAATTGAAGAAATACGGATACGTTTTAACCCTTCTACTTTTTCTAAATCCTCAAGCAAACGTGCTAGACTGTAGTCTTTTAAGTCCTCTCCGTATCCACCTGTGTGAATTCCTGTTAATACGATTTCTTTATAACCAGCGTTCACTAGCTGTGTCGCTTGTTTAATAACCTCTTCTGGGTTACGTGAACGCATTAAGCCACGTGCCCAAGGAATAATACAAAACGTACAGAAGTTATTACAGCCCTCTTGGATTTTTAGAGAAGCACGGGTACGATCAGTAAAAGCTGGAACATCAAGTTCCTCGTAAACACGTGTTTTCATAATATTACTTACACCATTAATCGGCTCACGTTCTTTTGTATATTGCTCGATATACTCTAGCATTTTTGTACGGTCCTGTGTCCCTACTACGATATCAACACCAGGGATCGCCATAATTTCTGCTGGAGATGTTTGCGCGTAGCATCCCGTTACACAAATAACCGCATCAGGATTTTTGCGTATTGCTCGTCGGATCACTTGACGGCTTTTCTTATCTCCTGTATTCGTAACCGTACATGTATTTATAACATAAACATCGGCTGTTTTTTCAAAGTCTACTTTTTCATAACCATCCGCTTTGAATAGCTGCCAGATCGCTTCCGTCTCATAGTGGTTTACTTTACAACCTAATGTTTGAAATGCAACTGTAGGCATTTATCTCACCTCTCTAATTCAAAATAATACGAAACAGCTGAAAGAATATACATAGGTGCTGTTTCTGCTCGTAAAATCCTTGGACCAAGACTCGTAGAAATAAATCCAGCTTCACGAAGCTTAACGGCTTCTGCTTCAGAAAAGCCTCCTTCTGGTCCAATCACAAATAGTAAAGAGTCTCCGTTTTCTGCTTTCGAAAAAACGTTAGCCAACTGTTTATGATTACCTGTCTTTCCCTCTTCCTCATAAGCAAATAACAGATGGTCAAACTCGTTCTTACGCTCTATTAATTGCTCTAGTGTATGAAGGCTTTCCATTGCTGGAATACGACTTCTATGCGACTGTTCTGCAGCTTCTTTGGCGATTTTACTTAGACGTTCAATTCGCTTGCCTTCTTTTTTTCCATCCCATTTAACGATGGATCGCTCACCTTGAACAGGAATAAACTGAGCTGCTCCGAGCTCAGTTCCTTTTTGTATGACATAATCAAGCTTATCTCCTTTTGGAAGAGCTTGAGCAATTGTAATATTAACCGGCAGCTCACTCTCACTCGGTAGATCTTCAACAATTAATGCGACCACTTGATCTTCTTCAAAACGATCGATTTCACATAAACAGACTCGATCAAAATTATTACTGCAAATAATCTGATCGCCTTCTGTCATCCGCATGACTCGAGTAATATGTTTTACATCTTCACCGTGTATGAGCACCATATGGTCATTCATTTGTTCTTTTGCAACAAAGTATCTTTGCATTATTTTCACCTAATTATTACTACTGGAGAAGGTAGTATTACCCTACTACGGTAGTGTTTATTTTACACCTTTTTTGCAATGATAGCTACCCAATCTTCCATTTCTAATATTTCCTCAATTTCAAATCCATGGGAAAGAAGTGCATCTTTAACTTCTACTTTCTTTCGTTGGATAATCCCTGATGTAATAAAAGTTCCACCTGGTTTAAGTACCCTTGCCGCATCTTGGACGAATCGAACGATGATTTCGGCTAGAATATTAGCAACAATCACGTCATACTGTCCTTCAATTCCTTCAATTAGGTTGTTTTGTTTAACAGCAACGACGTCATCTACTTTATTAATTTCCGTATTTAACTTGGCACTTTCAACAGCAATTTCATCTAAGTCTAAGGCAATGACTCTACCTGCCCCAAGTTTTGCGGCAGCGATACTTAACACACCAGTCCCCGTACCAACATCAATCACTTTGTCGCCTTTATGAATATACTTCTCTATCGCTTGAACACAAAGGACTGTAGTAGGATGTGTGCCTGTTCCAAACGCCATTCCAGGGTCTAGTTCAATGACACATTCATCAGCACGTACTGGTTTATATTCTTCCCATGTTGGACTGATTGTAATAGAGTTAGAAATTTTAACAGGTTTGTAATACTTTTTCCAAGCTGTTGCCCAATCTTCTTCTTTCACTTCATGTAAGGTCACTTTGTTGTAACCTAAATCAATATCATATAAAAGTAGCCCATTAATCGCTTCTTTTACTTCATCAACTGTTTCAGCTAAAAAACTATTAACTGGGAAATACGCTTTGACGATTACTCCTTCTTCGGGATAATCATCAGGAGAGAGTTGGTAGATTTCGCCGAGATGGACACCCCAATCTTTAATTAAATCATGAGGATCTTCAATGACTACTCCGCTTGCTCCAGCTTCATGCAGAATATTACTTACTGGTTCAACTGCTTCTTGTGTTGTATGAATACTAAATTCTGTCCATTTCAAAACTACCAACTCCATCCAAATTCTTAATTAAAAATTAACTCTTGAAAGCTCGCTTCACTTTTGCAAAAAAGTTATCATGCTGTTCATCGACTTCAGTACCGCTTAGTTTACCAAACTCGCGTAATAAATCTTTTTGTTTCTCTGATAAGTTTTTCGGTGTAATCACTTTAACTTTCACATGCTGATCTCCTTGACCACGACCATGAATGTTCGGTACACCTTTTCCTCTTAAGCGGAAACTTGTTCCGGTTTGGGTACCTGCTGGAATTTTCAACTTCACTTTTCCTTCTAATGTCGGCACTTCAATTTCATCACCAAGTGCGGCTTGAACGAAAGTGATTGGCATATCACAATAAATGTCATCACCAGAACGAGTAAAGAACTCATGTGGTTTTACATTAAATACAATATATAAGTCTCCAGGAGGTCCGCCATTTGCGCCGGCTTCACCTTGACCTGTGTGACGAATTTGTTGACCATGATCAATACCTGCTGGGATACGGACTTTAAGCTTTTTACGCTTAGTTACTGTACCCTCTCCACGACAAGTTGAACACTTTTCCTTAATAAATTTACCCGTTCCACTACAATGGTTACAGACACGACGATTAACAATTCGACCGAATGGCGTATTTTGTTCTACGTTTAATTGACCGCTTCCTCCACAGTGAGAACATGTCTCAGGCTTTGTTCCCGGTTTAGCACCCGATCCCGTACACGTTGAACATGTTTCTTCACGAGGAATTTCAATTTCAGTTTCTTTCCCAAATACAGCTTCTTTAAAGTCGATCGTCATCGTGTATTGTAAATCAGCACCTTGACGAGGAGCGTTTGGATTTCTACGTCCACCGCCGCCTCCAAAGAACATATCGAAAATATCCCCAAAACCACCAAAATCACCAGCTCCGCCGCCACCGAAGCCTTGGTTAGGATCTGTGTGGCCAAATTGATCATAGTGCGCTCTTTTTTGTGAGTCACTTAACGTATCATAGGCAGACTTCACTTCTTTAAACTTCTCTTCCGCATCAGCGGCTTTATTGACGTCTGGATGATATTTACGTGCTAATTTTCGGTACGCTTTCTTAATTTCGTCTTCTGAAGCGTTCTGATCGACTCCAAGGACTTCATAAAAATCTCGCTTGCTCATCCTATCCACTCCCGATTTTTTTACATAACAGTAATCATACCATATAAGGTGTCGTTCAAAAAGGTTAGACAAATTCCAATCTAGATATTTTATCCCTCCATTTTGACACTGTGCCTAATTAGATGAAAAAGCCAAAGCCAAGAAAGCCTGACTTTGACTTTTTTCAATAGAAGTATCTAAAGACTGTTATTTCTTGTCGTTATCGTTTACTTCTTCATACTCTGCATCAAAAACATTTTCGTCAGCTTGTTGTGCACCAGCACCTTCGGCACCTGCTTCACCTTGTGCTTGTTGTGCTGCTTGAGCTGCTTGCTCATAAAGCTTAGTAGAAAGCTGTTGAACTACTTCTTGAAGCTCATCTTTTGCAGTACGGATTGCGTCAAGATCAGTTCCTTCTAAAGCTGTTTTCACTTTATCTTTTGCTTCGTTTGCTTTATCAATTTCAGCTTGTTCTACTTTATCTCCAAGGTCTTTTAATGTTTTCTCAGTCGTAAATACTAAGTGATCTGCTTCGTTGCGAAGTTCAGCTTCTTCACGGCGCTTCTTATCTTCCTCAGCGTTCGCTTCAGCTTCTTTTACCATTTTTTCGATTTCATCATCTGATAAACCAGAAGAAGAAGTGATCGTGATTGATTGCTCTTTATTTGTACCTAAGTCCTTCGCTCTTACGTTTACAATTCCGTTTGCATCGATGTCAAATGATACTTCGATTTGCGGAACACCACGTGGAGCTGGAGGAATGTCTGTTAATTGGAAACGCCCTAATGTTTTATTGTACGCAGCCATCTCACGCTCCCCTTGAAGAACATGGATATCAACTGCTGTTTGGTTATCAGCTGCCGTTGAGAACGTTTGTGACTTACTTGTTGGGATCGTTGTGTTACGGTCAATTAGTTTAGTAAATACGCCGCCCATTGTTTCAATACCTAGTGATAAAGGTGTTACGTCAAGTAAAACAACATCTTTAACGTCTCCTGTTAATACACCAGCTTGAACTGCTGCACCAAGAGCAACTACTTCATCAGGGTTTACACCTTTATGAGGGTCTTTTCCTGTAAGCTTTTTAATTGCTTCTTGTACTGCAGGGATACGAGTTGAACCACCTACAAGTACAACACGGTCAATTTCACTTGCAGAAAGACCTGAATCTTGAAGCGCACGACGAGTCGGACCTAATGTGCGTTCTACTAAGTCAGCAGATAACTCTTCAAATTTAGCACGGCTTAAGCTTAGCTCTAAGTGCTTAGGACCTGTCGCATCAGCTGTAATAAATGGTAACGAAATTTGTGTTTGTGTTACACCTGAAAGGTCTTTTTTCGCTTTTTCAGCTGCGTCTTTTAAACGTTGCATTGCCATCTTATCTTGAGAAAGATCAATGCCATTGTCTTTTTTGAATTGCTCTACTAGATGATCAATGATTACTTGGTCAAAGTCATCTCCACCAAGTTTGTTGTCACCAGAAGTAGCTTTAACTTCAAAGAAACCATCACCTAGCTCAAGGATAGAAACGTCAAATGTTCCTCCACCAAGGTCATATACTAGGATCGTTTGATCTTCTTCTTTTTCAAGCCCGTAAGCAAGTGCTGCTGCTGTCGGCTCGTTTACAATACGGTCAACTTCTAGACCAGCAATCTTACCAGCGTCTTTCGTCGCTTGACGTTGAGCGTCATTGAAGTAAGCTGGGACTGTAATTACTGCTTTTGTTACAGTCTCACCAAGATAGCTTTCAGCGTCTGATTTTAATTTTTGCAGGATGATCGCTGAGAGTTCTTGAGGACTAAATTGTTTACCTTCAATTTCTTCCTTGTGGTCTGTACCCATGAAACGTTTGATTGAAATAACAGTGTTTGGGTTCGTGATTGCTTGACGCTTTGCTACTTCCCCAACTAAACGTTCACCATCTTTGAACGCTACTACTGAAGGTGTTGTACGATTTCCTTCTGCATTTGGAATGACAACCGCTTCTCCACCTTCCATTACAGCAACACACGAGTTTGTTGTACCTAAGTCAATACCGATAACCTTACTCATTTTGTAACTCCTCCATTCAAATCAATTCAATTTTCAGTTCATATATGTAGTGTATTAGATGCATTAACCATTCACTTTAACCATTGAAGGTCTAATTACTCTGTCTTTCAGTTTGTACCCTTTTTGAAACTCTTCTACGACCGTATTCGGCTCGTGTCCTTCTTCTTGAACTTGCATAACTGCTTGGTGTAAATGTGGGTCAAACATTTGTCCAACAGACTCAATAACTTCTAGGCCTTCTTTTTGCAGTCCATCTTGAAATTGACGATAAACCATTTCCATGCCTTGAAGCAACGTTTTTGTTTCTTCATTAGCTGGCTCTACCGCTAAAGCTCGCTCAAAGTTATCTAGTACTGGTAATAGTTCTTCTACTAGACTTTGTGCTCTATATTTTGCAGCCGCTTCTTTTTCATCTTTTGTACGACGGCGAAAATTATCGTAGTCCGCATGAACACGTAACAACTTACTATTTAAATCAGCAACTTGTTGCTCTAGTGTATTTATCTTTTGTTGTTCTTCCGAAAGCTCTTCAGTCACTTCCGTTTGCTCAACTTCACTTTCAGGTTGTTCATTTACTTCTTCAGTAGTTTGTTCTTCAACTATTGTTTCGGTTTGATTTTTTTCCTGTTCCAACCTGTTCACCTCCCGTATTTATAAAGTCATATGTTAGAATGACATGACTTTGAGCTGTGGGGAGAACGTCCCCACAACTAATTGTCAATATTACCATTCCTACCCTCTTTGATACAAGTGAGTTAATAATTTCGTTAAATCTTTAGAAATATAATCAACGAGTCCAATGACTCGACGATATTCCATCCTTGTCGGCCCAAGGATTCCAACTGTCCCCATATGTTTTCCACCAATGGAATACGATGCTGTGATAATACTGCAGTTTTCTAAAGCATCCATATTTGTCTCATGCCCAATTTTTACTTGAATTCCTGAAGACTCTGAGCGGAAAATCTGCTGAACGAGTGTATCCTCTTCTAAAATGTTCATCAGGTGTCTGACTTTTTCTACATCCCGAAATTCTGGTTGCGTGAGTAAATTGGTTTTCCCACCATAGAACACTTTGTCATTCCGATCTGTTTGAAACGTTGTCTGAAACATTTCTAAGATAGCTTGATAGTTGTAAAGATGCTCTTTAAAAATACTAGCAACTTCATTATTCAGTTTTTCCCTTAATCGATAGAGTGGTACCCCTTTTAGACGGTCATTTAAGATATTAACGACTTTTTCCATTTCTGAAGGGTTCATCCCCTCTGGAATTTTAATAGAAAAGTTCTCAACATGGCCTGTGTCGGTCACGAGAATAAAAACCGCTTTATGGTCTGAAAGTGGAATAATTTGTACATGCTTTAAGGAAGCCTCAAACATTTCAGGGCCTAGTACGATGGAAATATAACTCGTAACTTGTGACAATATTTTTGCTGACTGTTGAATGACTTGTTCAGCTTCTTCTTTCTTACTAGAAAAAAGAGTTTCTACTTTTTCAATTTCTTCACCAGTCAAATGATGTGGCATTAACAAGTGATCCACATAATAGCGATATCCTTTGTGCGACGGTATTCGTCCAGCAGAACTATGAGGCTTTTCTATATAACCTTGTTCTTCTAAATCAGCCATTTCGTTACGAATGGTCGCTGCACTATACTCAACGTCCTCACGTTTTGAAATGCTGCGTGAACCGACTGGCTCTGCAGAACGAATGTAATCATCAACTATTGCTTGCAAAATTAAAAGTTGTCGTTCTGTCAACATCCCAAATCACCTCTGTTAGCACTCTAATGTATCGAGTGCTAAATCTAAAATAAAATTATCAAAAAGGTCATTTTTTGTCAACTAGTTAGACACTACTCTACTACTAAAAATTGTTCAAAAACTTCATTTGCCAAGAAAACACCTTTTCTTGTTAATTTTACCCGATCTGGTGTCACATGAATTAATTGACTTGCTACTAGTTGTTCAATTTGCTTATGGTACATATCTGTTAGCTGTATTCCATAACGTTCATAGAACTTTTGCTTTGAAACACCGTTAAGCATCCTGAGCCCCATAAACATTTCTTCTTCCATTCGTTCTTTTTCACTCAGTTCGTTAGCTGCGAACCTTGCTTGTTTCTTCTCCGTTATAGATTGGATATACTTTTGTACCGGTCCTATGTTGGCGTAACGTACACCGTTGATATAACCGTGGGCCCCTGCACCAATTCCGAAATACTCTTCATTATTCCAATAGATGATATTATGCTTACTTTCATAACCAGACTTTGCAAAATTAGAAATTTCATATTGATGGTATCCATGCTTGTTCATTTGTTCGATCAACCGTTCATACATAACAGCTTCTTCATCTTCTGTAGGAAGGGGCAGTTTTCCTTTTCTTAAAAGATTATAAAAAACCGTTTTTTCTTCCACTTTCAACGAGTAAGCAGAAAAATGTTCAATCTCTAATGAAAAAGCTTTTTTTAAAGTATCGTCGAATGCTTCCATAGTTTGTTCTGGTAATCCAAACATAAGATCCACCGTTAAGTTGTTAAACCCTTTTTGTCTCGCTCGCTCAATGGTTTTATAAATATCTTCAGGCTGATGGGTGCGGCCAATTTTCTTTAATAAGAGCGGATCAAATGTCTGAACTCCAATACTTAGACGATTTACACCAGCGTCCCGTAAAACATTCAGCTGATCATCCGTAACCCCTCCTGGATTAACTTCTACCGTCCACTCCTTTAATGAGTTTCTGAGTGAGAAATGGGTATGTAAACTTGTGAATACTTTCTCTAATTGCTTGGCTGATAGAGCTGTCGGTGTTCCTCCCCCGATATAAATCGTCTTAATCGGTTCCGTAAAATACTTATCGGCTGCATCGGATAGTTCGATATCAAGAGCTTGAACATATTCATCGACAGGCTGTCCCTGTAAAAATACTTTGTTAAAATCACAATAATGACAAATGTGTTCACAAAAAGGAATGTGAACGTAAATCGCAGTCGGCATGGTCTTCCTACTTTCTATGAAAAGATAAAGATATTAGAACACACAATGTCATCTCTCTTATTCATTAGTTGTCGTTCTTGATCAAAATTACACCTAGGAATCAAAAAAACTTTCTTAGGTGGTAAAAAACCGCAGGATTTTTAGGCCTGCGGTTTTGCTTAGTCTATAAATTAGAAATCCAGTTACTTTGAAGGGTTAGAATCGTCCATACGCAATACGGCCATAAATGCTTCTTGCGGCACTTCTACACTACCAACACTCTTCATACGCTTTTTACCTTCTTTTTGCTTCTCTAATAGTTTACGTTTACGAGAAATATCTCCCCCGTAACACTTAGCTAAAACGTTTTTACGCATCGCCTTAATCGTTGAACGTGCAATAATCTTTTGCCCTAAACTTGCTTGAACAGGCACTTCGAATTGTTGACGAGGAATAAGTTCTTTTAACTTCTCAACGATAATTTTTCCACGGTCGTAAGCAGAATCACGGTGAACAATGACCGATAAAGCATCCACTTTTTCTGCATTTAATAAGATATCCATCTTCACCAACTTCGATTCCTTATAGCCAATTAACTCATAATCAAACGATGCATAGCCTTTTGTATTTGATTTTAATTGATCGAAGAAATCATAAACGATCTCAGATAGAGGAATGTCATAAACAATCGAAACTCGGTTCTCATCTAAATATTGCATATCAATAAATATACCGCGCTTGCCTTGGCAAAGCTCCATGACGGCTCCCACATAATCATTTGGCACCATCACTTTAGCTTTAACATACGGCTCTTCAATTCGTTCAATTTTTTGTGGATCTGGCATTTTAGATGGATTATCAATTTCTAATACTTCTCCATCCGTTTGGTAAACGTGATAAACAACACTCGGCGCTGTCGTAATAAGGTCGATATTAAATTCCCTTTCAATACGCTCTTGAATGATCTCCATATGGAGCAACCCTAAAAATCCACAACGGAAACCAAAGCCTAAAGCTTGAGAAGTTTCCGGCTCAAATTGTAAAGACGCATCATTCAATTGGAGACGCTCCAACGCTTCACGCAGGTCATTGTAATCGGCTGTATCAATTGGATAAATACCACAGAAAACCATTGGGTTCATTTTACGGTAACCAGGTAACGCAGCTTCAGCTGGATTTTCTGCAAGTGTAACGGTATCACCGACACGACAATCACTTACATTTTTAATTGAAGCGGTTAAGAACCCTACATCACCAACTGTTAATTCGTCACGGCGAGTCGGCTTCGGCGTATATACGCCAACTTCATTGACTTCAAACTCTTTACCTGTTGCCATCATCTTAACTTTCTGGCCCGGCTTAACTGTACCTTCAATAATTCGGATATACGCAATAACCCCGCGATACGAATCGTATAACGAGTCAAAGATCAGCGCTTTTAATGGAGCTTCAGGATCACCTGTTGGTGCCGGTACTTTTTCCACTACTTGCTCTAAAATTTCTTCAATACCAATACCATTCTTTGCAGACGCAAGAACAGCATCAGAAGCATCCAAACCAATGACATCTTCAACTTCTTTTTTTACTCGCTCAGGCTCAGCACTTGGCAAGTCGATCTTATTAATGACTGGTAAAATCTCTAAGTCATTATCCAAAGCTAGATAAACATTCGCAAGTGTTTGAGCTTCAATTCCTTGAGCTGCATCGACGATTAGAAGAGCTCCTTCACACGCCGCTAAACTTCGTGAAACTTCATACGTGAAGTCGACGTGTCCTGGCGTATCAATTAGGTGAAAAATATACTCTTCGCCATCGCTTGCTTTATAAGTAAGCTGTACAGCATTTAATTTTATTGTAATTCCACGTTCACGTTCTAAATCCATTGAATCGAGAATTTGTTCTTTCATTTCGCGTTGCGTTAACGCACTAGTCTTCTCTAAAATTCGGTCCGCTAACGTTGATTTTCCATGATCGATATGAGCAATAATCGAAAAGTTTCTGATTTTCGATCTGCGCGTTAAACGTTGTTCTTTATTCATAGTCATTATCACTCCTATATGCACTAAGTTTGATTATACCAATGTGTTGCTCTTCCTTCAATAACCGTAGTGCTTTGGAGGGTAAAAAAATAAAAACCTCTGTCTGAAAAGACAGAAGTTCATTGATCATTCGTTAATTATTCAACCAACCATGGATAATTCCAGTAATGGCTGAAACGGTATGATAGACAAGTATTTCTAGTAATTCCCCTATATTTGAACCGAGCTCAGAATAAAAATTAAAAGCACCAACATCAGCAGCAAGTTGCTGTTTCTCTTGTAATTCTTGGGTTGTTTTTACTCGTTCCTCTTTAGGTTGCTCTTTTTCAGCAGGTGGTACAGTTTGTTTCTCGTCTTTTACTTTTTGTTTTTCAATCGACGGGGTGGAAGGGGCTGTGACCGTCTGTTCTGCTTCTTTTTTTCCAAATAAGCTTAATGTCCCTTCATTCGCCTGGTGAATTCCAAAGACAACTCCAAACAATAAGATCGTTAGTACAAAAAAGGTTTTAAGCAAAAATTTGGTCATCCCTCTTCCTCCCCATCTATTCCGGTTTTATTTGTTGCTTTACTCTGTTGATACTTTTGCTTGCTCCCAGTAAAATTCACTAAATACTTCGGCAAAGGCATCGGCTGATCTAAAGTTTTCTTCCACTGAGTTTTCAACTCCACCAAACTCAATTAAAATCGAATTACCATGTAAATCCTGGTTGTATACACCATTTCTTCCAATACCGCCCATCTCAACAACCCCGCGGCTTAAACCAGGGTATTTTTCCTCTAGTCTGTGGTGTAAGTCTTTCGCTAATTTTGTATTTTGTTCTCTATTTCGATTATCTCTTCCAATTACAAAATAAATCCTTGCGTAGTGTTCACCGTTAATCGTAACTGTAGTGTTATCTCTCAATAAAGAGTCACGGTGTAAATCGAAGAAGAACTCTAATTGATCATTGTTTGCCATTGCTTCTTTGACTAATTCTCTTGAAGCATCATATGATTTCGGATAGCCCCAATCTCTTTGGTTTAAAATACTCTGAATGTCTGTACTATCAACATCCGTACCAATGCCGCGATTTCTTAAAGATTGACCTAATCTTTCACCGACAAGCGAAATATTAACTTCTGCGTGCCATGCTTCATTCGGGTTTGTTACACCCTTTAACTCCGGTAAAAACGATTCTCTTGTATGCGAATGAATAATATGAACAACTTTTCGATCACCAGTTGTCATCTCAGGTTGCGCTTGATCTGTCGGCTTGTCCAACTCATCAAAAGACGTTGTTGCCGCTTCTCGTTCTGCCATTAACACTTCCATTGGAGGTGCCGACTCAATTGGCATGTTCGTATAGTCTGACTTGTCACCGGCAACGACGATATTCCCGTCAAACAATGCAAAGCCAGGTAACTCCCTCCCCAGCAAACTCCTCGGGTCATCGGGGTTAATACTCGTTGCGAGTTCAAATGCAATACTAGACAAATTAGGAGGTTGACTATCTTCAGGTAACGCTTGTTGAAAATATCTATTTCCCATTCCCATTAAGTAAACGAGATTTTCTCCAGTAACTTGGGTTGTCCAACTATGAACCGTCGAAGAAGCCATACCGTATCCTGGATCAATGGATGTTAACATTCCTGTAAAGATAAAAACAGCGATAATCCCAACAATAATAAAAACAGCGATTTTTCTAAGACTTGTCCTATTTATTGAAATGGTCAAACCATGGAATCGGTTTCTCCTCATACTCCCACCCTTTCGATTACTCTTATCACAATCTATGTACAAGCTGTCTTGTATAGAACCAAAAAAACGAGGATTAATCCGGCTTTTTGGAGTAACATACGCTAAAGTTGATGAAGGACAAAACAAGCAAAAATGCAAGGGAAGTGTCCTTCATGAGATGTTGAGGGACATTTCGGGATTGAAATGAAAGTGTCCTTCATTGAGATGTTGAGAGACTATTTTACTCAATAGGCTTTAAATATCAAAAAAGCTGCTTCTATGAAGAAGCAGCTTTTTAGTATAGTTTGGGGGCTGTAATCAAATTACGATCCGCTTAATGTGTATAAGACCCAACGTTATCTTGGTCCACTTCACCATGAAGTGCTGCGTTCAGTCCCATCGCAAGTACATTTGCCATATCATCAATGAATACATCGATTTCCTTCGGGGTCACCATTAAATTATGGCCAAGCGGTGCTAACACTTCACGAATGAGCTGGCGCTTTTCTTCTTCCTCTAATGTTCCGACCATTCCTAAAATGGTTTGGCGTTTCGACTCATCAGGTAGATCTTCATCCGTTAGCTGGCGCTTTTCACCGAAAGTCATTCCTGCAGGAGTTAAAGCTCGCGAAGGTTTATTACCTTCTTTCATTTCTCTGCCAAAGTGTTTTAAAACAAAATCAATGGTATCACTCGTGATTGAAACCGCGTCTACAACAGTTGGTATACCAACGGCAATAACAGGAATCCCTAAGGTTTCTTGGCTTAACTCTTTACGTTTATTCCCCACACCGCTTCCAGGGTGGATACCGGTGTCAGAAACTTGTATCGTCGTATTGACTCTTTCAATCGAACGAGAAGCTAAGGCATCAATCGCAATGACAAAGTCAGGTTTTGTTTTTTCAATAACACCGTGGATAATGTCACTTGTTTCAATTCCAGTAATCCCCATTACGCCAGGTGCGATCGCACTGACCGGACGAAATCCGTCTTCTACTTGTTCTGGTGCCAACGCAAATAAATGCTTAGTGATGAGAAGGTTTTCAACTGCAATCGGTCCTAAAGCATCTGGTGTCACGTTCCAGTTTCCTAACCCGACAACTAGGCAGCTCGATTCTTTTGTAATATTAAGCTCTTCCAAAAATAAATTAAATTCGCGTGCAAAGACAGACTCCACTTTCTCTTGTAGTGCTGTATCTTTTTTTCGTATTCCTTGTGTTTCAAACGTTAAGTATCGGCCAGCTTTTTTCCCTAACCTTTCAGCACCTTGGTCTGTAATTTCTACTCTAGTTATTTTTACACCTTCTTGTTCTTTTTCTTTAACAACAACACCTTCAATTCTTCTTCTTTCTTTGGAAGGCGCCTTCTTTTGTTCTTCTTCCTGAACAATTTCATGAGCCTCTACCGCTAAATCTGTTCGTACGTTATATTCACTTAAATCTAAGTTTTTATCCGACACAGAGAGATCCTCCTTTTTGAACACATACTAGTAAGGTTGTTCAAAAGTCCGGGAAAAATCCTTTCATTAGAAGACCTTCGACTAAGAACCCCACGTCCTGTGGGAACGTCGAAGTCACCACATCCTGTGGTAGCTCGTCAGCTTGCGCTTCCTCGAACTTAACGGATCTTTTTGTCCTGCCTTTGAACACATACTAGTAGTATTTCTTTTAAAAATAGGTTTCCCGTGAAGAAGGTTTTCATTCTTCTATTGCAATTATTCATGGTTTTTGATAGAATGCTGTTTGTTGTACTTATTCACTGTTGTGAAGGTTGCATCAGGGAGGTGAAAGGAATGCCTAACATTAAATCTGCGATTAAACGTGTAAAAACTAACGACAAGCGCCGTGTGCAAAACGCTTCTCAAAAGTCTGCTCTTCGTACAGCTATCAAGAACTTTGAAGCTAAAGTTGCAGCTAACGAAGTAGAAGCAGCAAAAGAAGCTTACGTTGCAGCTGCTAAGAAGCTTGACAAAGCAGCAAGCAAAGGCCTTATTCATAAAAATGCAGCATCTCGTCAAAAGTCTCGTTTACAAAAGCAATTAAACGGAGTTTCTGCATAATCGAATGATTGGCTAAGTTTTAAAAAAGTTAACTTTTTTAAGGTAAAAAACGGAGGAACTCTTTTAGAGTTTCTCCGTTTTTTATATTCTTATTAAAATTGACATTGTACATAGATGCTATCACTGTGGTCACACCTACTTACCGGTGAAATTCCATCAAAAGCAATTCAATCGCTAAATGCTTATCCACTTGCCCGCTTTTAATATTAAAGTCCGTCTCGGCAAGCCGCTCTAATAAACGAAACAATGCGGCTTCTTGAAATGCTTTTCCTTGTTGACTCGCTAGCTTAACAGCATATGGGTGAACTTTAATTTGACCGGCAATCTGTTGTTGCGAATACCCTCTTTTCAACAATTCTTTTACTTGATAAATGATACGTACTTGACGTGCTAATAAAGCGACAAGCTTAATGGGATCTTCCTTTTGTCTCATTAAGTCAAAATAGATTTCTAAAGCTTTTTCAATGCGTTTATGTACGATATGGTCGATTAACATAAAAACATCTTGTTCAACTGTCTTTGCTACCAGTTGATCAACTACTGATTCATCAATCATCCCATGCTCCCCGACGTAAAGAGAAAGCTTTTCAATCTCATTAACGAGCATTAACAAATTTCCGCCTAGTAACTGAATTAATTTTTCTTTTCCACCTGATGTCAATTCAATCGAATGACTCATCGCTTGTTCATTTAGCCACTCGTTTAACATTTTTTCGTCAAACTCTTTCGTATCAACAACCTCTGCTTCTTTCCTTAACGATTTGACTAACTTTTTCCGCTCATCTAATTTTTCATAAGGTGCCGTTAAAATAAATACCGTTTCTTGAACTGGATTTTGTAGATACATTTCCAGTAACTTTAAATTATGTTCTATTTTACTATCGTCTTTTTGCGCTGTTAAAAAATAGGCATCTTTAGCGATCACTACTCTTTTTGATCCTAAAAATGGAAGTGTTTGAGCATCTTCCACAGCAACATCAACCGGCGTCTCCTTTAATTCATATGTCGATAAATTAAAATCTAGCTCATCTTCTGTTAAAGATTTAGCAACGATTGAATGAATTAAATCATCAACTAAAAAGCGCTCCTCACCGATGAACAAATAAATCGGGGCAATATTTTCTTTCGAAATTTTTCGTTTTGTTTCTATGTATGACATTTTTACGTCCCTTCCTAATGGTTGGATATTCCTAAAAGAGATTGGTAATATTATTATGGGTAATATAAAAAGCATTGTCCATACTTGTTAAGTAATTTAACCATGAAAAAGAGGCCAACCCATTGTTCATTGGCTCCCTACTTAATCCGCTGATAATGAAATGAGCGAGTCATCTCATTAACATAAGTTAAGACCCAATTTCATGAGTTAACCTCCATTTATGATAAACGCCATCAAAGGGACCCTAGGAAACCCCTCTAATGACGATAATCATGTTTGCGGCGACCTCTACATTAGTTATGATATCCTATGCAGGTGAAAACTATAGGTGACAACTCTTTACAGCAGTGGAAGACAATATTTTAATATTTGACACGAAAAGCGCAAACGCCCGTATAGCGACGTACGGACTGGACTGAGGAGATAAAGGAAACACGATGATCGGCAGGGAGTCGATGTTGACTTATCGTACGAAGGTGAGGGAAGTCTCGCTTAGTCGTTGGGCGTTGGAGCTAGACAACTGCGAATATTTTACATGAAAAGGACTTTGGATTGTATGGATTTTTTTCTTGTCTTCCCTTATACTAAAGAATGAAATAGGAGGG
The DNA here is from genome assembly GCF_057473385.1 of Alkalihalobacterium sp. TH-98. NCBI lineage: Bacteria > Bacillati > Bacillota > Bacilli > Caryophanales > Bacillaceae > Alkalihalobacterium > Alkalihalobacterium sp. TH-98. The sequence continues at coordinate 19,690 of NZ_JBYCKM010000027.1, read as the reverse complement.
GTTACTAATGAGTGAGTTCGAAAAAAGAGTACAATGTAAACGCAACGACGCAATTGATTCAGGTGTTGGGTTTATCGTTTCTTTCGGCTTCTTTGCCACTTTATTTATTATCGCTTCACTAGTTGACGTATTCGGCAACATGTAAGACAACCATACTTAAAGAAAAAGGGTTACCGCAATGGTAACCTTTTTTCATGTTTGCTTTGGATAGCCGTTTCTATATGAAGAAGCCCTTTCTTCGAGAAAACAAAGCGGATCCCTCCATGTTCGTCCGTACGATAAATAGGTATGTTCCGTTCAGTGAATGTTTCAATCACCTCGGTATGAGGATGTTGAAACCGATTATTTCTTCCAGCGGAAATGAGGGCGAGTTTAGGTTGAATATGATCGATAAATGGAGGGGTTGACGATGTACGGCTGCCATGATGACCAGCCTTTAAAATATCGATCTCTAACTTTTTAAAATCACGAATAAGACGCGCCTCACCACTTTGCTCTAAATCACCGGTAAAAAGCCACCGTAACCCTCCCAATGTGCTATACAAAACGATGGAACGATTATTCAAACTGTCTTCATTGCCTTGAGGTGATAGAACACGAAAATCACTTCCTGCCACCGTCCATCCCATTCCTTCTTTAGCAAACTGTATATTTGTCCCTCTCTGCTGAAATTCAGTCAATAAATACCGCTCAAAGTCTCCTTCAACAGGACCGTAAGCATATACTATCTCTTTTATTTTTACTTGATCAAGAAGTGCCTCAGCACCACCTATATGATCGTAATGACCGTGCGTTAAAATTAACTTATCAATCGTTTGAATTCCTTTCGCTTTGAGAAACGGAACGACGATATGTTTTCCGACATCGAATTCACGAGATCTCCTTTTCCATTCTTCTTCTCTTCCAAAACTTACTAAGCCTCCACTATCAATTAAATAAACTGCTTTCCGATGCGGGAGTTCAATAAAGATACTGTCACCTTGCCCTACATCTAGCATCGTCACCTCACCTTTTCCAGTAAAATAAGGGCTAAGAAAATGGATGAGCATCAAACTTGTCAGGGCGCATATTAGAATGGCCCAACGCTTGAACGAAACTTTCCTTTCATAGAAAAGGAACGCGGCAAAACAAATATACATGAAGCAGAAAGCAATCCAAATATCAAATTGACCAAAAAGGATCGAACTAAAAGGCAAATCATTAAGGTATGTTAAACCTGAATGTGAATAAACAATTACTCCATTCAGAAGCTCTAATAAGAAGTTTCCAAAAAAAGGTGAAATCAAATGAATAAAATAGGTTAAAAAAACAGCAGGTAAAACGAGTAAAGAGATAAATGGAATATACACCAAATTAAGAGGCAAGCTTAACCAAGAAACTTCGTAAAAGTGGAAGATGATAATTGGAAAGGATGCGATCTGAGAAATGGCAGTTACTGTAACCAGCTGCTTGAAATAATGAATTTGTTTACTGACCATATCTGCAGAAACAATTAAAGTAAAGCTAATTAAAAACGATAATTGAAAGCCTAACTGGTATAAGGAATAAGGAGATAAAAGTAAATACAAAAGACAAACGAAACTAATACCGTCAAGTGGATGTAATTTCTTTTTTAACCGCAATGAAACCAGCACGACAACTGTCATACATACTGCACGAATAACAGAAGGAGCACCACCGGCAACGATCATGTACATCGGTAATAAAATTAACAATAGATCGATCGTTCGCTCACGTGTAATACCGAAACGAATGAAGAGAAAAAATAACGCAGAAAAGATGAGTCCTACATGAAGCCCAGAAACAGCTAAAAGATGAATAACACCTAAACGCTGATACGCTTCTAATACGTCCTCCTCCATACTCGCTCGATCACCGAATAGTAAAGCAGTAACAATTCCCGTGGATCCATCTGGATAGTGCTCACTAATGTATTGAATTCCATGTTGCCGAATAGTTTGAAGAGAATAGCGAAAAGAAAAAGATGATGACTGGCATTTTTGGATAACTACAGTCTCAGGATTGAAATTCCAATGAATCTTTTGATAAAAAAGAAACTCCTCATAATCAAAAGCATAAAAGTTAGTTGACGGAGACGGTTTACGGAGCTTACCTAGCAAAGGGCATTTCATCCCAACTTTAAGAGCTTTTAACTGCTGCTGCTCCTGTTCTGATTTTATTAAATAATTGGTCTGTAACTTTTCACCTGTTACGGTTGTGAATTGAAAGCTTAGGCGATCGCCATTGATTTGTGGAATGGAACTAATCGTACCCATAAAAGCGGTTTGTTCTGAGGAATAATTCGTTACATTATGTTGATGAATAAAAGAACTACTCGTATAAAATAACAGTAAGCAAAGGACAAGAAAAAGTCCGTCCATCCTTATCCTTCGCCTGTGAACGATTAAATAATAGCTTAAGTATGCTATAAGAAAAAGTAACCAGATTTGAAATCCTTTTGTAGCTATTACAATACTAATGATCGCTGCCAATACAACAATATGCCAACGTCCAGTCAAAGAAATAACTCCTTTACATTAAAGTGGAGTATAAAGCTTGTTTGCTTCATCACGAAGCTTTTTAAGCTCGTCTTCTGAAAGCCCACTTGCAGCTAGCTTTTCTAATAATGATGCTGTAAATTGAAGCTTTTCATTTGAATTTTTATCTAAGATCAATTCTTCTAATTCAACTTGCTTCACTTTCACCCCAGCTTGTTCAAGTAATTCCAACGCATACGGGTGGTTCTTATAATCAGTTGAATAATAGACGGCAGAAATACCACTCTGGATAATGCTCTTCGTACAGTTTAAGCACGGAAAATGAGTAACATAAATTTCTGCTCCTTGTGTAGGAACCCCAAATTTAGCACATTGCAAAAGGGCGTTCACCTCCGCGTGAATCGTTCGAATACAATGATTATCCACGACATAACAACCTTCATCTATACAATGATCGCTTCCAGAAATCGATCCGTTATACCCCCCTGCAATAATTCGTTTATCCCGGACAATCGTAGCGCCTACCATCAAACGTGTACATGTACTTCTCATTGCCAGCAAATGACTTTGTGCAATAAAATACTGATCCCATGAAATTCGATTCAACTTTTTCAACTCCTTGTAAAATGGCTTCTATGTCTATAGTTTATCCAACGTCAGAAACATGCGTCAATGGAAAGAAAAGCGAAAGGTACCTGGTTATTGGCGAAAAACGCTGGAGAGAAGGAAGGCAGGAAGGAGCATTCTGCTGTTTGGCCACGTTTGATGGACCGAAGCAGCTCGAGCTGAAGACACCTGCAGCCAAAACAACAACAGGCCGCACAAAACGGTGAGACTGAAGCAAATAAAAGAAATTGGGTGGAATTAGAATTTAGGCGACTGAGAGGACCTTATTTTAGAGAAAACCACCTCATTTATGGATTTCACGGACTGAGAGGCTCTTATTTGCCTAAAATCATTACTCAACTCCATGAAAACTAGTAATTAAGGGCTTCTGAGTCCTCTAAACTAAACAAAAGTGGCTTTTTGTCACAAATAAAGGCCTCTCAGTCCTATTATATTTAAAACGACGAGCGCGCAGCCAGCTGCAACAAAACTAAGCTGACATCCCACATCTCCGTTTAGCCGACTGACCAATGCCTCTCAACATCCAAAAGGTTTTCCTCAAGAAAAAGAGGAGACTCCAGTAACGTGATACGACAATAAATGGATCGTCATCGCATCATACTGCGTACAAACTACTTAGGAGTCACCCTCATCCTGATTAGCTTTGGCTTTTTACAAGTGCTTGCTCAATATCAGAAATAATATCATTTACATTTTCAATCCCGATCGAAAGACGGATAAGCTCTGGAGTTACTCCAGCTGCTCGCTGATCGGCTTCAGATAATTGTTGGTGTGTTGTACTTGCAGGGTGAATGACGAGTGATTTCGCATCACCTACATTGGCAACATGTGAAAGCAATTCTAATGCATTAATAAATCTCTTGCCTTCTTCCGTTCCACCTTTAATACCAAATGTAAGAATTGCTCCTTTACCATTTGGTAAGTATTTGTTGGCTAAATCATATGAGCGGTGTGAAGATAGGCCAGCATAACTTACCCACTCGACAAGCTCATGGTTGTCTAAAAATTGAGCCACTTTCTCAGCGTTTTCACAATGACGCTCCATACGTAAGTGAAGCGTTTCTAATCCTTGTAATAATAAGAAAGAGTTTAACGGAGCAATTGCTGGCCCTAAATCACGTAACAGCTGAACACGAGCTTTAATAATGTACGCTAGGTTCCCTAAAGCTTCAGTGTAGACTAAACCATGATAACTAGGGTCCGGCTCAGACAATCCAGGAAACTTTCCGTTACCCCAGTCGAACTTTCCAGCATCAACGATTACTCCACCAATCGATGTTCCGTGACCACCCATAAATTTAGTCGCAGAATGAACAACAATATCAGCGCCGTGTTCAATCGGACGACATAGTGCAGGTGTTACTAATGTCGCATCAACCATCAGCGGGATGCCATTTCGGTGCGCAACAGCCGCAACGGCTTCTACATCTAAAATGTCTCCTTGAGGATTTCCAATCATTTCACCATATAGTAACTTCGTATTCGGTGTGATTGCACGTTCAAATGCTTCAGGATCAGTTCCATCAACAAGATGAACAGTAATTCCCATCTTTTTTAACGTATGTACAAATAAGTTGTACGTTCCCCCGTATAATGCACTTGAAGCGACGATTTCATCACCATTTTCACAAATGTTAAGGATAGCAAGATGGATCGCAGAACTTCCGCTAGCTGTAGCAAGCGCGGCAACTCCACCTTCTAGTTCAGCGACACGTTTTTCAAATACGTCTTGTGTCGGGTTCATAATACGCGTGTAGATATTCCCAGGTTCTGCTAAAGAAAAAAGGTTGGCTGCATGTTCAGAGCTTTTAAATCCGTATGATGTTGTTTGATAAATAGGTACAGCCCTTGATTGCGTTGCAGGATCTACTTCTTGTCCTCCATGAACAGCAATAGTTTCTAAAGACCACTTGTTCTCACTCATGCTTTTTTTCCTCCTACTCCCACCTAAAAAATCAGATAGAAATTATATGAATTTTGCGCTGATTATATCCCTAATCCAACTAGTTGTCAATGTATTATGAGTTTTCTGTTATCTAGTTGTTATCTCATCTCTCATCTTATCAATGGATTTTGGGCCGATGCCTGAGACTTGTTGCAGATCTTCAACCGTTTGAAAGGGACCATTTTCATCACGATAAGCAATGATTGCAGTTGCTTTTGCCGGACCAATACCTGGAAGCTTTTGAAGTTCTTCGGCTGATGCCTGATTAATATTAATTTTTCCATTTTCACTTGTTGATGAATGATTACCGACCATGACCGAATCAACCATTGGTGTGTCTTCCTCCCCCACTTTAGGGATATAGATCGCCATCGCATCAGATAGAATGGCTGCTAAGTTAACTTTCATTTCATCTGCATCTGGAGTTAATCCACCCGCTAGTTCGATTAAGTCTTTCATTCTTTGACCCTCTTCAAGTTCGTAAACACCTGGTAACACAACTTGCCCTTTCACATCGACAATGATAGAAAGTTTCTGTTCAACTGGAACTTGGTCATTGTCCTCCTCTTCTTCAAAGTACCAGTTTAATTCTTCTGCATCGGAGTTGTTGTCAAACTGAAAAATAAAGCTTAAACTTACTACTAGAAGTAATACTCCAATCAAACAAACGAGCCACAGCTCACGCTTGGAGAATTTCATCAATCATTACACCTCGCTTTCGGAAAGGATGTTAAACATGAGTGTACACTTAGCGATATCTAAACAGGTTGAAAACCATATAAATGGACAAACGGAATTTAAAAGATTAGAGGCCATGCGTGAAGCAACTATTGAAAAGGTAGTAGCTGATGCGAAGAATGGGAAGGATTTTTCAGTTACTGAAATTAATCAAATTACAAATGAGATGAACGGAATAGCGATGAAGTTTGGTTTTCCTACTAGAAAAACGGTGACGAAAGAAATGGTTTCAGATTACGCAAATAGATCGAATATAAACGGTTAATTTAAAAACAAACATAATACGATAGCATCCCTCATATATTTACGTTAAAGACTGTCTAGAGGACATTCTGTAGCCCCTATGTAAGCACAGCGTGAGGAAAAGGAGGGATGCAACATGAATATTGGGATAATCGGTACAGGAAGCATGGGAACCATTTTAATTGATTCCTTAATTGAAGCAAAAGCTGTCACTCCATCCCAGCTGTTCATTCATAATCGTACATTAGAGAAAGCAAAAAATCTTGGAAAAAGGCACCATTCCCTTAACGTATGTGAAACACCAAATGAGGTTGTACAGAAAACGGACTTCATTTTCATTTGTGTAAAACCTTTACAGTTCCACTCGTTGTTAGAGTCGATTCAAGCAGATTTGTACAGCAGCCAGCTACTCATTTCCATTACAAGCCCGATTTCCGTCCAGCAGCTTGAACAGATTGTAAATTGTAAAGTGGCAAGAGCGATCCCAAGTATTTTGAATCGTGCACACGCGGGGCCATCACTACTTAGTTTCGGCAGCCGTTGTTCGAGTAAAGACAAAGAGGTACTCACCTCCCTTCTGAGTCATATTTCTACCCCTCTTGTCATTGACGAAAATGTTACGAGAGTAGCTTCGGATATCGTAAGTTGTGGGCCTGCTTTTTTTAGTTACATTTTACAACGGTTTGTGGATGCGGCTGTAAGGCAAACCGAAATTACAGCGGAAGATGCAACGACACTTGCAACGAATATGATTATTGGAATGGGGAAGCTGTTGGAAAAAGAGGTTTTTACATTACCAACATTACAACAAAGAGTCTGTGTACCTGGGGGCATAACTGGTGAAGGAATTAAAGTATTAGAAGAAGAGATTGGCCCAATGTTTGATCACCTTTTTCAACAAACACATGCCAAGTATTACGAAGACAAAGAGTTGATTGAACAACAATTTTCTTCTAAAACATACAAAGAATAAGACAAGAGACTCACTTCGTCTCTTGTCTTATTCTTTGTTGATATTTAAATTCCTGCTTATTTTTTTTGAGCGACAAAGAAAATTCGCTCACTTCCTTCTGTGATCTCTTTACCGAAGTCTGCGCTAATTTCTAAAATTGCAAAGCCAGCCTCCTCTAACCACTGCTTATATTGGTCAATACTATAGGTTCGCTGTTCATGAAACTCTTCATAACGAGTGTAGGTTTGATCTTCATTTTGAACAAAAAACGTTAAATCGTGTTCCACACTATATGGATACTTGCCTTCAAACGCCTTCCAAATATAGGAGATATGTTCATCATCATCCGCAAAGATTTGCCCCGTAAAAATTTCATCCATTTTAAAACATGAATGAACATCAAAGATTAACAAGCCATTATCTTTTAAGGATCGGTTAAAGGCTGAGAATGCCGCTTGAACATCGTCCTCATTTGGTAAGTAGTTTAAACTGTCACAATACGTTAGAACTGCGTCAAACTGACCAAGTCCTTCTAGATTTCTCATATCTTGCTCAAACAACTTCGCTGTTACCTTTTCAGCCTCAACCTTTTTATTGGCAACAACTAACATATCACTCGATAAATCTACCCCTGTCACATCGTAACCTTTTTTAGCTAAACGAAGCAAAAGTTCGCCAGTCCCGCAACCGACATCTAGTAACTCTCTAGCCTCTGGTAAATAGAGGTGAAGCTTATCTTTTGTGAAATTTAACCACTCGTCATACGGTGCGTCCTTCATTAATTGATCATATAAATAAGCAAACTGCTCGTAGTTCATTTTTTTTCCTTTCTAGTTAACTATAGTAGTTCTCCCTCAAGCTCCATCACTTGTGCGTCGCCCCATAGTTTTTCTAAATTATAGTATGAACGTTCATCGCGGTGGAACACATGAACAACAATGTCGTTTAAGTCAACTAGTACCCAACGTGCTTGATCAAACCCTTCTAAACGTTTTAAATCCATTCCATTTTCTTGAGCCACTTTCTTTAATTCATGAGCGATCGCCTGAACTTGCTTATCTGAATTCCCGTGGCAAATAATAAAATAGTCAGCAATTAATGAAACACCCTTCATATTAAGTACAACAATATCTTCGGCTCTCTTGTCATCAATTGCATTTACAGCTAATTTTAATACATTATTTACATCCATTAAGATAATTACCTCCCTATTCTTTTCCATTCAGTTATTAGGTGATTGTAAGCGGCTAATGTATCCGGATATATCAATTGATCTTTTTTCATTAGAAAAGTCATCGTATTACGCAAAGACATAATGCAAGCATAATTCAAATTTTTAGCAGCGGCTTCTCTCACTTCTTCTACACCAGGAAATTGCCTTCCAGGTTCAATATAGTCAGCTAAAAAAACAACCTTTTCTAACGTCGTCATATCCGGTTTACCCGTCGTATGATAACGGATCGCAGATAATACTTCCTCATCACTAATTCCGACCTCATACTTTACCCAATACGCTCCACATGGGGCATGAAGAAGTTCATCACCATAGTGAACAAAATCCTCACCTAAACTTTGTTCTTTTATGAGTTGACGCATTTCTTCTTTCGGTCGAAATTTAGCATAGTCGTGAAAAATACTAGCTAATTCCGCTTTTTTTTGATCGATCCCTTCTTGTTTAGCAAGTTGTATGGCCGTTTCCATCACTCCGATTGTATGAGTATAACGATGATCGGTTAAGTGTGACTTAACGATTTCTAACGCTTGCACTCGTTCCATATAACTCTCTCTCCTCAATAAACTGACGGACTTGTTCAGGCACAAAGTAGCGAATACTCCGCCCTTCCTTAAGTCTTTCTCTAATATCTGATGAAGAAATGTCCACTTGAGGGATTGTTAACAATTGCAACTTCTCCTCGTACATGGAAGATTGGGAGTATCCAGGTCGCTGCAGACCAACAAACGTCACATACTCAAACAACTCATTGATACGTTCCCACGTATGAAGTTGTTCAATCATATCTCCACCTATAATAAAGTAAAATTCCACATCTGGTAATTTCAATTTAAGCTCTTTTAATGTGTCTACCGTATAAGATGGTCCATTACGCTCTAACTCAATGGTAGAAACAGTAAATTGGTCAACACCTTCGATTGCTTTGGTTACCATCTCAATACGGTCAGTAACAGATGATACTTCATCGTTTTTTTTATGGGGAGGAATATTTGCTGGCATAAACCATATTTCATCTAACTTACATTGCTCTAGTACTTCTTGAGCAATAAGTAAGTGTCCGATATGCGGAGGGTCAAATGTACCTCCAAGAATACCGATTTTTCGCACAATCTTTCTCCCCTTTTTTCTAATTATTGTGGGAGCTCCAGCTGTTTATTTTCTCTTGATTCTTTATACAGTACTATAGTATTCCCAATCACTTGAACAAGTTCAGCTCTCGCTCCTTTAATTAAATCATTTGCCACTTCATCTTTATCTTCATCACAATTTTGTAAGACGCTTACCTTCAATAATTCTCTCGCTTCTAAGGCATCTTTAATTTGTTTAATCATATTGTCATTTACACCGCCTTTTCCAACTTGAAAAATTGGCGTTAAGTGATGTGCCTTTGAGCGTAAGAAACGTTTTTGTTTTCCCGTTAACATGTATTTTAAAATCCTCCTAGTTGTTGTAATACAATATTTTCCATTCTTTGGCGGTCAGGTGCAACACCTGTCCACTTTTCAAAAGCGAGCGCCCCTTGTTCCACAAACATCCCGACTCCGTTTATGATGGTTGCTCCTTTTTCTTCTGCTTCATGCAGAAGTTTGGTTTTTAAGGGATTATAGATTAAGTCACTAACAACTGCATCTACCTTTAAATTCCCTAAATGAATTGGCAGATCATATATGCGAGGACTCATTCCAACTGAAGTCGTATTAATAATAAGATCATAGTCGTTCAATCGTTCCCCGGCTTCTTCTATTGAAAGAACCTCTGCGTTTGCTTGACCGCAATTACATTCACTTGCAAGTGTAGCTGCTTTTTCTGTTGTACGATTAGCAATGTGCAAATCGGTAACCCCGTACCGGGAAAGAACCGTAAATACGGCACGTGCAGCCCCGCCGGCACCAATGACCAATGTCTTCTTTTGTCCAAGGTTTGGTCCAGTTACATTTAATAAAGACTGTAAGTACCCTTCTCCATCTGTGTTATACCCGATTAATCTTCCATTTTCGTTTACAACTGTATTAACAGCCCCAATTAATTTTGCTTCATTATCAACCTCATCAAGAAACTTCATCACATTCACTTTATGAGGAATAGTTACGTTAAATCCCTTAATTCCTAATGCACGTATGCCTGAAATTGCAGCTTCAAGATCCTCTTCCTTTACATCAAAAGCGTGATAATGATGGTTTACGTTTATGTCTAGGTTTCTAAAAGCATCATTATGCATACTTGGTGACATCGAATGACTTACCGGATGACCAATCAATCCAAATAGTTTCCCCATCGTTCTCTCCCCTTTTAAATGAGCGCTGGTCGAATTGTCACACCTACACCTTTAGGAGCGTATGCATGGACGCGTACGTTTTCTTGGTGTATCGAAACCCAGCCTAAACCGGAATAAACAATATCGCTTTTTTCTTTGATGTAAAATTCATGTTTAACTAGTTCCGGCAGGTTTTCTTTCGTTTCCGGCCCTGGTGGTGACAACAATTCACCTAGGTGATTTTGATATAACTCATCTGCCTTCTCTAATTTGGTTCGATGAATATTTATTTCATTTGAGAAATAACAAACAAATGAACTTCTCTCACCCTCAACAAAATCAAACCTTGCTAACCCACCGAAATATAATGATTGTTCTTCATTTAATTGAAATACCATGGATTTAATTTCTTTTTTCGGTGTGATCGTTTTTAATTCTTTTTTATCAATATAATGGGCAATTTGATGATGATTAATAATACCTGGTGTGTCATATAAAGCTGAGCCATCATCTAAAGGAATATCAATCATATCTAAGGTCGTTCCCGGAAAGTGAGAGGTCGTAATTAGCTGCTCTTCATCTCCACCGAATTCTTTAATGATCCTATTGATAAATGTGGACTTCCCCACATTTGTACAGCCTACAACATATACATCTTTACCTTTTCTCAACTCTTCGATTCGGTTAGCAACATCTAATACACCATGTCCTTTTTCCGCGCTAATCAACATCACATCAATCGGTTTCAAACCTAATTCTTTTGATGAACGTTTCATCCAGTTGACCAACTTGTTAGGATTTAGCGATTTTGGAAGTAAATCCACTTTATTACCTACTAAAAGGACATCATTATGACCTACAAAACGGTGTAAACCAGGTAACCAACTTCCATTGAAGTCAAAGATATCAACGATTTTTACGATGAGAGAATTAGTATTCCCTAACGTATTTAAGATTTTTAAAAAATCATCATCAGTTAATTTCACATCTTGGACTTCATTATAATGTTTCAAACGGAAGCATCGTTGACAGATAATTACATCGCGTTCTAATGCCGAAGCTGGGGCATACCCCAATTCACTTTTGTCAGTGGATTGGACTTTGACACCACAACCAGCACAAATAATATCTCTTTCTTCCACTATTCATCCTCCAATGTACGTGCTTTTAAGTGATTTCTTTCTTTCTTTACACTTTTCCTTATTCCTATTATTTGAAACAAGTATCTTGTTATCCTCTTATGTCTAATGATTTTTTGGAAAATGTGTAAGATCTTTTCTTTTCGGATATAGCAATTGACGAGTTCAATTTGTCATTAAAGGATAAATGTTCCAAACCTTTAATCAAACCGTAAGTATACAATTTTTTTCTGTATATTTCAATGATTTCATCTTGAGGAGTTACTGCTTTTATAAAACAGCTTGATGTTATGTAAAAATGCGCTCCAAAAATAATCAACCGCTTTGGACAACTTATCTCTAAAAAATATGAGATATTTCGAAAAAATTCGTTTTTTTTCAAAAAAAACCAAAAAAGTTTTCGACAAAAATTGGCTGTTATCTACACTGTGGATAACTTTATTCACCTATTAACATCTTATAAATTATGGAATTTTTGCATTTATAAACAAGTAATCAACAAGTTATCCACTGTTAATTGTGGATAAAACGAACGGTTGTTCTATTTTTTTGTACATGTTAGGATTAGGTTACAACAAATTGGAAATCCTATTAGTATATTAATCGACCTAGTAAAACATGCTTAATACATAAAAATATACTCGTTAACCGTTACTTTTCAATCACCAAGTAAATTTCCTTTTGGAGGAGGTTAATATTAATGAAGAAATTATCAGATGATTTATTAATTGAAACGTATTTCAAAGCGATCGAACTTAAATTAAGTGAAGATTTTATCTACCTCATTAAACTTGAAATTGACCGTCGTTCGTTAACAGACAAAATTAAACTCTCTTCATAAGACACCATAGAAATCAACAGACCGACTCAGTATATTCTTGAGTTGGTCTTTTTTGTAGTATATTTTTGGACGCGGTTATATGTCCATTTACTTTACCTTATATGGGTAAAGTAACTATAAAAAATATCCGTCCTTCTCACAACTTCTCCTATTAATATAATAAAGAAAACTCGCCGATTAGCAAGCCTTTATGCGAAGATAGCGGCGTAGTATTTGCACATGTTCTTAATTCCCTAAAATTGTCCCAAGCATTGAATGTACTTTTTTTGCTGACAATTTATAATTTTTAAAGATACGAAAAAGGACACCCAAGTAAACTGATTTGGATATCCTATGCTTTATCGAATTTTAATATATTCTCTTGGCCTAAACGGTTCAAGCTGTTGGATTTGTTGCGGTGCTTCTAAAATGCCCATATTTTCATGCTCTTCATCTAAATTATACATTTGTAACATGCGGTCATTATATGAATCAGCTTGCCAGGCAGCAATAAACATGATCGTAAAGATGGACAGCGCAACTAAACCTTTTCTAAGTCTCATTTTTTTCACTCCAGTATATTCTAAAAGAAAGTGGTTGTACTTATAGAATGAAAAATAATCCAAGGATTTATACATGGATTTAGTAAAAAGTTACATATTTTTGTCATTTAGGTGAAAACTATCAATGTTTTAACACGCTTAAAAAAAAATTTTTTTTTTCGTTTTTACGAATTTCTACATATTTAAAATAAACAATAAATACTGACTGTTTTGCTATGGTTTCAAAGGTGCAAGTGTTTTTAATTTATTATATAATTTGTTTTAGCCTTGTAATGTCCGCATATCATGAACGATGAAGCACCTGTTTTTAAGTAAAATGACTTTTTTGTTCGTACACGTATTTCTTTGACATAGCAATCTCGGTGTTCTCTAAAGAGGCTGAATCAAATGCTAGTGATAAGTTCCTCAAGATAAATGAATAGTTACAATCTTAATTCGTGATATGCAACTATTCGTTTATTGACTTAGGAAACTTAACACTTATGACTCAGCCTCTTTAAGTCTGATATGTCACATAAAATAATTTAAGGAGGTAATAAACATTGACTGCTCTACACTGGGCTACAGTAGCACCATTTTTACTAGCCATTCTAGTTCCATTTCTTTATAAGTATATTCGAAATATACATACGGGCTGGTTCGTACTGGCATTACCTGTTTTCTTATTTATTTATTTCATTCAATTTCTTCCGGTGACTTCGAATGGGAATGTCGTAAAACATACAGTTCCATGGGTACCTTCTTTAGGCATTAATTTCACTGTTTATGTGGATGGACTTAGCTTACTCTTTCTATTACTGATTACCGGAATTGGTTCACTGGTAGTTCTCTATTCTATCTATTACTTGTCAAAGAAAACAGAATCTCTAAATAACTTCTATGTCTATTTATTAATGTTCATGGGGGCAATGCTTGGAGTTGTTATTTCTGACAACTTAATTGTCTTATACGTTTTCTGGGAATTAACAAGTTTAGCGTCATCACTATTAATTAGTTATTGGTTCCATCGTGAAAAGTCAATTTACGGGGCACAAAAATCAATGCTTATTACTGTGTTTGGCGGATTTGCAATGCTTGGTGGTTTCTCACTACTATACGTCATGACCAATACGTTCAGCATTCGCGGAATTATTGAACAGGCAGCTGTCATTGCGAATGATCCGTTAATTTTACCTGCTATGCTTCTCATTCTACTAGGGGCATTCACTAAATCAGCACAGTTCCCATTCCACATCTGGTTACCGGATGCGATGGAAGCACCAACACCTGTAAGTGCGTACTTACACTCAGCGACAATGGTTAAAGCCGGTATCTATCTAGTTGCTCGCTTAACTCCTGTTTTTGGCGGGTTACCAGAGTGGTTTTGGATTATATCAGTGTTTGGTATATTCACGCTACTATGGGGCTCAGTCTCAGCTGTTCGCCAGAAGGATTTAAAGTCTATTCTCGCCTTCTCAACGATTAGTCAGCTTGGTTTAATCATGGCATTACTAGGTCTAGGCTCAGCTTCTTTATACTATGGTACAGGGACAGAAGCAGCTCTTTACTATTCTGCAGCTACATTAGCAGCGGTCTTCCATTTAATCAACCATGCGACGTTTAAAGGCGGCTTGTTTATGGCCGTCGGTATTATCGACCATGAAACAGGGACACGAGATATTCGCAAGTTAGGTGGATTAATGGCCATCATGCCTATCACCTTTACGATCTCTTTAATTGGTCTAGCAGCAATGGCAGGTCTTCCTCCATTGAATGGTTTCTTAAGTAAGGAAATGTTCTTTACAGGGATTTTAAGAGCTTCCGAGCTAGACATTTTCAACATGCAAACGTGGGGCTTACTATTCCCTGTAGTCGGTTGGATTGCTAGTGTCTTTACATTCGTCTACTGTACGATCATGTTTTTCAAAACGTTCACAGGGAAATTCAAACCTGAAAACTTTGATGTAAAACATGTACACGAAGCACCGATTGGAATGTTAATCAGTCCGATCATCCTAGTATCATTAGTTGTTATTTTCGGATTTTTCCCGAACCTTCTATCTTACACTGTAATTGAGCCGGCAATGGCAGCAATTCTTCCAGGTTTGTTAGATGAAGGTCAGCGCTTCTATGTCAATATTTATCACTGGCACGGGTTTAATACCGAATTATTAATGACGATTGGTGTAATTGCTGTTGGGGTATTCATTTATTTAACAGCGAAGAAGTGGATGCAATTAAATATCTACTTAAAAGAGCGTGACCCGCTAAATTACGTTTATGATCAATCATTAGTTGGGTTAATTAAAGGCTCTACTAGCGTCACTCAAATTCAAATGACTGGATTATTACGTGATTACTTTGCTTACATGATTACGTTCTCAGTTCTTTTACTCGGATACACCTTTATTAGATACGATGTTTTTGCCATTGATACAGTCAATGTGGCTACCATCTCACCTTACATGTGGATTTTGACACTCGTATTTATTGCAGCAACACTATCCGTTCCGTTTATTAATCATCGAATTACCGCCATCATTATTGTTGGGGTGATCGGGTTCTTGCTCGCTCTATTCTTTGCTGTATTTAGAGCGCCTGACCTTGTGTTAACTCAGTTACTTGTTGAAACAGTAATGGTCGTATTGTTACTACTTGCGTTTTATCATTTACCTGAGCTTAGAAAAGAAAAATTCACTCCACGATTCAATGGTGTGAACTTAATCATTTCAATTGCTGTCGGTATTTTTGTAACGGTAACTGCATTTAGTTCATTTGCTCTTAGTACGTCCAATGGAATTGAGCCAATTTCTCAATTTTTCGTAGAAAACTCTTATACGCTAGCTGCCGGGAAAAATATGGTTAACGTTATCCTCGTTGACTTCCGTGGTCTTGATACGTTACTAGAGGTACTCGTACTTGGAATAGCAGCACTTGGAGTAGTTACGCTTATTAAGCTAAGAATGACTGGGAGGGAAGATGTATGAGGTCGAACAATGTAATGCTTCACACGATTACGCGGATTGTTACTTTCATTATTCTCGCCTTCTCCGTCTACTTATTTTTTGCTGGACATAACAATCCAGGTGGAGGCTTTATAGGTGGGTTAATGACGGCAAGTGCTTTATTACTCATGTATTTAGGCTTTGATATGAAAAGTGTAAAAAAAGCAATTCCATTTAACTTCACCCATATGATTGCGGTTGGATTATTAATTTCAATCTTTACGGGGCTGGGAAGTATCGGTCTTGGTTTTCCTTTCTTAACTCAGTTTGATCGTTATGTTACAGTCCCATTTTTAGGAGAGTTTCACTTAACAACTGCATTACCGTTTGATTTAGGCATTTACTTGGTTGTTGTCGGTATTGCATTGTTAATAATCTTAACGATTGCGGAGGATGATGCGTAATGGAAATCTTAATGTCCATCACAGTTGGTGTCCTCTTTATGGTCGGTACGTATTTAATCTTAACGAAAAGTTTATTACGCCTTGTTTTAGGATTAATGCTGCTTTCTCATGGTGCACATCTATTGTTACTGACAATGTCGGGATTAAAAAGAGGAGCCCCTCCTTTACTAGGAGAAGAAGCTCCCTTCTATGCCGATCCGCTGCCACAAGCATTAATTCTGACAGCGATCGTTATCAGCTTTGGTGTTACGGCATTTTTACTCGTTTTAGCTTATCGAACATATAAAGAGCACAAAACAGATGATTTAGATAAATTAAGGGGAACTGGCGATGAATAATTTAGTAATATTACCAATATTAATACCATTTATCATCGGGACTGTACTCATCTTATTTGCAAAAAAGCATACGATCCAACGCGTGATCAGTGGGATTACAGTTTTTGCTCTTCTTGGTGTATCTATCTACTTAGCCGTTTTAGTCTATCAAGAAGGCATTCAAACAATAGAACTAGGTAACTGGCAAGCACCATTTGGTATCATCCTAGTTGCTGATATGTTTGCTACGATGATGGTCGTGCTTTCAAGTATTGTAGGTCTTGTCTGTTTATTTTTTGCCTTTCAAACGATTTCAAGTGAACGCGAAAAATATTACTTTTATCCGTTTTACTTTTTCCTGCTGACAGGGGTAAACGGTGCATTTTTAACAGGCGATTTGTTTAACTTGTTCGTATTCTTCGAAGTTATGCTTATTGCATCATACATTTTAATTGTTATGGGCGGAACCAAATATCAACTACGTGAATCTTTAAAATATGTAGCTATCAATATATTCGCTTCCATCCTGTTTATCGTCGGTGTTGCTTATATTTACGCAGCAACTGGAACGTTAAACATGGCCGACTTAGCAGTTAAAGTTGCTTTGCTAGAACAACAAGGGGTATTAAATGTAATTGCGATCCTCTTCCTGATCATATTTGGAATGAAGGGTGCATTATTTCCACTCTACTTCTGGTTGCCTCGTTCTTACTATGGTCCGCCTGCTGCGATTGCCGCACTATTCGGGGGTCTCTTAACGAAAGTAGGAATGTATGCGATTATTCGAATGTTTACGTTAATCTTTAATCATGACCCTGGCTTTACACATACAATCATTCTTATCCTGGCTGGATTAACAATGTTCTTTGGGGTATTAGGAGCGGTATCACAGTTCGACTTCAAACGTATCCTTTCCTATCACATCATTAGTCAGGTCGGTTATATGGTAATGGGTCTTGGGATTTTTACACCGCTTGCGATTGCGGGTGCGATCTATTATATCGCTCATCACATTATCGTAAAAGCTGCACTATTCCTATTTGCAGGAGCGACACAAAAGTTAACAGGTACAACAAACTTAAAAGAGATGGGTGGAATATTAAAAACACATCCTTGGCTGTCTTGGTTGTTCTTTATTTCTGCTATTTCTTTAGCTGGTATTCCACCGCTTAGTGGGTTCTTCAGTAAATTTGCCCTTATTCTTGCGGGCTTTGAAGAAGGACGTTACATTATCGTTACCGTTGCCCTAGTCGTAGGTTTACTAACCCTCTTCTCAATGATGAAAATCTTTATCTATGCTTTCTGGGGAGAGCAGAAGATGACTGAAAAGCAAGCAAAACAAAAGGTTGGAAAGTTAATTCTCCCAATTGTTCCTTTAGTCATTTTAACGATTGTGTTAGGCTTCTTCGCAGAACCGATCTTCTCATATTCACTAGAAGTTGCAGAAGAGCTTTTAAATCCATCGATTTATATTAATTCTGTACTTAAGGAGTAGTTGCTATGGCTTTTCAAATTTTATTAAATCTCGTCATTGCTGTCATTTGGGTCTTCTTGCAAAATAGCTACACTTGGGTCGACTTTTTAATCGGTTATGTAGTTGGTTTGTTTATCCTATTTGTACTGAGACGTTTTCTTAAATTCGATTTTTACTTCAGACGTGTGGTTGCAATAATCAAGCTGATTTTACTATTTAGTAAAGAATTAATTCTAGCCAACTGGGATGTTATTAAGATCGTTTTAAGTCCTAAAATGAATATACAGCCTGGAATTATTGCGGTCCCAACTAAATTAAAAACGGATTGGGAATTAACACTATTAGCTTCTCTCATCACGTTAACACCAGGGACATTATCGATGGATTTCTCGGATGATAATAAAATTCTCTATATCCATTCGATCCATGTTCCTGACAAAGAAGAGATGATCAAACAAATTCAAAATACGTTTGAAAAAGCCATCATGGAGGTGACCCATTGATGCTGCAAACTGTGTTGCAAATTGTTCTAGTCATCATGTCCATTTCACTTTTCGTTTGCTTCATTCGAGCGATTATTGGACCTACTATGTCTGACCGTGTTGTTGCACTAGATACATTTGGTATTAACTTAATTGGCTTTGTTGGAATCCTCATGATTATTCAAGAAACAACGGCCTACGCAGAAATCATTCTAGTCCTCAGTATTCTTGCTTTTGTCGGTTCCATCGCACTAGCCAAGTTCTTAGAAAGGGGTGTTGTCTTTGATCGAGATAGTAATTAGCCTATTCGTCCTGTTAGGCGGTCTTCTCAGCCTTTTAGGCGCAGTAGGTATGATACGTTTCCCTGATGTGTACGGTCGCTTACACGCAGCTACAAAGAGTGCTACATTAGGTGTTATTTTAATCATGACAGCAACCTTCTTGTTCTTTCTTCTTTATGAACAACTGTTTGTTGCAAAAATCTTACTAACGATCCTCTTCGTCTTCTTAACAGCACCGGTTGCTGGTTTGATGATGTCTAGATCGGCTTACCGTATCGGTGTCCCGTTGTGGGAACATAGCATTCAAGATGATTTAAAAGCAAAGATGGAAAAAGACAAGAAAAAGAGTCGTGCCAAAAGCTAAAGGAGATTTCTCCTTTAGCTTTTTTTTGTTTAAGGGATGCGTGTGTAACTTGGTGAAGCGGCTTTTTCCTGGGGGTTCTCTTTTTGTGTGGTGTTTGGGACAGATTTGATGACATTTTTATAGCGCTTCTTTTTGAGGTCGCCCGCTGTTTGATTACCGTTTTTTGAGGAGTTCCTTTTTTTCGGGCTTCATCTCTCGCCTTGACGACCGTTTTTTTACGATTTATCTTTTTTCGGACTTTAACTTGCTCTTTGATTACCGTTTTTTCGCGATCTCTCTTTTTTCGGGCTTCAACTCGCGTTTTGATGACCGTTTTTTCGCGATCTCTCTTTTTTCGGGCTTCAACTCGCGTTTTGACTACCGTATTTTTG